>CAMCJI010000322.1 GCA_945874805.1 Asaia bogorensis | reverse complement strand
AATCCTATCGACCCGTGATCTGGGAATCCCCTGATTTCAAGCCGTCTCCGCGACGAAGTGGCCCGACTTACGCAACAGGTCTAATATAGAACCCCGTGAAAGGACTGTTGCCGAACAGAGGCTGCAGCTGGATGAGACCTACGGCATAGATGATCCCATGGGCCCAGCCGCGCATCCCGCGTTTGCGCTCCGCTTCGAAGTCGAGCAGTGACATCCCGAGGTAGCGCAAGCCGGACTCCCTTCGCTGCGCCCAGGTTAGTGGGTATGAATACGAACTGTCAATGAAAGTACGCCAGAGAGCCATTTCTGCCCGGTCCCTGCGTGCAAGCTCAGCGGCAAACGGATAAAAGTTTTTTGGTTTTTTTCCAAAAAAGAACAGCTTGCTTTCGACCCCAGAGAAGGACCCCGCACATGGGCCAGAACGCTTTCGGCCAGCCGATTCTGCGCAACGAGGATCATCGCCTTTT
Organism: Asaia bogorensis; assembly: GCA_945874805.1. Classification (GTDB taxonomy): domain Bacteria; phylum Pseudomonadota; class Alphaproteobacteria; order Acetobacterales; family Acetobacteraceae; genus CAIRTN01. The sequence continues at coordinate 4,395 of CAMCJI010000322.1, read as the reverse complement.
GACCGGGCGGGGGCGGTTTACGGCCGATCGTTGAACCAATTCTGAGTTAGACTGCCTATCAAATAATCTCTAAACTTTTGTTAAAGAAAAATCATCTACATAGCGTTTCTATTGGGATTTCGGTAATTTATGACAAAAATTAATATAAAAACAAATATCTGTGCTGCAATAATAATAAAAAAATTCAAGTAGAAATTTTCTTCTGGAATCGTGAATTATAAAATCGCAATACCTAGCGCTAAAGTGATGACGTATTTCAACGTAATAGTTTTCTGAAAAGCTATCGATGCCGATTGCATATTAATTCTCAAGGTTCTCACGTTCCCTCACGCTGTTCATTGCATCATGTCAATTCGATGTGGCTGAGCACCATATCTCTTGGTTTACGGCACTACGTGCTGGCTGCCGGCGGGCGGAGGGATGGCGCAGTCGAGCCGTCTTGGTCATTAGATTTTCGGCCGATGGGCTGGGGGATGGTGTGTTCCAGAAACGCAAGTGCAATGCCGGCAACCCCGAAGATGCATGCGTTAGTCAGATTGCTATTGCCAAACAGGGGGCCGATTTGGATCATTGCCATGGTCTGAATGACGCCGCCGGCGGCTAAACGATTGAGGCGTTTACGCTCCAATTGCAGGTGCAGAAGCGACATCCCTTCGTAGCGCAAGCCCGCCTCCACACGACCTGTGGGAGAGAAGCACGTTTGAATACGATACGTCAATGAGATCGCGGTGGCGATCGAATTTCGCACGGCTCCCGCGTGCAAGCCGGGCGCCAAACGGATAGAAGTTTTTTGGTTCTTTTTTTCAAAAAAGAACAGCTTGCATTCGACCCCAGAGAAGGACCCCCGCACATGGGCCAGAACGCTTTCGGCCAGCCGATCCTGCGCAAGGAGGATCATCGTCTGTTGACCGGCCGGGGGCAGTTCACTGCCGATCTCGTGCGGCCGGGGATGGCGCATGCGGTGGTGATCCGCAGCCCTTACGCGCATGCGCGGATTGTCGGGATCGACACGGCACAGGCTGAGGCGATGCCGGGGGTTTTGGCGGTGCTCACGGGGGCGGATTATGCGGCGGATGGGTTGGGGGGGATTCCGGCGGGGAGCGATCTGATCCGGTTGCCGGGCACGCCGGGGGATCAGGGGTTTGCGTTCCGGCCGGCGCATCCGGGGTTGAGCGTGGGGCGGGTGCGGTTTGTCGGCGACAGCGTGGCGATGGTGGTGGCGGAGACGGCGGAGCAGGCGCGGGATGCGGCTGAGGCGGTTCTCGTCGAGTACGAGGAACTGCCGCAGGTGACGGGGACGGCGGCGGCGGCCGAGGCGGGGGCGCCGCTGGTGTGGGATGAGGCGGCGGGGAACATCTGTTTTCGCTGGCGCGGCGGGGATCATGCGGCCTGGGACGCGGTGGCGGCTGGGGCGGCGCGGGTGGTGCGGCTCACGGCCGTCAACAACCGGGTGCATGTGGGCAGCCTGGAGAACCGGGGGGCGATCGGGGAGGTCGTCGCGGGGCGGTATGAGCTGGTGACCGGGACGCAGATGCCGCACAAGCTGCGCGATGCGCTGGCCGGCGTGCTGCGGGTGGAGACGGCGGCGGTGCGGGTGGTGGTCGCCGATGTGGGCGGCAGTTTCGGCATCAAGAATGCGCTGTATCCCGAGCAGATCCTGGTGCTGTGGGCGGCGAAGCGGGTCGGGCGGGCGGTGGCGTGGATCGGCGAGCGGGGGGACAGCTTCCTCTCCGATTATCAGGCGCGGGACAATGTCTATACCGCCGAGCTGGCGCTGGACGATCAGGCGCGGTTCTTGGGGCTGAGGGTGGTCTCGACCGCGGCGGTGGGGGCGTATCTGGCGCCGGCGGGGCAGCTCTCGCCGACGACGAACACGCCAGCCTATGCGGGGGTTTACCGGCTGCCGTGCATCGCCGTGGAGGTGGAGGGGGTGTTCAGCAACACGGCGCCGACGGAGGTGTATCGCGGCGCCGGGCGGCCGGAGGCGGTGTATCTGCTGGAGCGGCTGGTGGATCATGCGGCGCGCGAGATCGGCATGGACCGGCTGGAATTGCGGCGGCGCAATCTGCTGACGCCGGCCGACATGCCGTATCCGACGCGGTTGGGGCTGCTGTACGACAGCGGGGATTTTCCGGCGATGCTCGATACCGCGATGGCGCGGGCGGATCAGGAGGGCTTTGCCGCGCGACGGGCCGAGGCGGCGGGGCGGGGGATGCTGCGGGGGCTGGGCTGGGCGCATTATTGCGAGCGCGTCGCCGGCTCCTCGGGGGAGAACGCCTGGCTGGAATTGCGGCCGGATGGGCGGGTGCAGGCGCTGGTCGGCACCATGTCCAACGGGCAGGGGCATGAGACGGCGTTCGCGCAGATCGTCGCGGCGCGGCTGGGGATGGACCCGGCCGATATCGAGGTGGTGCAGGGCGATACCGATCGCATCCCGAACGGCGACGGGACGGGGGGATCGCGCTCGGTGCCGGTGGCGGGGGCGGCGCTGACGGAGGCGTCGGGCGATCTCATCGCCAAGGCGCTGCCGCTGGCGGCCGATGCGCTGGAGGCGGCGGTGGCGGATGTGGCGTTCGTCGATGGCAGCTTCAGGATCGTCGGCACCGATCGGGTGATCGGGTTGCAGGCAGTGGCGCGGCGGCTGCCGGCGGGGGCGCAGCTGGACGGGACGGGGTGGTGGAAGCCCTCCGGCCCGACGTTTCCGAACGGCTGCCACGTCGCCGAGGTGGAGATCGACCCGGAGACAGGGGCGTGGACGCTCGCGCGCTACACGATGCTGCACGATTTCGGGGCGGTGGTGAATCCGATGCTGCTGCAAGGGCAGTTGCAGGGGGGGGTCGCGCAGGGCGTCGGCCAGGCGGCGTGCGAGCAGGTGGTGCATGATCCGGAAAGCGGGCAGGTGCTGACGGGGTCGCTGATGGACTACCAGATGCCGCGGGCGGACGACCTGCCGGAGCTGCTGCTGGAGACGCTGGCGACCGACGCGCCGACGCATCCGCTGGGGATCAAGGGCTGCGGCGAGGCGGGGGCGGCCGGCGGGGCGCCGGCGGTGATGAACGCGCTGATGGACGCGCTGGCGCCGCGGGGGGTCGTGACGCTGGATATGCCGGCGACGCCGGAGCGGGTTTGGCGGGCTTTGCGGTCGGGGAAGTAGGGGAAGAGTCTTCTTTTTTTGGAAAAAAAGAAGCAAAAAAACTTTTATCCTTTGGTTTTCGGGTGGGTCGCGGGGTTCGTTTTATTGGGGGTGGGGATTTTATAGCTTCGCCGTGATTTCACGCTTCTCTTCGGCTGGGCGGCGAAGCCAGGAGAAAAGTTTTTTGCTTCTTTTTTTTCAAAAAAGAAGACGCTTGCCTTCCCCTTGCCTGACCTTTCGCGGCCGGGTGATCGCTTGTTCTTGCGTGACCGGCACGTAACCTGACACTGTGTGCACTGCAACACGATGAGGTTTCGCCATGACCGACAAGTTCGCGCTTTCCCGCCGTGCCGTGCTGGCTGCTGGTGTTGGCTTGGCCACGATGTCGTTGGGTGGGGCTGCCAGTGCGGCGGCTCGGGGTGGGCGGCTGATCTATGCCCGCTCTGCCGACAGCCTGGAACTTGACCCGGTGTTCAACGATGCGAACGTGGATATCTGGGTGATGAACTCGATCTACGAGACGCTTTTATCTCCGACGGCGGACGGGCTTGGGTTGCAGCCTGGGTTGGCGACGAAGTGGGAATGGTCTGACGCCGGCAAGACGTTGACGCTGACGCTGCGCGAGGGCGTGAAGTTCTCCAACGGGTTGGCGATGACGGCGGGGGATGTGAAATGGTCGTTGGATCGTGCGCGCGACCCGAAGAACGGTGCCTGGAACGGCATGATCAAGTCGATCGACGAGGTTGTGGTGGCAGGGCCGGGCAGCGTGGTGCTGAAGCTGAAGACCCCCGATCCGACGCTGCTGGCGGCGCTGGCGACCTTCAATACGGGCATCCTGCCTGGGGCGCTGGTGGATGCGGCGCCAGGGGCGGATGCGAAGGCGAAGGCGCTGGCGTTCGGCGAGAAGCCGATCGGGACCGGGCCGTTCGTGCTGTCCGACTGGCGGCGTGGGCAGCGGATGTTGCTGGTGCGCAACCCGCATTACTGGCGGCAGGGCGATGATGGGAAGACGCTGCCGTATCTGGACGAAGTGGAGTTCCAGATCATTCCCGATGATGCGACGCGGATCCTGAAGCTGAAGGCGGGGGAGATTCACGGCGCCGAGTTCATTCCGTATGCGCGTGTGGCGGAGTTGCAGGCCGATGCGAATTTGCGGATGGAGCTTTGGCCGTCGACACGCGTCGATTACTTCAGCTTCAATAGACCTGTTGCGTAAGTCGGGCCACTTCGTCGCGGAGACGGCTTGAAATCAGGGGATTCCC
>CAMCJI010000321.1 GCA_945874805.1 Asaia bogorensis | reverse complement strand
GAGAGCCTGCCCGCCGATGCGGTCCGCCTGCTCGCCCCGGTGGTACCCGGCAAGTTCATCGGCCTGTGGAACAACTTCCACGCGCTGGCCGCCAAAACCGGCGACGCCATCCCGACGGAGCCGCTGTATTTCCTGAAAGCCACCTCCTCGGTCATCGGCCCCGGCGACAGCTTCCGCGCGCCCCCGGGCTATGACGGCCGCGTCGTCTATGAAGGCGAGCTCGGCGTGGTGATCGGCCAGCGCTGCACCGCGGTGAGCGAGGCGGAAGCCGCCGAGCGCATCTTCGGCTACACCTGCGTCAACGACATCACCGCCGCCGGCCTGTTCGGCGACCCGGTCTTCCCGCAATGGGCCCGCGCCAAAAGCTGCGACGGCTTCGGCCCCGTCGGCCCGGCCATCGCCACCGGCCTGGACCCCGCCACCCTGGTCGTGCGCACCCTGCTCGGCGGCCGCGAGCGGCAGAACTACCCGATCGCCGACATGATCCTGCCCCCCGCCCGCATCGTCAGCCTGATCTCACGGGAGATGACGTTGGAACCCGGCGACCTCATCACCTGCGGCACCTCGCTGGGCGTGCTGCCGATGCGGCCGGGCATGACCGTCGAAGTGGTGATCGACGGCATCGGCACCCTGCGCAACAGCTACGAGGGCGGCGCGCAGTAGAGCTGATAGAGCGTCTGCAACACGGCGCGGACCTCATCGCTGGCCAGGCGGTAATGGATCGTCTGCCCGTCCCGCCGGGTGGCCACGAGCCCCTGCGCACGCATCTTCCCCAGATGCTGCGACAGCGCCGCCGGTGCGAGACCGACCATGCCGGCCAGCTGCCCGGCCGAGCGCTCGCCGTCCAGCAGGTAGCACATCACCAACAGCCGCTTGGCATTGGCCATCGCCCCCAGCAACTCCGCGGCATCGCCGGCGCGGGCTTCAAGCACGGCAATATCGGCGTTTGGGGTCATGAGTCAGCTTGCCATCTTTTTGTATTTTCGTATATACTAAATTTCGACATCCAACAGGAGAGTGACATGGCCAATATCGGATCGTTCGACCGGACCGCTCGCTTCATCCTCGGCGCCATCCTGCTGATGGTAACGTTCATCCCGGGCCTCGCCGACCTGTTTCTCGGAATGGGTGCATGGCGCTGGGCAATTCCTGCGGCCGGTGCCGTGATGCTGCTGACGGCGACGATCCGCTGGTGCCCGGCCTATACCCTGTTCGGCTTCCGGAGTTGACCATGGGCGACGGATTTTCGCCGCTGCCGGCGCTGGCTGGCGGGGCGCTGATCGGGCTCGCGGTGGTCGCGATGATGGCGACCACCGGGCGGATCGCCGGCATCAGCGGCATCGCCGCCCGCCTGCTGCCGCCGGCCGGTGAGGGAGCGGGCTGGCGCATCGCCTTCCTTGCCGGGCTGATCGCCGCCCCGCTCGCGTGGCTTGGGATCACCGGGGCGGCGCCGGTGCCGCAGATCGCGGCCGGCATGCCGGTGCTGATCCTCGCCGGGCTGCTGGTGGGCTTCGGGGCGGTGTTTGGCAACGGCTGCACCTCCGGCCACGGCATCTGCGGGCTCTCGCGCCTGTCGCTGCGCTCGCTGGTGGCGACGGGGACGTTCATGGCGAGCGCCATCGCCACCGTGTTCATTGTCCAACTGCTGGGATGAGGCCCGCGATGATCCTGCTGCATTTCGCCATCGGTCTGGTCTTCGGCCTCGGCCTGATCCTGGCCGGCATGGCCAACCCGGCCAAGGTGCTCGCCTTCCTCGACATCGCCGCGATCGGCAGGGGCCAGTGGGACCCCAGCCTGGCCTTCGTCATGGCCGGTGCGATTGCCGTCACCCTGCCGGGCTACCGGCTGGTGCTGCGCCGCAGCGCGCCGCTGCTGGCGCCGCGGTTCGAACTGCCGACGGCCACCGCCATCGACCGGCGCATCCTGCTCGGCCCGGCGATCTTCGGCATCGGCTGGGGGCTGGCCGGGCTGTGCCCCGGCCCTGCCTTCGTGCTGCTGGGCACCGGGATGGCGCAGGCGCTGCCGTTCATGCTGGCGATGCTGGCGGGGATGTTCGCCGCCCGGCGGCTCACCCGCTGATCATCCGGGCGGCCATCGCCTCGCCGATCAGCATGCAGGTGAAATGCGTGTTCGCCCGGCAATCGGCCGGCATCACCGAGGCATCCGCCACCCGCAGGCCGCGCAGGCCCTTTACCCGCCCGTCCGGATCGACCACGCCGCGCGGGTCCTCCCAGGCGCTCATCCGGCAGGTGCCCGAGGCATGCTGGGCGTCGGCGCATTCAGCGAGCATCAGCGCGTCCTGCTCGGCCACCGGCAGGGACGGCAGCGTGGCGAAGGGGATGTCGGTGGCGCCGAAGGTCGGCGTGGCCGCGATTCCGGCCAGCGCCGGCTGGGCCAGCAGGGCGGCGGCGCGGCGGATGCCGTCGCGCAGGCGGATGCGGTCGCGCTCGTCGGCCAGCATGTTCTCCTCCACCAGCGGATCGGCGGTGGGGTCGGGGTTGCTGACCACGACCTCGCCCCGCGAGAACGCTTCATAGACGCCGACGGCCAGGCTGCCGGGATCGGCGCCGTTCGGGCCGAAGCCGCGATGGTTCATCGCGATCATCAGCATGTCCCGCCGCCCGCCGCCGGCGAGGCCCGAGGAATAGGCGAGGCAGCATTCGGTATGCCGCGCGTTCGGGTCGGTCTGGCGCAGGTGGGGATGCAGGGTCAGCACCGCGCGCACGACGGGATGGTCGATGAAGTTGCGGCCGACCTCCGGCAGGTCGCGCACCACCGCCTTGCCCAGCGCCTGCACCCGCGCCGCGGCCCCCACGCCGGAGCGCAGCAGGATCGCCGGCGAGTGCACGGCGCCGGCGCTCAGCACCACCTCGCGCGCCGCGAGATCGGCCCAGCCGGAGGGCAGGCGCACGCGCACGCCGCGGGCCTGCGCACCCTCGAACAGCACCTGATCGACCAGGGCATCCGGCTGGATGGTCAGGTTCGCCCGCCCGCGCGCCGGCTCCAGGAAGGCCTCGTTGGTGGAGACCCGCACACCGCCGCGATTGTTGATGGGGTAGCAGGCAACCCCCTCGCCCTCCGGCCCGTTGAGATCGTCGAGCCAGGGATAGCCGGCGGCCAGGGCGGCATCGCGCAGGCCCAGCCCGACCGGCCCCCAGGCCTCGAGCGGCGGGCGATGCACCGGCACCGGGCCGTCGCTGCCGTGGAAGGCGCCGCCCTTGGGGTCAGCCTCGATGCGGTTCATGTGCGGCAGCAGGCTGGCGAAGGACCAGCCCTCGCATCCCGCCTCGGCCCAGGCGTCGAAGGCGTCGGCGACGCCGCGGATGGCGATCTGGGCGTTCACCGCCGAGGAGCCGCCGAGGCCGCGGCCGCGCCAGTACAGCCGCGGCGCCTGCACGGCGGTGCGCCGCGCCATCAGGCCCGGCCATTGCCACTGCGCCTGCAAATCGGGCGGCAGGATCATGGCAAGCGGGTTGGCGCTCTGCATGGCAGCCGGCGCCTCGCCCGCACGCCAGCCCTGCCCGGCCTCCAGCAGCAGCACGCGCCGGGCGGGGTCGGCGCTCAACCGGTGGGCCAGCACCGCGCCCGCGGAGCCGGCGCCGACGACGATCACATCCCAGGTGGTTTCGGTGATAGCCTGCATCGCACAGCCCCCGTCATACCGGGGTATCATTCCAGCCGGGATGGACATGCGCAATGCAACAGGCCCGTCGCAATTTGAATCTTGCAGCGCAGCATCGCCAAGCACATATATTCTTTCATGCCCATGAACCCCGTGCTGATCGTCGTATTGTTCGCCCTCGGCCTGGGGCTGGCGGTGTTTGCCGCGTCGCGGATGCCCGGGCCGCCGCTGTTCGGCGGGGGCAGCGGGGAGGCCAAGCAGCTGGACCCGATCAGCCTGAACGATCCCTCGAAGGTCAAGCTCTACAACTGATCCGAGCCGCCGGCCGATGACGCGGCGGCACGCCGCTGCCGGGCTCGACTGGCTCGCCTTCTTCACCGCGGCCGTGCAGACCGGATTCGGCGCCTTCGTCGCGATCTTCCTGGCCGAGCAGGGCTGGAGCCAGGCGCAGATCGGCGCCGCGCTGACGGTGCAGACCCTCGCCTTCATGGCAACACAGGTGCCCGCCGGCGCGCTGGTGGACGCAGCGGCGCGGGTGCGCCTGCTGCTCGGCGGGGCGATCGGCCTGCTCGCGGCGGGCGCCCTGCTGCTGGCGCTGGCGCCGGTGCCGCTGACCGGCTTCCTCGCCCTCATCCTCGTCGCCGCGGCCGGCAGCGTGCTGTATCCCGGCCTGATCGCGCTGACCCGGGCGATTGCCGGGCCGCGCGGCTTCGGCGAGCGGGTGGGGCGCAATGCCCGCTGGTCCGCCATCGGCAGCGGCGTGGGTGCCGCGGCGATGGGGCTGATCGCCAGCCTGTTCAGCGAGCGCGCGGTGCTGATCCTGACGGCCCTGCTCTGCCTGCCGGCCATCGCAGCCCTGGCGTTCACCCGCCCGCGCACGGCCCGGCCGCGCCGGCGGCCGCCACACCCGCACGCGCATCTGGCCGATCACCCGCGCGAGCCGAGCGGTGCGGTGCTGCCACTGCTGCGCGACCGGCGGAGGCTGGTGTTCATCGCCTGCGCCGTGCTGTTCAATCTGGCCTCCGCCGCCCTGCTCGCCGTCGCCTCGCCGGAGGTGAGCCGGCGGGCCGGCAACACGGCGGGGCTGCTGGTGGCCGCCTATATCATCGTGCCGCAGATCGTCGTCGCGGCGCTGGCGCCGTTCGCGGGGCGGGTGGCGGAGGCGATCGGGCGGCGGCCGGTGCTGCTGCTCGGCTTTGCCACCCTGCCGCTGCGGGCGGCCTCCTTCGCGCTCGTCGGCCATCCCTACGGGCTCGTGCCGGTGCAGGTGCTGGA
>CAMCJI010000320.1 GCA_945874805.1 Asaia bogorensis | reverse complement strand
CGACCGCCCGCTGACCGAGCTCGTCCCCATCTACCGCGACCAGAAAACCGACTTCCTCGTCACCCAGTACTCGATGAAATACGTCGAGCAGGCCGGCCTCGTGAAGTTCGACTTCCTCGGCCTCACCACGCTCACCATCCTCAAGCGTGCCGTCGCCTACCTCAAGGCCGAGCGCATCACGGTGGATATCGACTCCCTGCCGCTGGACGACGCGAAAACCTCCGAAATGCTCGCCCATGGCGACGCCGGCGGCGTCTTCCAGTTCGAAGGCCAGGGCATGCGCGACGTCCTGCGCCAGATGCGCCCGGACCGCTTCGAGGACCTCATCGCCGCCGTCGCCCTCTACCGCCCCGGCCCGATGGCCAACATCCCCGCCTACTGCGCCCGCAAACACGGCGAAGCCTGGGAAGCCCCCCACCCCGACATCCACGACACGCTCGCCGAAACCTACGGGATCATGGTCTACCAGGAACAGGTGATGACCATCTCCCAGACCATGGCCGGCTACTCTCTGGGCGGGGCGGACCTCCTCCGCCGCGCCATGGGCAAGAAGATCAGGGCCGAGATGGACGCCCAGCGCGCCACCTTCGTCGAAGGCGCCACCGGCCGCGGCATCCCGCCGGCCAAGGCCGAGGAGGTGTTCGACCTCATGGCCAAGTTCGCCGACTACGGCTTCAACAAATCCCACGCCGCCGCCTACGCCCTGGTCGCCTACCAAACCGCCTGGATGAAGGCCAACCACCCCGAAGCCTTCCTCGCCGCCTGCATGTCCGCCGCCATCTCCAACACCGACAAGCTCGCCGCCCTCAAGCAGGAGGCCGCGCGCATGAAAATCCGCGTCCTCCCGCCCGACATCAACCGCAGCCAGGCCGACTTCTCCCTCGAACGCGACGACGAGAAACGCCTGTGCATCCGCTACGCCCTCGCCGCCGTCAAAAAAGTCGGCGTCGCCGCCATGCAGGCCATCACCGCCGCCCGCGGCTATTCCCGCTTCGAAGACATGGCCGACCTCGCCACCCGCGTGGACCCCCGCCAGGTCAACAAGATGCAGCTCGAAAACCTCGCCCGCGCCGGCGCGTTCGACGGCATCGAGCCCAACCGCGCCCGCGCCTTCGCCGCCGCCGAGCCCATCCTGCGCCGCGCCCAGGCCACCACCGAGGAGAAGGGCTCCGGCCAGATCGGCCTCTTCGCCCGCGGCAACGCCCCCGAACCCATCCGCCTCGCCGCCCTGCCGGACTGGCCGGACATGGACCGCCTGTCCTACGAGGCCGAAGCCATCGGCTTCCACCTCACCTCCCACCCGCTCGACGCCTACACCCAGGCGCTCCGCCGCCTCGCCGTCGTGCCGAGCACCCAGCTCGAAGCCCGCGCCCAGCAAGGCCCCGCCCGCGTCAAACTCGCCGGCACCGTGGTGAACAGCAAGGAACGCATCACCCGCACCGGCAGCCGCATGGCCTGGGTCCGCCTGTCAGACGGCGCCGGCAGCTACGAAGTCACCTTCTTCAGCGAAACCCTCGGCCGCTGCCGCGAACTGCTGGCCGCCGGCACCCCCATCCTCGTCACCGCCGACATCCGCCTGGAAGGCGAGGCCCTGCGCATCACCGCCGTCGAAGCCCAGGGCCTGGAAAAAGCCGCCAGCCAATCCGGCTCGGGCATGAAAATCTGGCTCGCCGAAACCGAAGCCGTCCCCCACATCCGCGACCTCCTCGCCCGAGAATCCGGCGGCCGCGGCCGCGTCATCCTCGTCGCCCGCGAAAGCGCGGAACAGGACACCGAAATCGCCCTGCGAGACGGCTACAACGTCACCCCCCGCCTCGCCCAAGCCATGAAAGCCCTCCGCGGCGTCGAAAAAGTCGAAGACTTTTAGGCAAGGCAAGCGCGTTCTTTTTTGAAAAAAAGAACCAAAAAACGTTTAGACGTTAGGTTGGCTCAGCCGCCCCAAGTATTGGTTTTCCGCTAAGCCAAAGAGAACCGTCATCCTCGGGCGAAGCAGGCAAAGGTTCCAACTGGCCTACTTTGGCCAGTTGGAAGGCCAGCGGAGGGTTGTCCCGAGGACCCACGCCTTCGCTCCGCCGACCAGCACCCCATCACTCGCCCATCCCCCAGACCCCCGACTCGGGAACGATCGGCTGACGTCCGGCTGACGCCCCCTCCGGCATACCTCCCCCGCAGCCTGACCCCAGGCCCACAGGGAAGGAGCCAAAATGACCCCCCAGCCCAAACCCCCCCGCCGCGCCACCGCCGGCCCCACCCTCCTGCTCGCCACCGCCCTCCTGGCCGGCTGCTCGCCCTACCGATACTCGACCCAGGTAGACACCTTCGCCAAGGGTATCACCGGCTTTGCGGACTCCGTCGCCAAGGGCGAGGCAAGCGGGCGCGAGGACCAACTCGCGCTGGTCCGTCAGAAAAGGCTTCACAGCCGGCCAACTCTCGACATCACCGCCGGTTGCGACGCCATTGCTGTGGGAGCCACGCTACCCTGTGTGGTTACGCCCCCCGATCCGCCCGCCGCTGCCCCCGCAGCCCCGGTTGCATCCGAGCCGACGGCAGCCCAGGTCGCCCAGGCCCTGCGCGCCTACGCCGCCGCACTTCAGGCAATCACGAACGCGAAGGATCGCGAGGATCTGGACAAGGCGTCCAAGGCGGTCACCGCCGCCTTTGGCAAGATACCCAAGGTGATCGCACCGCAAGCCGAAGCACTCTCCACGGTCTTCTCTGCCGGTCTGTGGCTCTTCGGGCAGGCCCTCGATTTCGAGCGCCTGAACGCACTGAAAACTGGCGTTCACTCTGCTCAACAGCCAGTTGATCAGCTTGTTGCTTCGGTCGTGTCAAAGCTGCGTACGCAGAAGCAAGAGCGGATCCAGACGCTCTTTGCCATGGCCATCACGATCCGGCAGCAGTTACCCACGGCGAAAGGCCGCAGTGATTGGCTCGGTGCACATGACGACCTGGTCGCGACGGCAGCTGCGATCGAAACCGTCCGCAAGATCGACCCGGACGCAACCGCGGCGGCGCTTCAGGACACTCACTCCAAGCTCGACCAGGCCCTGCAAAACCCGAAGCCGGACCTTGAGGAGATCCAGAAGGCCGCGGAGGCGTTCCTGGAAAAGGCGCAAGCCGCCAGCGACGCATTCGAGAAGTTAAGGAAGCAGTAACAAAAAGGAGTAAGGCCGATGGCTGTCTCGATCGAAGACATTAAGGTAGAACGGAACAAGCAGCTTGCCGCGTGCGAAATGAAAATCGCCCAGTTGCAAATATTGAAGGCTAAGGCCTCTACCGCAAACGAAAAACTAGAGATCGACCTCGAAAAACTTAAGATTCAGGCAAAGCGGACAGACATCGAGGCTGCTGCCACAAGAGCGATGTTGAATTTAGAAGGGACTGCAGCCGCGCTGCAAGCCTTAAGCCAAGTCACTGATCAACTGACGAGGACCGCCAAGGTGATGGTCAATGCAGCCAGAGTGGGGTCTGCCGTAGCGGCATTCCTGACGCAGACGAACTCGGTGTTGGATAGATACAACGATCTCACCGCCTGATCGCTTCAGCGAACCGGCGTAGGGTGCAGTGCCACTCCGGCACTGCACCAGCTTGCTACCCACCCCCAAAAATCCCCCTTGCCGCCGCTAAAAACGTCACTTATAATAACTAAATCATGACCCTCCCCCTCTCCACCCCCCTGGCGCAGAGCTACGCCAGCCCAATCGATGCGGTGTGCCGCACCCTCGCGCATCATGCCGCCCTGAATCGCCTCCTCGCCCCCGTCCTCGGCCTGCTTTGGACCCGCCTGCGCCGCATGCTCACCCGCCTCGACCGGCTCGCGCTGCGCTGGCAGGCCGGGCGGAATCTGACCCCGCGTCCCCCCCGCAAGCGCCCCGCCGGCCCGCGCCCGGCCCCGCCGGCCACCCCCTTCGCCGGCGTGCGCCTGCCCGGCCGCCGCGCCTGGCTGCTCCACCTCTGCCCACACGCCAGCTTCGGCATCTCGACAGTCGAGCGCATGCTCGCCGACCCCGAGATCGCGGCCCTCGCCGCCGCCGCCCCGCAGACCGGCCGCCTGCTCCGCCCGCTCTGCCGGATGTATGGCATCGCCCCGCCGGCCTGGCTCGCCCTCCCCAGGCGCCCCCGCAAACCGCGCCCCAGGGCCGAACCGAAACCCCGCCTGCGCCTCAGGCCCATCGGCTTCACCCGCGCCCAGATCGACCGGATGAGTGCCGCCGATCTCACCGCCGTCTATGGCCGTCTGCCGCCGCACTTCCCGCTGCCCATCCCCAACCTCACCCACATCCGACGAAAAATCGCCGCCGGATAGCGAAGGGGAAACCACGCCCTATATTATTCCGAAATCAAATCAAATACGCGCCGCATCCCGGTTGACGATACGCCCATCCTCCATCGCCACGATCCGGTCGGCGATATCCAAAATCCGCGGATCATGCGTCACCAGCAAAATCGGCACCGCCCGCTTGCGGGCGAGGTCGGTCAAAAGCCGCACCACATCCCCGCCGCTCTGCCGGTCGAGTGCCGCCGTCGGCTCATCGGCCAGCAAAAGCCCTGGACTCCCCGCCAGCGCCCGGGCCACCGCCACCCGCTGCCGCTGCCCGCCGGAAAGCTGGTTGGGTAGGGACTCCGTCTTCTCCGCCAGCCCCACCGCGGCCAGCATCTCGCCGGCCGCCGCCAGCCGCCCCGCCTCGGTGCTGCCAGGATCGAGTTCCAGCGCCATCGCCACATTCTGCCGCGCCGTCAGGAACCCCAGCAGATTATGCTGTTGAAAAATAAAGCCGATCCGCCGCCGCAACGCCACCCGCTCAGCCTCCCGCGCCTGGGCCAACTCCTGCCCCAGCACCACGCAACTGCCCTCCTGCATCGCCCGCAGCGCGCCCACCAGGGTCAGAAGCGTCGTCTTG
>CAMCJI010000319.1 GCA_945874805.1 Asaia bogorensis | reverse complement strand
GGGCGGGATCGCGACGCCGGTGCTGGGGGTGACGCTGGAGCACTACCGGGCGGTGTGGGTCAGCTATGAGTTCTACCGCAATTTCGGGAATTCGATGCTGGTTACGGCGGGCGTGGTGGTGATCTCGCTGACGGTCGGCACGCTGGCGGGGTATGGGCTGGCGCGGGCGCGATCCAACCTCGCGTTCTGGCTGCTGGTCATCGCGCTGGTTTTCCGCGCCCTGCCGCATTCGGTGCTGGTGACCGGGTATATTCCGGCGTTCCTCAACTCGCGCGAGTTGCTGATGCCGCTGTGGGATGCGCCGGGGATCGGCTGGCTCCTGCACCTGTTCAGTGCGGCGCCGCCGTCGCTCTACGGCCAGCCTTGGGCGATCATCGTCGTGCTCGTCTCGATCAACCAGCCGTTTACGATCTGGATGATGCGGAGCTTTTTCGACGGTATCCCTGCCGAGTTGGATGAGGCGGCGCGTGTCGATGGCTGTACGCATTTCGAGGCGTTCTGGCGGGTGATCATGCCGGTGATGTGGCCGGGGGTGGTGACGACAGGGCTGTTCAGCTTTCTGCTGGCCTACAACGACTACCTCGTCACCGCGCTGCTGCTTGACGCGCAGTCGATGACGATGGTGCCGGCGATCACGCAGTTTCTCAATCGGGATACCCGTGCCTCCGACCAGATCGAGGCGATTGCGGCGGCGGTTTCGATCACCGCGCCGCTGTTCGTGCTGGTGATGGCGTTCCAGAAACAGATCGTCTCCGGCCTGACGCAGGGCGCGGTGAAGGGGTAGCCGATGACCGGTGCGCGACCTGAGCAGGCGGCTCTGACCCGCGACAACGACCTTTCGAAAACCGCCGAGACCCAGGCGGTGATCGAGGGCATGGTGGACGGGCTGAACGATCATCAGATCAACGGCATGGCGGCGTTTTTCCATCCCGGCTTCACGTGGTTCGGCAATGCCGGGTGCGGCACCAAGCGCGGCTTGGCAGCGTTCCAAGAGAACTGGCAGCGGCCGTTCCAGGCGGCGTTTTCCGACAAGGTCGCGATCGACGAGGCGCGGATCGTGCAGGGCGAATGGGCGGCGAGCTTCGGCCGGCAGGAGGCGACGCATTCCGGCGAGTTCATGGGCATCGCGCCGACCGGCAAGCGGGTGGAAATCCGCTACATGGACTTCTGGAAAGTCACCGACGGCCGGATTGCCGACAACTGGGTGATGGTGGATTTTCCGCATGTTCTGCGCCAACTCGGCGTGGACCCCTTCCAGGGACACGGCTGGGAGGAATACGACGAGGGCCGCAAGACCCCGCCGCGCCCGGACCACAACAAGTAGCCAAAGCGAGACCAGGATGATCCGTCACCTCAAGACTGCCCGCAGCCTCGGCGAGCGGGCCGAAGACGATGCTGCCGTGCGGACAACCGTCGAAGGCCTGCTGGCCGACATCGCCAAGCGGGGCGACGCCGCCGTGCGGGAGATGTCGATCAAGTTCGACAAGTGGGACCGCGCCGATTACCGGCTGACCGATGCGGAAATCCGCGGCTGCCTCTCGGAGCTCTCCGCCCGCGATCTCGACGATATTCGGTTCGCGCAGGAGCAGGTGCGCAACTTCGCGCAGCACCAGAAGGAGGCGCTGCGCGATATCGAGGTGGAAACGCTGCCGGGGGTGATCCTGGGGCACAAGAACCTGCCGGTGAATTCGGTGGGCTGCTACGTGCCGGGCGGCAAGTATCCGCTGCTGGCCTCGGCGCATATGTCGGTGGTGACGGCGAAGGTCGCGGGGGTGAAGCGCATCGTCACCTGCGCGCCGCCGTTCCACGGCAGGCCGGCGCCTGCGATCGTGGCGGCGCAGCATCTGGCGGGGGCGGAGACGATCTATTGCCTCGGCGGCATCCAGGCGGTGGGCGCGATGGCGCTGGGGACGGAGACGATCGCGTCGGTCGATATGCTCGTCGGGCCTGGCAATGCCTATGTGGCGGAGGCGAAGCGGCAGCTGTACGGCCGCGTCGGCATCGATCTGTTTGCCGGGCCGACGGAGACGCTGGTGATTGCCGATGACACGGTGGACGGCGAGCTTTGCGCCACCGACCTGCTGGGCCAGGCGGAGCACGGGCCGAACTCGCCGGCGATCCTGCTCACCGATTCTGAGAAGCTGGCGCGCGAGACGATGGCGGAGATCGAGCGGCTGCTTACCATCCTGCCCACCGCCGCCGTGGCCGCGGCCGCCTGGCGCGACTACGGGGAGGTGATCGTCTGCGATACGCGGGAGGAGATGCTGGCGCAGGCGGACTTCATCGCCTCGGAGCATGTGCAGGTGATGACGCGCGATGACGATTACTTCCTCGCCAACATGACCAACTACGGAGCGTTGTTCCTCGGGCCGCGCACCAACGTGTCGTATGGCGACAAGGTCATCGGCACCAACCACACGCTGCCGACGAAGAAGGCGGCGCGCTACACCGGCGGGCTTTGGGTGGGCAAGTTCATGAAGACCGTCACCTACCAGCGGGTGCTGACCGACGCGGCCTCGGCTAAGATCGGCGAGTATTGCTCGCGGCTGTGCATGCTGGAGGGGTTTGCCGGGCATGCCGAGCAGGCGAACATCCGGGTTCGCCGCTATGGCGGGCGGAACATTCCCTACGGCACGGCGGCGGACTGAGCTACAGCGCGAGCCAGACACCGCCGGCCGCCGACGAGCGGACGGCGGTGTCGACGAAGCGGACGCCGGCGAGGCCGTCGGCCAGGGTGGGGAAGCTGGCGCCCTCCGGCGGCGTGCCGCCGTTGCGGATGGTGGCTGCGATCTCGCTGTAGAGCCCGGCGAAGGCTTCGAGATAGCCTTCCGGGTGGCCGGGCGGCACGCGGCTCATGCGGGCGGCCTCCGGCCCCGCGCCGGCACCGGCGCGGGTGATCAGGCGCTTCGGCTCGCCGGCCGGGGTGTGCCAGAGGCGGTCGGGCTCCTCCTGGTGCCATTCGAGGCTACCGGCCTCGCCGTAGAGGCGCAGGCGCAGATCGTTATCGTGGCCGTGGGCGATCTGGCTGGCCCAGATCATGCCGCGGGCGCCGGAGGGATAGCGCAGCAGGATATGCGCGTTGTCGTCCACGCGGCGGTCAGGAACCATGCGGTGGAGGTCGGCGAGCAGCGCGTCGGGTGCCAAGCCGGTCGTGAAGCCTGCCAAGTGGAAGGCGTGGGTACCGATATCGCCGATGGCCCCGCCCGGGCCAGTGCGGACCGGGTCGGTCCGCCACTCCGCCTGCTTCTGGCCCGTGGACTCGATGTTCTCGGCCAGCCAGGCCTGGGCGTATTCAACCTGCACGACGCGAATGGCACCGAGCGCTCCCGCGGCGACCATTGCGCGGGCCTGGCGGATCATCGGGCTGGCGGAATAGTTATAGGTGATGGCGAAGACGCGGCCGGCGGGCACGCGCAGTGATTGCGCCTCCTCCAGCGTGGCGGCCAGCGGCTTGTCGCAGATGACGTGGAAGCCGGCGGCGAGGGCGGCGCGGGCGACAGGGATGTGCAGGTGGTTGGGGGTAACGATCACCACCGCCTGCATTCCCTCCGGCCGGCAGGCTTCGGCGTCGAACATCGCCTGGTAGTTGGCGTAGCCGCGCACGCCGAGGGCATCGGCGGAGGCGAGGGCGCGCCTGGGGGCGGCGGCGAAGGCGCCGCAGACGAGCTCGAACTGCCCGTCCAGCCGGGCGGCGATGCGATGGACCGCGCCGATGAAGGCACCCTCGCCGCCGCCGACCATGCCGAGGCGGATGCGCATTAGAGGCCCAGCATGCGGCGGTTGGCGGCGGAATGAAGCGGGTGAGTGGTCATCGGCATTGCTTGGTTCTCGGTTGGAGGGGCGGCAGCCGGCAGGGTGCGGCGCCCGGCGCGGATTTGCAAAGCCCTCGCCGCGATAACCCCTTCCACGGCCGCGATCTTCGCCCCCAGACTGGCCGTTGCATAGACGCAGGAGCCATTGCCATGAACGACCTCTCGCGCCGCGGCCTGTTGGGCCTGCTGGCTGCTGCCGGGCTGCCCGCCGCCGGCTTCGCCCAGGGGGCGGACGCGGTGACCATCGGCTGGCCGTCCGACGTGCCGGCCTGGGACCCCAACCAGCGCTTCGTGCCGGACGCGCAGTCGATCTTCAAGATGGTGTTCGACCAGCCGCTGGATCAGAATCCCGCGCTGAAGCTGATCCCGAACCTGATCAGCAAGTGGGAGATGGGGCCGGGGGCGATGAGCCTCGCCGTGGAATTGCGCGACGACGTGCTGTTCCACAATGGCGACAAGATGACCTCGGCGGATTTCCGCTGGACCTTCCACGAGCGCATCAAGGCCGGGCACAAGGTGGATATCGCCCAGTCCTGGCGGAATGTGGAGGATATTGAGATCGTCTCGCCGACCAAGGCGGTGATGAAATTCAAGGCACCCAGCCCGACGGCGCCGGTGTGGCTGGGCTTTCTCGGCAGCTACATGGTGCCGAAGGATTACATGGAGAAGGTCGGGCTGGAGGGCTTCAACGCCAAGCCGGTCGGCACCGGGCCGTACAAGCTCGTCGAATACCAGATGAATGCGCGCATCGTGCTGGAACGCAACGACGCGTATTGGGGGCCGAAGCCGAAGCTGCGGCGGATCACGGTGGAGATCATCAAGGACCCCTCGGCGCGCGTCGCCGCCGTTCAGTCCGGGCAGGTGGACCTCACGATCAATGTCCCGGTGCGCGAGGTGGCGCGGCTGCGCGCCCAGCCGAACCTGACGGCCGAGTTGAACCCGATCACCCGCGTCATCCTCTTGCAGGTCCGCCATGACGAAGGCTTCGCGGACCGCAACATCCGCCTCGCCGCCCATCACGCCATCGACAAGAAGGCGCTGAGCACCGCGTTCTACGGCGGTGCCGCGGTGCCGCTCTCGGTGCCGGCCACGCCCGGCTCGCCCGGC
>CAMCJI010000318.1 GCA_945874805.1 Asaia bogorensis | reverse complement strand
GGTCGCCGCATCGATCGCCGGCCGCTGCGGCTGCGGCATCAGCATCTGGAATGTGAGCAGGATGCCGATCGACAACGCGATCGCCAGCATCAGACGTTTCTGGTCCATCAGGTCACCGTTTGCCCGGCGCGCGCCGGAACCGAAGGGGCAGGGGCCGGGTCATAGCCGCCGGCATGCCAGGGGGTGCAGCGCAGGATGCGCCGGGCGGACAGGGCCGCCCCACGCAGGGCGCCGTGGGAGGCGAGGCACTCAAGCGCATACTGGCTGCACGACGGCTCATAGCGGCAATGCGCGCCGATGATCGGGCGGATCGTCCATCGATACGCATGGACGGCCGCAGCAAGAACACCGGCGGCGGCAGTCATTGGACCCCCGTCTTGGCGAGGGCGCGCCGCAGGTCATCCACCAGATCCGCAAAATCCCGCCCGCGCGTCGCATCGCGGCCGATCAGCACGATATCATGGCCAGACACCGGGCAGCCCGCGAACAGCAGGCGAGCGGCCTCCTTCAGCCGCCGGCGTGTGCGATTGCGCACCACCGCGTTGCCGACCTTCTTCGTCACCGTGAAACCCAGCCTGGCCGGGCCGTCATCCGCGCGCGCCAAAGCCTGCAGCACCAGTCCGTGGACAGGTGCGCGACGGCCCTTGGCGGCGACGCGGAGAAAGTCCGCGCGGCGCTTCAGGCGCTGCGGCGCCGGCGCCATGTGCGGTACCGATCCGGTTCGGATCAGGCCGACAGCTTCTTGCGGCCCTTGGCGCGGCGGTTGGACAGGACCTTGCGGCCGCCCACCGTTTCCATGCGCGCGCGGAACCCGTGGCGGCGCTTGCGGACGAGCTTGCTGGGCTGATAGGTGCGCTTCACGTGCGTCTCCGAGGGCAACAGGCCAGCCACGAACTGCGGCAGACCAAAGGGATATGCGGGGCCCGATCGGGTCCCGTTCAGGGGCCGGTGTATAGGGTCCGCGGCGGCCGGGCGTCAACAGCACCCCGCACGCCCCGGGTGACAAAGGCGTAGGCTTCCACCATCGCCCTACCGGGAAAGCCCCGGGCATGGCATGCTGTGCTATCACATTCCCTGGAATCCCACCCTCATGCGCTGGACGCGCCTGCTCCCGGCGCTTCTGATCATCGCGGCCATCGCGGCGGCCTACGCCTCGGGCGTGCACCGCTCGCTGAGCTGGGCCGCCCTCGCCGAGCAGCAGGCTGCCCTGCTGGCCATGGTCGGCGCCCGCCCCCTCGTCATGGCGGCCGGCTACATCGGCGCCTATGCGCTCGCGGTGGCCCTCTCTCTGCCCGGCGCGGTGGTGCTGACCGTCGCCGGCGGGCTGCTGTTCGGCACCATCGCCGGCGCCGCACTCGCCGTCATCGGCGCGACGCTCGGCGCCGTGCTCGTGTTCCTGGCCGCCCGCAGCGCCCTCGGCCCGCTCCTGGCCGCCCGCGCCGGCCCCCTGCTGGAGCGCCTGCGCCCCCGGCTGCAGCGCGACGGCTTCTCCTACATGCTGGTGCTGCGGCTGGTCCCCGCCTTCCCCTTCTTCGCCGTCAACCTCGTCGCGGCGCTGGCCGGCATGCCGCTGGGCGTCTACACGCTGGCCACCCTGATCGGCATCATTCCGGGAACCACGGTATTCGCCTCCATCGGCGCCGGCATCAGCGGCGTGCTGGCCGCCGGCGGCACCCCGGATGTCGGCATCATCTTCTCCTGGCAGGTGCTGCTGCCCCTGCTCGGCCTCGCAGCCCTGTCGCTGCTGCCGATCCTTCTGCGGAGAACCCGGAATGCGTGATTTCGACCTCGCGGTGATCGGCGCCGGGGCGGCCGGCCTCACTGTCACCGCGGTTGCCGCCCAGCTCGGCCTGCGCGTCGTGCTGATCGAGCGCGCGCAGATGGGCGGGGACTGCCTGAACACCGGCTGCGTGCCGAGTAAGGCGCTGCTCGCCGCCGCCCATGCCGTCCGCAATGCCCGCCACGCCGGCGTCTTCGGCATCCGCCTGCCCCCAGCCCAGGTGGACTGGGCGGCGGTGCAGAGCCATGTCCAGGGCGTCATCGACGCGATCGCCCCGATGGACAGCGCCGTGCGCTTCCGCGCCATGGGCGCCACCGTCCTGGCCGGCGAGGCCCGCTTCACCGCGCCGGACACGCTGGAAATCACCGGCCCGGACGCACGAAGCCTCACCGCCAACCGCATCGTCATCGCCGCCGGCGGGCGCGCCGCCATCCCGCCGATCCCCGGCCTGGACAGCGTGCCCTTCGTCACCCACGAGCGGCTCTTCGCCGTCACCCCCAAGCCCGCGCATCTGCTCATCCTCGGCGGTGGCCCGATCGGGCTGGAGATGGCGCAAGCCCATGCCGCCCTGGGCTGCCGCGTCACCGTCGTCGAGGCCGGGCGCATCGCCGGGCGCGACGACGCCGAACTGGCCGACGGCCTGCGCCACACGCTCACCGCCGATGGCGTGGAACTGATCGAGGGCGTCGCCGTCACCCGCGTCGAACCCGGCCCGGTCCTGATCCTGGCCAACGGCCAGCGCATCGCCGGCAGCCATCTCCTGGTCGCCGCCGGCCGCCGCCCGAACATCGAGCAGCTCGGCCTGGAAGCCGGCGGCATCCGCGCCGGTGCCGGCGGCATCGCGACGGACAAGGGCCTGCGCAGCCTGACCAACCGCCGCGTCTTCGCGGCCGGAGACATCGCCGACCCCGCCGGCATCGGCCCGCGCGCCTTCACCCATGTCGGCAGCTACCACGCCGGCATCATCGTCCGCCGCGCCCTGTTCCGCCTGCCCGCCAAGATCGACTACAGCGCCCTGCCCCGCGTCACCTACACCGACCCCGAACTCGCCCAGGTCGGCCTGACCGAGGCCGAGGCCCGCGCCGCCGGCCACGACATCCGCATCCTGCGCTGGCCGCTGGCCGAGAACGACCGCGCCCAGGCCGAGCGCCGCACCGAGGGGCTGGCCAAGCTGGTCGTCACCCCCGGCGGGCGCATCCTCGGCTGCGGCATCCTCGCCCCACATGCCGGCGAGATGATCGGCACCTGGACACTGGCGATCGCCCAGGGCCTCAAGCTCTCCGCCCTGGCCGGCATGATCGTCCCCTACCCCACCCTGGCCGAGGCGCCGAAGCGCGCGGCCGGACAATTCTTCGTGCCCAAGCTGTTTTCCGCCGGCGCCCGCCGGCTCGTCCGCTGGCTCGCCTGGTTGCCCTGAGCCGCCGGCCCGGCCACGATAGCGCCTGATGCACGCCCCGCCCCTCCCCCGATGAGCAACGCCCCCGCGCGCCCCCGCCGCAGCCTCTCGCGCCGCGTGCTCTGGTTCACCCTGGTGGTCATGCTGATCACCGAAGCCCTGGTATTCCTGCCCGCCATCGTCGCCGAGCGGCAGGAATGGCTGGCGCGGCGCATCGCCGCGGCCGAGATCGCCGTGCTCGGCGTCCCCCAGGCCCCCGCCGGCTACCCCGCCGCCCTGGCGGACCGCACCACCCGCCTCGAACTGCTGCGCCTGTCCGGCGCGCTCTCGATTCGCCTGCAGGACCAGACCCGCGCGATGGCGCAACTGGCGGAAAACGGCATGGTCCAGGCCGACGTGGTGCAGGACCTGCGCGAGGAAACCCCAACCCTCGCAATGCTCCGCACGCTCGAACTGCTGGGCAGCCAGGTGCTCGGCAGTGCCCCGCCCCGCCGCCTGCTGGTGATGATGGAGAGCACCAAGCGCCGCGGTGCCATGCTCTCGGTGGTGCTGGATGAAGCCGACCTCGCCCGCCAGGTCCGCGCCGTCGCCGGCCGGGTGGCGTTGCAGGCGCTGGCGATCGCCGGCATCACCGGCGCCCTCGTCTATGCCGCCCTGGTCCTCCTGCTCGTCCGCCCGATGCAGCGGCTGACCGGCAGCATCGTCGCCTTCCGCGCCGACCCCGAGCGCACCCCGCCGATCGAACCCCCGCCCTCCGGCCCGTCGGACGAAATCGCGGTGGCCGCCGAGGAACTGTCGGCGATGCAGCACGAGCTGCGCGCCGCCCTCTGGCGCAACGCCCGGCTGGCCGCCATCGGCACTGCGGTGGCCAAGGTCGGGCACGACCTGCGCGGCATCCTCTCCCCCGCTCTGCTCGCCGCCGAACGGCTGCAAGCCAGCCCCGAACCCGCCGTCCGCCGCAGCGGCGACACCATCGCCCACGCCGTCGAACGCGCCACCGAGCTGGTCAAACGCACGCTCGACTTCGCCCGCGAAGGCCCCGCCGCCCCCCGGCGCGAGGTCTTCCTGCTCTCCCCGGTGATCCTGGAAGCCGCCGAGCAGGCGCGCGCCCTGCGCCCTTCGATCCAGATCACCAACGACACCCCGCCGATCACCCGCCTGCTCGCCGACCGCCTGCACGTGCTGCGCGTGCTCGCCAACCTGCTGCGCAACGCGGCAGAGGCCGGCGCCAACACCCTGCGCATCACCACCGAATCCGCACCGGACGGCCTGTCCATCACCGTCGCCGATGACGGCCCCGGCCTGCCCCAGGCCGTGCAAACCCATCTCTTCCGCCCCTTCGTCGCCGGCGGCCGCGTCGGCGGCTCCGGCCTGGGCATGGCCATCGCCCGCGACCTCGTCCGCGCCCACGGCGGCGAACTCACCCTGGTAAGTACGGGTAAAACCGGCACCACCTTCCGCCTCGTGTTGCCGCATCCTGTGGAGTTCCAAGGTTAGGTAAGCAAGGCAAGGCCTTCTTTTTGTGAATAAAAAGAAGCAAAAAAACTTTCCCCGTTGGGGCCGGCTTTGGTGGCTGGATCGGGTCTTGTCGAGGGCGAGTTACTTGGCTTCGCCGACACGCCACATTTCCAATTCCCAACCCGGCGAAGCCATCAAACCCACCCCCACCAACACCAATCCAACCCCCAAAGCCCCCCCAACGGACAAAAGTTTTTTGCTTCTTTTTTCCAAAAAAGAAGACGCTTCCTC
>CAMCJI010000317.1 GCA_945874805.1 Asaia bogorensis | reverse complement strand
CCCACCATCAACCTCATCGGCAACCACGAAGACATGCTCCTCGCCGCCCTCGAAGGCGGGCGCGGCGCGGCCGAACACTGGAAACAGAACGGCGGAGTCGCCGCCCTCGAAAGCTGGGGCATCTCCCACCGCGCCCGCCCCGCCGACTGGGCCCACAGCATCCCCGCCGCCGAAATCGCCCTCATCCGCAGCCTCCCCAACAGCCACACAAGTGGCGGCTACATCTTCGTCCACGCCGGCATCCGCCCCGGCACCCCCCTGGCCGCCCAAACCCGCCAGGACATGCTCTGGATCCGCGAACCCTTCCTCTCCTTCACCGGAACCCTCCCCCTCGTCGCCGTCCACGGCCACACCCCCGAAGAACCACACCCCACCATCCGCCCCCACCGCATCGGCATCGACACCGGCGCCGTCCTCGGCGGCCCCCTCACCTGCGCGGTCTTGCAAGCCAACACCGTGGGGTTTCTGACCGCCTAAGGCAGCAAGCAAGGCGGGGGCTCCGCCCCTTGCGGGGTCGAGGGGCGGAGCCCCCGCCTTGCTCACGCCCCAAGCCGTCACAAACCCTAGGCGTGACGTGCTGATCCACGTATGAGCGTGGCGTGATGAGCGACGACATTGGCCCGATCAATCTCGATCTGCTGGAGCGCATTCCGCTGACGGTGCGGGCGCTGTTGGATGTCGGCTGTGGCGATGGTGCGTTGATTGGCGAGTTCCGCCGGCGCAACCCGGCCACTCACACGGTCGGCATCGAGCGCGATCCCGCCCTCGCGGCCATGGCGGCCGAGCAGATGGCGGAGGTGCATGTCGTCGATCTGGAGGCCGATCCCTGCCCCTACGGCGCCCAGACGTTCGACTGCATCATCTACAACGATATCCTCGAACACCTCGCCCAACCGTGGGAGGTGATCCGCCGGCAGATCGAATCCCTCACCCCGGACGGCTGCATTGTGCTCTGCGTGCCGAACCTGGAGCATTGGAGCTTCACCGAAAAGCTGCTCCGCGGCACCTGGGACTACGAGGGCAACGGCCTGCTCGACCGCGACCACTTGCGCTGGTTCCGCCGGCAGACGCTCTACCAAGGCCTCGCACAACTCGGGCTGGACGTGCAGGAATGCCTGCCCCGCGTGTTCGACCGCCGCCAGGCCGAGGAATTCACCCGCGCCCTCACCCCTGGCCTGCGTCAGATCGGCGTCGATGCCGACGAGCTGCTGACCCGTGCGGCGGCCCTGCAATACATCCTCGTCGCCGCCCGCCGCCTGGAACCGCCGATCGAGATCTTCTCCACCATGCTGCCCCCCGTCGGCGGCGTCAGCCATGTGCGCGTGATCGAGCCAATGCGCGCGATGGGCAGCCTGCGCGGCGTCACCACCCGCGTTGTGCAAAGCCTGCCGCCCCCGCCGACGGACGCGACCCCGCACATCTTCAGCTTCCACCGCCCCGCCCTCCTCGACGCCGGCGGTCTCGTCCCCCTCCGCGATGCCCTCGGCCGCGGCTTCCTGCTCACCTGCGAGTTTGACGACCACCCGGACTACATCCCCGCCTTGATGGGCGGGCAGGTGCAGAACTTCCGCGCCGTCCACGCCGTGCAGACCTCCACGGAAACCCTCGCCGCGCTGCTGCGTGAGCAGAACCCCGAAGTCGCCGTCTTCACCAACGCCGTCGCCCGCCTGCCGGACGTGCGGAACTACCAAAACCCCGACCGGGTGACGATGTTCTTCGCCGGCATCAACCGCCAGGACGACTGGCCCCCCTACGTCCGCGCCATCAACGGCGTCTGTGGTGTGGTGGGCGAGCGCCTGCACCTGCGCATCGTCGGCGACCGTGGCTTCTTCGACGCGCTGGAAACTCCGCATAAAAGCTTCACCCCGCTGTGCGACTACGCCACCTACAACGCCCTTCTGGCCGGCAGCGACATCTCCTTCATGCCGCTCGTCGACAACCCCTTCAACCGTTGCAAATCCGACCTAAAATTCATCGAAGCCGCCGCCCACCGCGTCACCGCGCTCGCCAGCCCCATCGCCTACGCCGCCACAGTGGAAGACGGCGTCACCGGCGTCCTGTTCGACGGCCCGGCCGACCTGCGAAACCGCCTACTCCGCCTGGTCGTCAACCCCGAAGCCGGCCGCGAGCTGGCGGACGCGGCCCGCCGCTACGTCATCCAGGAACGCATGCTCGCCTACCAGATCGCCCAACGCGTCGCCTGGTACCGCAGCCTCTGGACCCGCAAACCCGAACTCGACGCCGCCCTCTACACCCGCGTGCCGGAATTGCGCCGGTAGGTCGCGTGCCGGCTGCCGGAATGGCCCGGATCAATCGTAGCTGACACCGTCGCGTTCCAGCACCGCGAGGGCCTGCGGCCAGCCGAACGGCAATTCCCGCGAGGGCAGCGTCAGCCGGGCGAACCGTGTGCCGGTCAGCGCCGGAATCGACGCCTGTATGGCGTCACGATGCACTTGTGAGCCGACGAAAGCTGCCCGGGCCGCATCGCTTTCCCAGATTGTCAGCGTCCAGGCCTCGGTGCCGAACAGTTCGCGCCGCAGCGACCAGCCCAGCAGCCCTGGCGTTCCCGACAGGATCGCGGCAACGGTGTCGAGCGAGCGGTCAAACGCCATCCGCTTGTCCGGCTTCAGCGATGCCTGGGTGATGGCGACGACGACGGTTTCCGGCGCCGGTCCGGTCGTGCGCAGCGGCGTGGCGATGGTGCAGGCGCCGAGCCCGAAGGCCAGCGCCACCGGCTGCAGGGCCCGGATCAGCCCGTCGAGGATCGCTGGCACGGCGCACTCCGCCTCGGTTGCGCCGTGGAAGTGGCGGCTGCCGCCGATCCGTCAAGTCCACCGGGCGGCGGTGCGCCTCAGTTCTTCTCGACCTGCGAGTATTCGAGTTCCACCGGTGTCGAGCGGCCGAAGATCGAGACGCTGACTTTCACGCGGCCTTTTTCCTCGTCGATTTCCTCGACGATGCCGTTGAAGCTGGTGAACGGCCCGTCGGCCACGCGCACCTGTTCGCCGATTTCGAACAGGATGGCGGGGCGGGGGCGCTCCACGCCTTCCTGCGCCTGTTTGATGATCCGGTCGGCTTCGGCTTCGGTGATCGGCGAGGGGCGCAGTTTGGTGCCCAGGAAGCCGGTGACTTTCGGCGTGTCTTTCACCAGGTGCCAGGCGTCGTCGGTCAGTTCCATCTTCACCAGCACGTAGCCGGGGAAGAACTTGCGCTCGGCGTTGATCTTCTGCCCGCGCCGCAGTTCCACGACCTCTTCGGAGGGCACGAGCACCTCGTCGAACTGGTCGGCCAGGCCCTTCTGGCGGGCCTGTTCCTTGATCTGTTCCGCGATCTTCTTCTCGAAGCCGGAATACACGTGCACGACGTACCAGCGCTTGGCCATGTTAGAATCCCACCCCGAAGAGCCCGCGCACGCCAACGCCGATGATCTGGTCCGCCACGAAGAAGAACACCGCCGCCAGGGCCGACAGCGCGAACACCAGACCCGTCGTGATCATCGTCTCCTTGCGGGACGGCCACGTGACCTTTGCCACTTCGCTGCGCACGTCTCGTGCGAATTTGATCGGATCCAAGGCCACGCCGAATCAACTCCTCGCGACACCAGGGAATTCGCCTTTTGCCGGCCGGGTCGCGGGCCGAAGGCGTCGTTGGCAGGGGTGGAGGGTCTCGAACCCCCAACCTCCGGTTTTGGAGACCGGCGCTCTAGCCAATTGAGCTACACCCCTGCAGACACGATGGTGGCGGCGCAAACCGTCACCTCTAGCCCGGGCGGCGTAGAAAGGATGATGCGCTGCCCTTGTCAAGTGCCCATGCTCCCGCAGGCCCCCCGGACCCTGCTAAAGAACTGGGTCCAAAGGGCTGGAGCGGGTGGAGGGAATCGAACCCTCATAGCCAGCTTGGAAGGCTGGAGCTCTACCATTGAGCTACACCCGCGAAAGAAATCCAGGCGGCACAAGGCCCGTTCTGAGAAGCGCCGGCGGCAGATGGTGGAGGGGGTTGGATTCGAACCAACGTAGGCGTACGCCAGCGGATTTACAGTCCGCCCCCTTTAGCCACTCGGGCACCCCTCCGTCTGCCTGGCACACAACGGCACCCGACAAGGGTCCGACTATTCCGGTTCACCCAGCCTTGTCAACGCAGCCCAGCCTTCGATTTGTCGCCAACGCGCCCGGCGGCTATAGAAGGGCGATGAAACCCCCGACAGATCGCGGCAAGGACCGTCGTCCCGGCGCCGGCCCCACCGGCCAGCGCCCCTCCTCGCGCCCCCCCTCGCGTGACGACCGCGCAGGCCCGTCCCGCCCGCGCCCGCCCGCCCGCGAGGACCGCTCCAGCCCCAGCGGCCAGCGCTCGCCAGCACGCGATGACCGCGCGCCCCGCACCCCTCGCCCCGAGGGCGACGCCCGGCCCCCTCGGGGAGAGGGCGAGGCGCGCCCCACCGCTCCGGCCAAGCCTGAGCGCACTCGCTCAGGCCACCCTGGCGTCTACACCCCCAAGCGCAAGCCGGCCCCCGCCCGCACCGCCGCCCCACGGCCGGAGCGCAAGCCGGAGCCCTCGGCCAACACCCTGCGCGCGCCCTCCCGCGATACCCCGCGCGAGCCCTCCCGCGAACCCGCGCTGCCTGCCCTGAAACCCGCCCCCAGCGGCCAAGTCTGGCTGTATGGCACCCATGCGGTCGCCGCCGCCCTGGCCAATCCCGCCCGCCTCCTGCGCCGCGTGATGCTCACCGAGGAGGCGGAGGCCGAGGTCTCCCGCCACTACCAGCAAACCGGCGCCGGCCGCCTTTCCATGGCGATCGAACGGGTGGACCGCGCCCGCCTCGAACAGCTCCTCGGCCGCGGCGTCAGCCACCAGGGCGCTGCCCTGCTGGCAGATCCGCTCCCCCAGGTTTCGCTGCAACTCGCCCTGCAACGCCCGGGCCCCGTCGTCGTGCTGGATCAGGTGAGCGACC
>CAMCJI010000316.1 GCA_945874805.1 Asaia bogorensis | reverse complement strand
GAAATCCCTGCTCGCCGGCACCATCGCCGACATCCAGGCCCGCCGCCCCGCCGTGCTCGTCACCATCGACAGCCCCGGCTTCACCCTGCGCGTCCTCAAGGCCCTGCGCGGCAGCGACATCCCGCGCGTGCACTACGTCGCCCCCCAGGTCTGGGCCTGGCGTGAACACCGCGTCCGCGAATTCCCCGGCCTGTGGGACCGCCTGCTCTGCCTGCTGCCCTTCGAGCCCGCCTACTTCGCCAAACACGGCCTGGAGGGCAGCTTCGTCGGCCACCCCGTGCTGGAATCCGGCGCCGACACCGGCAACGCCGCCCGTTTCCGCGCCCACCACGACCTCGGGCCGGACGCCCGCGTGCTGGTGCTGATGCCCGGCAGCCGCCGCAGCGAAGTCGGCCGCCTGCTCCCCGTCTTCGCCCGCACCCTCGAACTGCTGGGCGAGCGCCTGCCCGGCATCGTCCCCGTCGTCCCCGTCGCCTCCGCGGTGGCCGAGACGGTGCAGGCCGCCACCGCCGCTTGGCGCGTCCGCCCCATCGTCGTCACCTCCATCGCGGACAAGCACGACGCCTTCGCCGCCGCCGACGCGGCACTGACGAAATCCGGCACCTCCACCCTGGAACTGGCGATGGCCGGCGTGCCGATGGCCGTCACCTACCGCGTCAACCCGCTCACCGCGATGATCGCCCGCCGCCTGATCAAGGTGCCCTACGCCGCGATGGTCAACCTCCTCGCCGGCCGCGAACTCGTGCCCGAACTCCTGCAACAGGACTCCAACCCCGCCCGCCTCGCCGAAGCCATCGCCACCCTGCTCACCGACGATGCAGCCCGCCAGGCCCAACGGGCCGGCTTCGCCGAGGTCCTAGGCGTGCTGACTCCCACCCAAGGCCGCCCCTCCGAAGCCGCCGCCGCCGAGGTGCTGGCGTTGCTGACGTAGGCAAGCATCTTCTTTTTTGAAAAAAAGAAGCAAAAAACTTTTCTCCGAGCTTCGCCGCCGAGCCGCAAAGCTGATTCCAAACGCGGCGAAGCCAAAAATGCCCACGCTGCCCAACCCCAACCTCGGGACTACGCCCCCACCCAACGGACAAAGTTTTTTTGCTTCTTTTTGTTCACAAAAAGAAGACTCTTACTTCTTCCGATAAGCATAATTCTTATCCAGCCGCTCCATCAAATAATCCCCATACCGCACCGGCGGATGCAGCGGCGGATGCGCCGCATCGGTGCAGGTCGGGACACATACGACTTCGCTGTCCATGTCCATGTCGAAGAAATACGGCACGGAAAACCGATCCCCCCCCGACAAATTCTTCACCCTATGCGGTGTCGACTGCCACCGCCCGTTGGTCCAGCGGTGCAGCATGTCGGCCACATTGACCACCCAGGTCTCCGGGATCGGCGTTGCCGGCAGCCACACCCCATCCGCCCGGCGCACCTGCAACCCGCCGGCGTTGTCCTGCGCGAGGATGGTCAGGAACCCGTAATCCGTATGCGGCGCGGAGCCGAACTCATCCTCCGGGCTGTCCGGCGCCTGCGGCGGATAGTGCAGCAGCCGCAGGAACGTCGTCGGCCGCTGGAAATGCGGCGCGAACCAATCGGCCTCCAGCCCCAATGCGAGCGCCATCGGCCGCAGCAGCGCCAGGCAAAACCGCCGCATCCCCGCCTCGTAGGTCTCCACGTCGGCGCGAAACCCCGGCAGGTCCGGCCAGATGTTCGGCCCATGCACTTCGCTGCCGTAGCGCGGGTCGTCCTCGGCCACCTCGTGCATCAGCATCAGCGACTCGCTGACATTCGGCCGCTTCACCTCCGCCACCGACGACGTGACGATCAACGACGTCTTCGGCGCCATGTAGCCGCGATGCGTCGCATTCATCGTCATCGCCCGTTTGGTCGCATCCGGCAGCGCATGAAACCGCCGCGAGGCCGCGAACATCCGCGCCGTCACCGCCGGATCGACGCCGATATTGCGCACGTAGCAGAAGCCCAGCGTGCGGAATATGCGGTCGAACTGCGCGGCCAGCGCCGCATCGTCCCGCCCGATGCCGGCGCAATCGATGACGGGAAGTTCGGAGGTCTGGGTCATGGGCTGGGCCTTTCACGGGCAAGGAGGCGAGGCTTTTCTTTCTGTTTACAAAACAAACCCTGTTCCCTCATCCCCCAAGATACTTCCCGAACCACCCCAAGCTCGCCATCACCTCCGCCACAATATGCGAGGGCCGCGCCACGGCGGAGGAGTGCGACGCCCCCGGCAGCCGCGCATAGGCGGTCGGCACACCGAGCACCCGCAGCGCGGTGTACATCTGCAACGCCTCGGTATCCGGCGTACGCGAATCCGCCTCCCCGCCGATCAGCAGCGTCGGCGTCCGGATATCCCCGGCGTAGGTCAGTGGCGAGCGCGCGCGGTATTTCGCGGGGTTTTCCCACGGCTGCACGTCGCCCAGCCAGCGGTGGCCCATCAGCGCGCCGATATCGGCGGTGAGTGTCCAGCTCTGCCAGTCCACCACCGGCTTGATCGAGACGGCGGCGCGGAAGCGGTGCGTATGCGCCACACCCCACAAAGTCAGCACCCCGCCGCCGGAAACCCCGGTGATGAACAGCCGCCCGGCGTCGATATCCGGCCGCGCGGAAGCAGCATCCACCATCGCCATCAGGTCGTCGTGGTCCGGCCCGGGGAAGCGGTCGCGCAGGGCGGCGGCGAAGTCTTCGCCGCGTCCGGTCGAACCGCGCGGATTGACGGACAGCACCGCATAGCCCGCCGCCGCCAGCAGCTGGTACTTGATCGAGAAGATCGCCCCGAACTGCGCGAACGGCCCGCCGTGGATCTCCAGGATCATCGGATGCCCCGCCGCCGGCACCGGCCCGGCCGGCAGCATCAGCCAGGCCTGCACCCTGTGGCCCTCGGGCGCGGTGATCTCCAGCGCCTCGGTGTCGCGGAACCCGCCGATCTCGGCGGCGAATTCCGCGTTCAGCGCGGTCACCACCCGCGCCGGTCCCCCAGGCGGCAGCACCACAACGTCCGACGGGCAGGTCGGCGTCGTCAGCGCATAGGCGATCGTGCCGTCCTCGGCGGCCGAGAACCCTCCGCCGCTATACGGCATTTCGATGCCGGGGTTGCCGACATCCTCGGCGAGGATCGTATGCCCACCATTCAGCCCCACCCGCACCAGCCCGCGCCGGCCAGGCAGGTCGGCCGCCACCAGCAGCGCCGCGCTGTCGGCGGTCCACACCGGCATATCGAGCGTGCGGTCGAGGTCGCCGGCCAGCGTCTGCACCGCCCCGCCGCCGGCCGGCACCAGCCGCAGCTTGCGCACTCCGCCGCTGGCATGCCCGTCCGCGGCCACGAAGGCGACCCAGCGCCCGTCCGGCGAGGCCGCTGGGAAGGCCGGCGCCCCCACCCCGTCCCCCAGCATCCGCACCGCCCCGTCGGCCAGCCGCACGGCGTGGATCGCCAGCCGATCCGGCGCCCGGTCCCAATCCGGATCGCGGCTGGCGCTGAGCAGAATCTCGGCACCATCGGCCGTCCAGGCCAGCCCGGCCGGATGGAACACCCCGCTCATCCAGGTGCCCTGCGTCACCTGCACCGGCGCGCCGCCGCCGGCATCCAGCGCCATCACCTGGAAGCTGCCATGCGGCAGTTCGCCCGCCGGATCATGCCGCCACACCGTCCGCTCGGTGACCTTCATCGCCGGCGCCCAATGCGCCCCCTCCGGCGCCTGCGGCAGCTCAACCCACGCCGGCCCGGGGGCGGCCACGAACATCTGAAACGCGAGCATCCGCCCATCGGGAGACCAGGCCAGCTCGCGCAGGCTCTCCGGCGTCTCGAACAGGCACGCCCGCCCTCCGGTCGCGGCGTCGAGCACGATGATGCGCGAGATATGCCCATGCCGCTGCAGCATCGCCAGCCGCCGGCTGTCCGGCGCCCAGCGCAGCGCCATGATGCCCTCGCTCTCCGGCTGCGCCGCCCAGGCCCCGCCATTGGCCGAGAGCATCAGCGTCGAGACCCGCGCATCGCGCATCACATCCCGCCGCACCTCGGCAAACGCGAGATGCCGCCCATCGGGCGAAAGCCGCACATGGTCGGCATGGCGGAAGGCAAACACGTCCATGGGGACAAGACAGCGCATGGCGGATTCTTTCGGCTGATGACCAAATGAGGGTAGCCGCCTGACCTGCCGGCGCAAGATCACCCGGGCGGCACGTAGCGCTCCCAAAGCGCATCCACATCGATCCGCCCGCCCACATCCCGCCAGATATCGAGGCATGAGGCGACGTCGGACGGCGTGCGCATCCCCACCAGCGCCACATCCAGCAGCCGGTTCGACAGCGCGAACTGGATCAGCGCCGGCGTATAGTCGAAATCATCCGCCGGATTTACCATCCGGACCCAGCGCTGAAAGATGCCGGAGGTCGAGGCCCGCATCGCCACCGTGAACATCCCCGCCGCCTTCGCCGCGAACAGGCTGCCGAACGGCCGGGTCGGCTCATAGGGGTGCTGCAACAGCAGGTTGTAGGCGATCTGCATGGTATCGAAGCTGCCGCTGCCGATCAGCTCATACACCGCCGGGTTGTTGTCCTCGGAGGTGAAGCCGACGGCCCCCACCAGTCCCTCCTCGCGCAGCCGCACCATCTGCGCCAGCATCCCCCCCGGTGCGAGGATCGCACGGCACGTCTCCGCATCGATGCTGGTGCCGTGGATCTGCAGCAGATCCACCCGCCCCCGCCGCAACCGCCCCAGGCTCGCCTCCAGCGACGCCCGCACATCCACCGCCGGATCGGCCTTCACCTTGGTCGCCAGCGTGATGCCCTCCACCCCCTCCAGCGCCTCGCCGAAGATCGTCTCGGACAGCCCGGCCCCATACCCCGGCGCGGTATCGAAATACGTAACCCCTCCCGCCACCGCCTGGCGCACCACCGCGACAGACGCCGCCCGCTCCCCGGCCGCATCGTACCGCCCGAGGTAGTTCGTCAGCCCGATCGCCGCCCCCCCGAACCCCAGCCGGCTCACCGCCC
>CAMCJI010000315.1 GCA_945874805.1 Asaia bogorensis | reverse complement strand
CGACGATCAGCAGGGCGATGTCGGGATGCCCTGCCCCGATCACCTCGGCCAGGCGGGCGACGAAGAACAGACCCTTCTCGATCGAGGGATTGACCATCGTCACGAAGATCGGCTCGCGATCGGCGGCGATCACCTCGTCCTCCTCGATCGGGGTGGGCAGCGGCGTGCTCATGAGGCCAATGGCGGTCCAGTAGTCGTCGGCGAGCCATTGGCTCGGGGTCAGCACGGCGTCGACGGCGTCAAAGCTCGCACCAGGATCCTTGTAGCCCTGGTTGAACACGCAGAACGCCACCCGGCAGCCGCCCGCCCCGCCGCAGGCCTCGCCCGCAACCTGGAGCGGACCCAGATCACCACCTACGGCCGCACGGCTGCCAGATGCAGACCTGGGCGCGCACCGCGGATGGCTGGCGCGTCGTCGCCACCCATGTCAGCGTGAACGACGAACCAAAATAGACCCGGCCCGCCCCCGCGTGGTAAACCCCCGCGCATGACGAACATGCGCCCCGTGATGCTGGTGATCCTCGATGGCTGGGGCTGGCGGGAGGATACCGCCGACAACGCCGTCCGCCTCGCCCATACCCCGAATTTCGACCGGCTCTGGGCCGGCCCGCACGCTTTCCTGCACACCTGCGGCCTCGATGTCGGCCTGCCCGCAGGCCAGATGGGCAACTCGGAGGTCGGCCACCTCAACATCGGCGCCGGCCGCGTGGTGATGCAGGACCTGCCCCGCATCGGCGCCGCCATCGCCGACGGCTCGATCGCCCGCCTGCCCGCGCTGGTCGACCTCATCGCGAAGCTGCGCGCCACCGGCGGCACCTGCCACCTGTTCGGCCTCACCTCCCCCGGCGGCGTCCACGCCCACCAGGACCACGGCGCCGCGCTCGCGCATGTGCTGCGCGCCGCCGCCATCCCGGTCGCCTTCCACGCCTTCACCGACGGGCGGGACACCCCGCCCCGCTCCGCCGGCGCCGACATCGCCCGGCTGCGCGCAGCCCTGCCCGCCGACGTGCCGATCGCCACCCTCACCGGCCGCTATTTCGCGCTCGACCGCGACCACCGCTGGGAACGCGTGCGCCAGGCCTACACGGCGATGGCGGAGGCGGACGGCGCCCACGCCGAGGATGCCGAGGCCGCCATCGCCGCCGCCTATGCCGCCGACATCACCGACGAGTTCATCCCCGCCACCGTGCTCGGCGGCTACGCCGGCATGCGCGACGGTGACGCCCTGCTCTGCTTCAACTACCGCGCCGACCGCATCCGCGAGATCTTCGCCGCCTTCCTCGACGCCGACTTCACCGGCTTCCCCCGCCCCCGCCGCATCGCCTTCGCCGCCGCCGTCGGCATGACCCGCTATTCCGACGAACTGGCCGGCCGGATGGGCTCCCTCTTCCCGCCGCAAAGCATGCAAGGCCTGCTCGGCGAGGCCGTCGGCGCCGCCGGCCGGACCCAGCTGCGCATGGCCGAGACCGAGAAATACCCGCACGTCACCTATTTCCTCAACGGCGGTGTCGAGGTCGCCAACCCCGGCGAAACCCGCATCATGGTGCCCTCTCCCAAGGTCGCCACCTACGACCTGCAACCCGAAATGTCCGCCCCCGAACTGACGGACAAGGCGGTGGCGGAGATCGCCTCCGGCCGCCACGACCTGATCATCCTGAACTTCGCCAACGCCGACATGGTCGGCCACACCGGCAGCCTCCCGGCCGCCATCCGCGCCGTCGAGGCGGTCGATGCCGGCCTGGGCCGCATCGCCGCTGCCATCGCCGCTTCCGGCGGCGCCCTGCTCGTCACCGCCGACCACGGCAATGCCGAGCTGATGCGCGACCCCGTCACCGGCGGCCCGCACACCGCCCACACCACCAACCCCGTCCCGGTGATGCTCGCCGGCCTGCCCGGCGCCACCCTGCATGACGGCCGGCTGGCCGACATCGCGCCCACCCTGCTGGCGCTGATGGGCCTCGCGCAGCCGGCCGAAATGACCGGCCGAAGCCTCCTCACGCAGACGTGACCCACCTGCGCGGCGCGGCAGCAAAACCCGGAAAAAAGTTTTTTGCTTCTTTTTTCCAAAAAAGAAGACCTCTCCTTCTGCTGGCCTTGCTGCTGACCACCGCCCAAGCCCCGCAAACCCAGCTCCAGGAAGCCGAACGCGCCCGCGCCGCCGAGCTGCGCGCCCAGCAGGAAGCCGCCGGCCGCGCCGCTGCCGCCCGCGCCGATGAGCGCCGCCTCGCCGCCGCCCAGGCCACCGCGCTGGCCCGCCTGCGGGAGACCGAGCAGGCCACCGGCAGCACCGCCACCCGCATCGCCGCCCTGGCCGAGCGCGAGCGCGCCGCCGCCACTCGGCTTGCCGCCCGCAGCGCCGATCTCGCCCCCCTGCTGCCGGTGCTCGCCCGCCTCAGTACCTATCCGGCCGAAACACTGCTGGCGATCCCGCTCCCCCCGGAACAGGCCGTGCGCGGCGTGATCGTGCTCGGCGGCATCATCCGCCAGATCGAGGCCGACGCCCGCGCGCTCCGCGCCGAACAGGCCGAGGTTGCCACCCTGCAGGCCGAACTCGACGCCGCGATGCCCCGCCTCGCCCAGGCCCTCGCCGCCCAGGCCAACGCCGCCGCGGCCCTGGACGGCCAGCTCCGCCAAACCCGCGAGGTCCGCCGCAGCGCCGAGGACCAGGCCGCCGAGGCCGCCCAGCGCGCCGCCGGCGAGGCCGCGCGCGCCGAAAACCTCCGCGCCGCCATCGCCCAGCTCGAAGCCGCCCGCAAGGCCGCCGAGGACCTCGCCCGCCGCGAAGCCCAGGCCGCCGCCCGCAACCGCCGCGACACCGACGCCACCGCCGCCCGCCAACGCCAGGCCGCCCTTGCCCGGCCCGGCCCGGGCCTGCGCGGCCAGGCCGTCCCCCCGGTGGAGGGCAGCATCGCCCGCCCCTTCGGCCAGGCCGGAGAGGCCGGGACCACCACCGGCGCCAGCCTCGCCACCGCCCCCGCCGCCCGCGTCGTCTCCCCCTGCGCTGGCCGGGTGATGTTCGCCGCCCCCTTCCGCAGCTTCGGACAGTTGTTGATCGTCGACTGCGGCGGCGGCTATCATTTCGTTCTGGCGGGGTTCGAGAGGCTGGACGCCGCCGTCGGCCAGTCGGTCAACGCCGGCGCGCCGGTGGGGGTGATGCCGGGCTGGGACCCGCGTGCATCCACGGCGCGGCCTTTGCTGTATGTAGAACTGCGCCACGACGGCCAGCCGGTCGATCCTGCCCCATATCTGCGCGGCAGGGGCTAGGATATGATGCGCGACTGACTATCTCGTTTGGATGCGTGACAGGAGACGGCGGGCATGAAATTTCGTACTGGGCTGCTGCTGGGAACGGTTTTCACCGCCGCCATGCTGCTGAGCGGGCTGGACCGCACCACAACCTTCCAGATGGTCCCCGCCGCCTTCGCGCAGGATGCGCCGAAGAAGCCGGAAAACAGCAAGGCTGAGACCTACCGCCTCCTCAACCTCTTCGCCGACGTCTTCGAGCGCGTCCGCGCCGAATACGTCGAGGAATCCTCCGACCGGGACCTGATCGAGAACGCCATCAACGGCATGCTCACCGGGCTCGATCCGCACAGCAACTACCTGAACACCAAGTCCTACAAGGACATGCAGGTGCAAACCCGCGGCGAATTCGGCGGCCTGGGCATCGAGGTGACGCAGGAGGGCGGCTACATCAAGGTCATCTCCCCGATCGACGACACGCCCGCCAGCCGCGCCGGTGTCAAGGCCGGCGACCTGATCGTCGCCCTCGACGGCCAGAGCGTGCAGGGCCTCAGCCTCAACGAAGCCGTCGAAAAAATGCGCGGCGCCCCCAACACCAAGCTGCAAATCCTGATCCGCCGCGAGGGCGCGCCGAAGCCCCTCGAACTCAGCCTCACCCGTGAGGTCATCAAGATCCAAGTGGTGAAATCCCGGCTGGAGGGCGGCGACCTCGCCTATATCCGCATCACCAGCTTCTCCGAACAAACCGACAGCGGCCTCCGCCGCGCGCTGACCAACCTGAGAACCGAAGCCGGCGGCAAGCTCGCAGGCATCATTCTCGACATGCGCAACAACCCCGGCGGCCTGCTCGACCAGGCCGTCGCCGTCTCCGACGACTTCCTGGAGCGCGGCGAGATCGTCTCCACCAAGGCCCGCCGCCCCGAGGACGGCCAGCGCTGGAACGCCAAGGGCGGCGACATCACCGGCGGCCTGCCGATCGTCATCCTGATCAACGGCGGCTCCGCCTCGGCCAGCGAAATCGTCGCCGGCGCCCTGCAGGACCACCGCCGCGCCGTCGTCCTCGGCACCCGCAGCTTCGGCAAGGGCAGCGTGCAAACCGTCATGCCCCTGCCCGGCAACGGCGCCATGCGCCTGACCACCGCGCGCTACTACACCCCCTCCGGCCGCTCCATCCAGGGCCTCGGCATCAATCCAGACATCGAAGTGGCCTTCAGCCGCACCGAACCCGTCCCCGGCATCCAAACCCGCGAAGCCGACCTCAAGGGCGCGATCACCAACAAGGGCGGCACCGGCCAGGTCACCATCACCCCGCGCAACGACCTGCCGGCCATCGCCAAGGAAATCCCGAAGCTCCCGCCGGAGGACCAGCCGACCTTCGACCTCGCCAAGCCGGAGACGGATTTCCAGCTCCAGCAGGGCCTGAAGGTGCTGCGCGCCATGGTCGCCAGCAAGCGCGCCTCCCGCTGACCCGCCGCCAACCTTCCGTTAACCGTTAACCGCTAGCCTGCCCGCCGTGACCGGTTCGCTGGTCAAAAAACGGCATGAGGCATCGTCGGCGCATGATCGCCCGAGCGCGACTCGCAATGGGCTCGATCGGCGGCCGCCTCCCCGGCTTCCCGCGGCTGCGCCTGCCCTCGGGCTGGCGCAGTCTCGCGGCCGTGTGGATCGCGCTCCTGCTCAGCCTCGCCGCCGCCGCCCTCTACGCGCGCCAGCCGGACGCCGAGCCGGATCCCGCCGCGAACCCCGCGCCGATCGCCGAAGCCCCACCCGCGCCGGCCCCACTCCCGCCG
>CAMCJI010000314.1 GCA_945874805.1 Asaia bogorensis | reverse complement strand
CGGTATCGAACTCATCGGCGACCTCCGCATGATTCTTCAGACCGCCGGCCTCGCCCCCAACACAAGGAGAGACCAAGCCCACAACCAAGACCCTTTCTCCGTGTTCATCAGTTCGGTAAAGGTGGCTCCAGGGGCGGAGCCCCCGCCTTATTTGCCTCGCCTAACGCTGGCGCCAAGGTAGCCCGGCGGCTTTCCAGCCGGCGAGTTGGCCGCGGTGGGCGGAGGCGTCGGGGGGGCCTTCGAAGCCGTCG
The DNA here is from genome assembly GCA_945874805.1 of Asaia bogorensis. Taxonomy (GTDB): domain Bacteria; phylum Pseudomonadota; class Alphaproteobacteria; order Acetobacterales; family Acetobacteraceae; genus CAIRTN01. Next base: position 4,783 of record CAMCJI010000314.1, on the reverse strand, counting down.
GCGACGTTGAAGACGTGTGGGAAGCCGGCCTCCTGCATGGCTTGTGCGGCGGCCAGGCTGCGCACGCCGGAGCGGCAGAGGAAGAAGATCTTGTGCTCGGGGGTGAAGCCGGCGGCTTTCATCTGGTCGATGAAGGCTTCGTTCACGCCCATGCGCGGGAAGATCTGCCAGGGGACGAGGGCCGGCTGCTTGTTGGCCGCGCTGAGGTCGACGAGGCCGACATATGCCCATTCGGCATCGGTGCGAACGTCGACGAGTTGGGCCTCCGGGTCGCTTTGCAGGGTGGCCCACACCTGTTGGGGGTGGATGTTCTCGATCATGCCCGTCTCCCTCGCAGGCCGGCCTGGCGGTTGAATTCGCACAGGCGCGGCGACACATCTTGCCCGGCAGACGTTGCACACCGCGCGGCGCTCGGCAACCAGGGAGGGCGCCTTGAACAACAACCCCAACGATGCCCCGCCGATGGCGGACGGCCTGATCGGCGGCATCGGCAACACCCCCCTGATCCGGCTGCGCCGCGCCTCGGAGCTGACCGGCTGCACCATTCTCGGCAAGGCGGAGTTCATGAACCCCGGCGGTTCGGTGAAGGACCGTGCTGGCCTGGCCATCATCCAGGATGCCGAGCGGCGGGGCGTGCTCGCCCCCGGCGGCACCATCGTCGAGGGCACGGCGGGCAATACCGGCATCGGCATCACCTTGGTGGGCAACGCGCTGGGCTACCGGTCCGTCATTGTTATGCCGGAGACGCAGTCACGCGAGAAGATCGAATTTCTGCGGATGATCGGCGCCGATCTGCGGCTGGTGCCGGCCAAGCCGTACAAGGATCCCGGCAATTACGTGCACTATTCTCGGCGGCTGGCCGAGGAGATGGGGGCCGTCTGGGCCAACCAGTTCGACAACCTCGCCAACCGCGAGGGGCACCGGCTCACCACCGGCGAGGAGATCTGGCACCAGACCGGCGGGCGGATCGACGCCTTCACCTGCGCCTGCGGCTCCGGCGGCACGCTGGCGGGTGTCGCGATGGCGCTGAAGGCGCATGACCCGCGCGTGCGGATCGTTCTGGCCGACCCGGATGGCAGCGGCCTCTACGGCTGGGTGAAATCGGGTGATCTGACGGTGAGCGGCAGTTCGATTACCGAGGGCATCGGCCAGTCCCGCGTGCCCGGCAACCTCGAAGGCGCGCCGATCGACGACGCCGTGCGAGTCACCGACCTCGAGGCCCTGCCGGTCATCTACGACGCGCTGATCCATGAGGGCCTGTCCCTCGGCACCTCCTGCGGCATCAACATCGCGGCCGCGATCCAGGTCGCCCGGCAGATGGGGCCTGGCCACACCATCGTCACCATTCTCTGCGACGGCGGGGCGCGCTATCAAAGCAAACTGTTCAACCCCGACTTCCTGCGCTCGAAAAACCTGCCCATACCGGAGTGGATCGCATGAGCAAGCTCACCGATGAGGCCGCCCAGGCCGGGCTCGACAGTTTCATGGCGACATTCGGCCGGGTGCCGGAGAACTTCGCCCTGCTGCACCAGCACGCGCCCTCGGCCTTCGCTGGCTACGGGCTGATCCGCAATGGCCTGATGCGCGGCCCCGAGGAGGGCGGCGCGCTGGACATGAAGACCAAGGAACTGATCTTCGCCCTGCTCGACACCCTGGCCGGTGCGCGCACCGGCGCCATCAACCACGCCAAGGCCAGCATGAAGCACGGCCTCACCCTGCCGGAACTGGCGGAGGGCCTCGTTCAGGTGATGCTGGTCGGCGGCATCACCACCTGGAACAACATCGGCGCGGACGTGATGCGCGCCTGCTCGCCCGAGCCCCCGCCCGCGTAGCTCAGGCCCGTCCGGGGCGGAGGTCGCGCAGCATCCGGCGCAGGGCGGTCCACTGCTGCTCGAAATAGCCGCCGGTCGCCAGTGCCTCCTCGGCGGTGGGGTCGCCGGTGACGACGAATTCGCGGCTGAAATCGGCTGTGCGAAACAGCATGTCCCACCACGGCAGGATCGCGCCGTAGTTCACGCTCACCAGCCCCGCCGCCGTCACCCCGTGATGCGCGCGGTGGAAGCGCGGCGAGATCAGCAGCCGCTCGCCCAGCCAGCCGAAGCTGATGCGCGCATTCGCATGGCTGAGGCTCTCCAGCAGGCGCAGCACCAGCACCAGCAGCGGGAACTGCATGGGCGGGATGCCGATCAGCAAAGCGATCGCGGTGAACCAGGCGAAGCCGATCACGTCATCCAGCAGGTGGTTGCGGTCATCGGACCAGAAGGTCATCTGCCGCTGCGCATGGTGCAGGGCGTGCAGCGAATACCACCAGGTGAACACGTGGCTCAGCCGGTGGCGCCAATAATCGAAGAAATCCAGGATGATGACGTAGAGCAGGAACGTCGCCACCTGCTGGCCCAGCAGGAAGGGGAAGATCCGCTCCAGCGTCGGCGGCACCCAGCCCTGGTCGGCCATCCAGCCGTTCAGCCCCACCTGCAGCTTGTAGAAGAGCACGAAGGTGATCAGCGGCAGCAGGCCAACGCGGGAGATCAGGGTGTAGATCACATCGACCACCACCGCGCCGCTCTCGGCCCAGCGCTCCACCGGCCGCCAGCGCTCCAGCGGCAGGCAGATGGCGAAGGTGACGACCACCTGCACCAGCCCATAGACGGCGAACAGCGCCCAGCCGAAGGACACGTCCTCCCACTCCATCAGCCCCAGCGCATACAGCGCCGGCAGCAGCAGGGACTCCTGCACCCAGCCGGCCGCCTGGTCGAACAGCGGGATCATTTGCCGGCGATACCCTTGGGGTTGACGAAGATGCCATGCGGGCTGCGCCCCACGTCCAGCGTCGTCACCGCCCCGGTCTTCGGGTCCAGCACCGCCAGCTTGTGGGCGAAGCGCAGCGTGTACCAGATGCGTCCGTCCGGCGCGAAGTCCAGGTCATCCGGGCCGCCCGGCAGCGAATAGGTCCGCAGCGGCTTCATCGTCACCGCGTCGAAGGCGATGGAATTGCTGTCGATCCGGCTGTTCACATAGATCAGCTTGCGGTCGGGCGAGCGGAACAGCGTATGTGCGCCCCGCCCTGCCTTGATGCGCTCGATCGTCCGCCCGTCCTTGGGGTCGAGCACGGAGACGTCGTCCTGCCCCATATTGGCGACCATCACCCGGTTGTTGTGGAACAGGATGCCGGCCGGCGCCTTGCCCACGCTGGCCGTCCAGAGCACCTCCATCTTCTTGAGGTCGATCGCCACCGTCTTGTTGGTGCCCTGCAGGGTGACGTAGACGGCCGAGGAATCCGGCGCGAAATCCAGATGGCTCGGCATCGACTTGATGTTGAAGCGCTTGATGAGCTTGTAGGTGCCGGGCTCGTAGATATCGATCTGGGCGCGGGCCAGCGCCGGCACCACCAGATACTTCGCATCCGGCGAGAAGCCGAGCTGATAGGGGTCGGACATCGTCACCCGCCGGCGGACCTCGAACGTCGCGGGGTCGAGGATCAGCAGCTCGTTGGCCACCGTGTCGCCGACCAGCAGGTCGCGCTTGTCTGGGGTGAGGGTGAAGTGGTGCGGCTCGCGCAGCACCGGGATGCGGCGGGTTTCCTTCATCGTCGTCATGTCGACCACCGACAGCGAGGCCGCGGCCGAATTCATCACCAGCACCGCGCCTTGCGCGAACGCCTGGCCGGGCAGCAGCAGGGCGAGAAGCAGGAGAAACCGTCGCATCACATCCACCTTTCGCATGGAGCAATGAGGTCATTTCTCCATGCAGTTCAATACTATCCGCCCCGGTGTTATAGCACGCTCTCGGCTGCGCTGCGATGCGGAAAACGCCCCCCATCTGTGCCCGGCGCACAAACCGCGATAGGCTCGCCGGATCATGACCGGGGGGCGGACAATGCGCGTGGTGGCAACGGGGCTGCGGTTTCCGGAAGGCCCGGTCTGGATGCGGGACGGCTCGATCGCCCTGGTCGAAATCGCCCGCGGCACCGTCTCCATCGTCTCGCCGGAGGGGGAGGTGCGGGTGCTGGCCACCCCCGGCGGCGGGCCGAACGGGTTGGCGGCTGGTCCCGACGGCGCATTCTATGTCTGCAACAACGGTGGCTTCACGTGGCATGAGGTGGACGGCGTGCTCCGCCCTGGCCTACAGCCGCCGGACTATTCCGGCGGGCGGATCGAGCGGGTGGACGCCGCCACCGGTGCCGTGCGCGTGCTCTACGACGGCTGCGGTGAGCACAGGCTTCGCGGACCCAACGACATCGTGTTCGACGGCGAGGGCGGGTTCTACTTCACCGACCTGGGCAAGACCCGCGCCCGCGACCGCGACATGGGCGGTATCTACTATGCCCGGGCCGACGGCTCATCGATCGTCGAGCTTGCCTATCCGCTGCTGACCCCGAACGGCATCGGCCTCTCGCCCGATGGCCGCACGGTCTATGTAGCGGAGACCGCCACGGCCCGGCTCTGGGCCTTCGACCTCGACGCGCCCGGTGTCGCCCGCAAGCTGCCGGGCACGCCGCATGGCGGCCGGCTGGTCTGCGGCCTCGGCGGCTACCAGATGTTCGACAGCCTGAAGATGGATGCCGAGGGCAACATCTGTGTCGCCACCCTCGTCACCGGCGCCGTCACCGTTATCGCGCCGGATGGGCGGGTGCTGAGGGTGAAGAACTTCCCTGACCCGATGACCACCAATCTCTGCTTCGGCGGGGCGGACCTGCGCACAGCCTACGTCACCCTCTCCGGCATCGGCCAGTTGGTTGCCATCGACTGGACGGACCGGGACTGGTCGGTGCCCGGCCTACCGC
>CAMCJI010000313.1 GCA_945874805.1 Asaia bogorensis | reverse complement strand
GACCCGCTTGATGTTCCAGAACACCGGCTGCGGCCCGTCGAGCTTGCCGGTCAGGCTCTTGCGGTAGGCGGTGGGGATCTGGAACTGGCCGAGCGTCACCGTCGGCACCTGGGTGTAGTTTTCCGCCTGGATGGCCGCGGCGATCTGCTTGCGGCCGGCTTCATCCTTCGCATCCAGCCAGTCCTGCGTGAGCTGCTCCACCTTGGCGTTGCCATACCAGCCGAACCAGCCATTCGCGCCCACGCCGCGATAGGGCGGGGTGATGATGGGGTTGAGGATGAAGCCGCCGGTGAACCACGTGTGGAAGATCGACCAGCCGCCCTTCTCCACCCCTTCCTTGTTGCTGCGCCGCTGGATGACCGAGCCCCAGTCGGTTGCCACCAGCTCGGCATTGATGCCGATCTTTTTCAGCAGGTCGAAGGTGATGTCGCCCAGTGGCCCGATGGTGTGGAAGTCGGTGGGGTTGATGATGACCGCCTTCTGCCCGGCATAGCCGGATTCGCGCACCATGCGCCGCGCCGTCTCCAGATCGCCCTTCTGCACCGGCATCGTCGTCTCGGCGCCGTAGGTGGTGCCGCAGGGGAACTGCGAGCGGCAGACCTGCCAGGACGCCCGCTCGGCGCCCATGATGGCAGACATGTAGTCTTCCTGGTTCACCGCCATCAGCACCGCCTGGCGCAGCTTCACATTGTCGAACGGCGGGTGCAGGTGGTTGAAGCGCATGCCGCCGACATAGCCCTGCGGGTTAGACGGCCCCATGGTGATGTTGGGATTGCGCCGCAGCAGCGGCGCCAGATCGGACTGCACCTGCTCGTACCAGTCGACCTCGCCGTTCTGCAGCGCGGCGGAGGCGGTGGCGCTGTCCGGGATGATCTTCCATTCGACGCGGGGGAAATGCGCGATCTTGGCGCCCGCGGTCCATTCCGGGGTCTCCTGGCGCGGCACATAGGCGTCGTTGCGCGCCCAGGCGGCGGAACTGCCGGCGACGAACTCGTTGGGCAGGAAGCGGAACGGGCCGGAGCCGACCATCTCGGTCACCGGCCTGAACGGATCGGTCTTGGCCAGCCGCTCCGGCATGATGAAGCTGGCCTGCTGGGCGATCGCCTGGATCAGCAGGGGGAAGGGCCGCTTGAGGGTGATCTTGATCGTCCGGTCGTCCTGCACGCCCCAGGTATCGACGGCGAGTTGCAGGGTCTGGCCGAAGATGTCGCGCTGCGCCCAGCGGGCCAGGCTCGCCGCGCAATCCTGCGCGCGCACGGGCTCGCCGTCATGGAACTTCAGGCCGTCACGCAGCTTGATCAGATAGGTCCGTCCATCGTCGGAGACGGTGTAGCCCTCGGCCATCTGTGGCTTCGGCTCCAGGGCGGCGTTGATGCCGAACAGCGTGTCGAACACCATCCAGCCGTGATTGATCGTCACCGCGGCGGTGGTGATGATCGGATCGAGGATCGTCAGGTTCGCCTGCGGCACGAAGCGCAGCACCTGCGCATTGGCCGGCTGGCCGATGGCGAACCGCGGGAGTGCCGTCGCCACGCCCGCCGCCATGCCGGCCCGCAGAATGGAACGTCGCTTCATGATGAGCCCCCGTCGCTGATTTCACAAAAAGCTTCTCAGATTGTTTGACGGGCGACAAGAAATTACGTGAGGGCCTGGTGCCGAGGTTTGGCACCGACTCAGGCGCGCGACGCAGAACCCTGCCCGCGGGTAGCGGACCGGGCACAGCTTTCGGCGAGAGCGGGGTCGAACGCGGTCAGTCCCGCCGGAAACTCGCCTTGAACGCCGGCTCGCGGCCCTGGGCGCGGGCGCTGTCCTCGATCGCCTGCAACAGCCGGCGTTTGCGCTCGGTAAGGCAGGTGCCGTCGTTGAGCGGAAGCTGGTCGCGATCGGTCAGGCCGAGTTCGCGCTTGCGGGCGATCAGCCAAGTGGCATAGGCGTCGGCATCAATCTCGATCATTGGAGAGCAACCTCGGATGGCACCCTGCTCCCTTCCCCTGGAGTGGGAAAGGGAGCAGGTGCGCGCCCTACTCGGCCGCCTGGGCGTAGGCCTCCAGCGGGGCGCAGGTGCAGATCAGGTTGCGGTCGCCATAGACGTTGTCCACCCGTTTCACCGGCGGCCAGTATTTGCTGGCGGCGATCCAGGGCAGCGGGTAGGCGGCGCGAGCCCGGCTGTAGCCGTGCGTCCAGGCCTCGGCGGTGAGCTCGGCGGCCGTGTGCGGGGCGTTCTTCAGCGGGTTGTCCGCCCGGTCGAGCGTGCCGCGTTCGATGTCGGTGATCTCGCCGCGGATGGCGATCATCGCATCGCAGAAGCGGTCGATCTCGGCCTTCGATTCGCTCTCGGTCGGCTCGATCATCAGCGTGCCGGCGACGGGCCAGGACATTGTCGGCGCGTGGAAGCCGTAGTCCTGCAGGCGCTTGGCGATGTCCTCCACCTGGATGCCCGACACGGCGGCGAAGTGGCGGCAGTCGATGATGCACTCATGCGCCACCATGCCGTTCGCCCCGGTGTAGAGCACCGGGTAATGCGCGCGCAGCCGGGCGGCCATGTAGTTGGCGTTGAGGATCGCCACCTCGGTGGCGCGCTTGAGGCCGTCCGCCCCCATCATGCGGATATAGGCGTAGCTGATCGGCAGGATGAGCGCCGAGCCGTAGGGCGCGGCGGAAACCGGGCCGTAGCTGGTCGCGGGCCCCGCATCCGCGCGCAGCGGATGGTTCGGCAGGAACGGCACGAGATGGGCCGCCACGCAAACCGGGCCGACGCCAGGCCCGCCGCCGCCATGCGGGATGCAGAAGGTCTTGTGCAGGTTGAGGTGGCACACATCCGCCCCGATCGCGGCCGGGCTGGTCAGCCCGACCTGGGCGTTCATGTTGGCCCCATCCATATAAACCTGCCCGCCATGGTCGTGGACGATGCGGCAGATGTCGCGGATCGGCTCTTCGAACACGCCATGCGTGCTGGGGTAGGTTACCATCAGCGCGGCGAGCTTCGCCTCGTGCATCTTCGCCTTGGCCCCGAGATCGGCGAGATCGACGTTGCCGTCGGCATCGCAGCCGACCACCACCACGCGATACCCGGCCATCGCGGCACTCGCCGGATTGGTGCCGTGCGCGCTGGAGGGGATCAGCACGATGTCGCGCGCATGGTCACCGCGGCTCTCATGCCACGCCCGGATGGCGAGCAGCCCGGCATACTCGCCCTGGCTGCCGGCGTTCGGCTGGATCGACACGCCAGCGAAGCCGGTCGCGGTCTCCAGCCAGCCGACCAGCCGGTCGATCATCTCCTTGTAGCCGCCGGTCTGATCGGCCGGCGCGAAGGGGTGGATGTCGGCGAAGCCCGGCAGGGTGATCGGGATCATCTCGGCCGTGGCGTTCAGCTTCATCGTGCAGGAGCCGAGCGGGATCATCGAGCGGTTCAGCGCGACGTCCTTGTCCTCCAGGCGCTTGAGATAGCGCAGCATTTCGTGTTCGGCGTGGTGCGTGTTGAACACGGACTGCTGGAGATAGGCCGAACGCCGCGCCGGGCCGGCCTCGGCCAGGGCGACGCCCAGGGGCGCGCCGAGCACGCCGGCGAGCGCCATCAGTTCCGCGCGCGTGACGGTCTCATCGAGCGAGATCGCCACCCGCCCGGCATCCACCCGGCGGAAATTGAACCCGGCGGCGAGACCGGCGGCCATCAGCGCGTCCGCATCGCCCTCGATGCAGACGGTGTCGAAAATCGTCTCGAACGCCACCTTGCGCCCTGCTGCCTGCGCGGCGCCGGCCAGCAGCCGCGCCTGCAGGTTCACGCGGCGAGCGATGCGCTTGAGGCCCTCCGGCCCGTGCCACACCGCATACATGCCGGCGATGACGGCCAGCAGCACCTGAGCGGTGCAGATGTTGGAGGTCGCCTTCTCACGGCGGATATGCTGCTCGCGCGTCTGCAAGGCGAGCCGCATCGCCGGCGCACCGGCGGCATCGATGGACACGCCGACGAGGCGGCCAGGCATGCTGCGCTTGAAGCCGTCCTTGGTAGCGATGTAGCCGGCATGCGGCCCGCCGAAGCCCATCGGCACGCCGAAGCGCTGGGTGGAGCCGACAACCACGTCCGCCCCCATCTCGCCCGGCGGGGTGTAGAGGCACAGCGCCAGCGGATCGGCGGCGACGATGGCCAGCGCGCCGGCGGCATGCGCGGCGGCGATCTCAGCGGTCAGGTCGCGCAACTGGCCGGTGGAGCCGGGATATTGCAGCACCAGGGCGAAGGGCTTGGCCGCACCGATGGCAGCCGCGTCACCGGCGGGCACGTCCACCAGGGTGATGCCCAGCGGCCAGGCGCGGGTGGCCAGCACGGCGCGGGTCTGCGGATGCAGGTCGGCGGCGACGGCCAGCACGTCGGACTTGGCCTTGGACAGCGCATGCGCCATCGCCATCGCCTCGGCCGCCGCCGTCGCCTCGTCGAGCAGGGAGGCGTTGGAGATCTCCATGCCGGTCAGCTCGCAGATCATCGTCTGGAAATTGACCAGCGCCTCCAGCCGGCCCTGGGCGATCTCCGCCTGATAGGGGGTGTAGGCGGTGTACCAGCCCGGGTTCTCCAGGATGTTGCGCAGGATCACCGGCGGGGTGACAGTGCCGTGATAGCCGGTGCCGATCAGCGACTTCACCGTGGCGTTCTTGGCCGCGAGGTCGCGCAGCTCGGCGATGCAGGCGGCCTCATCGACAGCCGCCGGCAGGTCCATGCCCTGCTGGATGCGGATGGCCTGCGGCACGGTGCGCGCGGCCATCTCATCGAGGCTGGCGACGCCGACGGCCGCCAGCATCTCGCCGATCTCGGCCTCGGTGGGGGCGATGTGGCGGGCGACGAAGCTGTCCGCCGCCTCCAGGGCCGTCAGTTCAGCGAGAGTATCCATCATGCGGTCTCCAGGAACGCGTCGTATTCCGCGCGGGTCATCAGGGCGTCGAAGGCGGCGGTGTCGGCCAGGCGGAGCTTGAAGAACCAGCCATCGGTCTCGGCCCCGCGGTTCACGAGGGCCGGGTCCTCGGCCAGCGCCGCATTGTGCTCGGT
>CAMCJI010000312.1 GCA_945874805.1 Asaia bogorensis | reverse complement strand
GGGGTGGGTCGCGGAGGGGGCGCAGGCGAAGGGGGTTTTGGGCTTCGCCGGGCTTTCCACGGTCTTTGCGGCTTGGCGGCGAAGCCAGGAGACGGCTTATGTCAAGTACAAATCGCCTGTTTGATGCCGTTAGCGGCGGAAGGCGCTTCGCTTTTCCGCCCTACACGGAAACGGATAAAAGTTTTTTGGTTCTTTTTTCCAAAAAAGAACGCGCTTGCTTCCTGCCTTACTTCCCCTGGCTGGCAATGCCGCGTTCGGCCATTTGCAGGAGGAATTCGCTGTAGCGGCCGGTGCGTTCGCCGCCCCAGGCGGTGTAGGCGGCCATGATCGGGCGGTGGCGTTCTTCGGAGAGGTCGAGGCTGGGGGGGAAGAGCCAGACGTCGGCGGGGCGGCGGAGGTCCATCAGGTTCCATTCCGGCCCGAGCGGGCGGGCGGTGACGGGGCCGTTGGCGAAGAGCAGGCGGTGGGCGTTGTTGTGGTGGAAGTCGGCCAGTTCCGCGGGGGTGGGGGCGAGGCGCAGCGCCCAGTCGCGGGTGGAGGCGTAGGTTTCGTCGCGCCAGAGGGCGACGGGCCATTCGCTGCCCCAGAGCAGGCGGGACCAGCCGCAGCGGGCGACCAGGGCGCGGGCCCAGGCTTCGACGGGCAGGTGGGCCATGGCGCCGTGGCGGGTGAAGGCGACGTGCAGGCGGGGGTGGCTGAACAGGGCGCCGACGGCGGGGTCCGTGTCGAGGATCGCGGGGTCGGTGGGGCCGCCGAAATGCCCGGCGATGACGGCGCTGGCGGGGTAGCGGGCGAGGAAATCGACGAGGAGGGCGGCGGCGGCGGAGAGGCCGCGCTCGCCGACGACCAGGGCGATGGCGCGGGCTTCGCCGATGATGTCCAGCACGTCCGGGTTCGCGGCGACGAAGGCGGCGGGCAGGCGGATGCCGGAGAAGCCGCTGGCGAGCTGGGCGCGGATGGCGTCTCGCAGGTGGGCGGGGGAGCGGCCGACGGGCATGCCGATGGCGCGGAAGTGGTCGGGGTGGGCGACCAGGGCGGCGGAGAGGCCGAGGAGGTCCGGGCAGGTCTCGGCGGTGCTGAGCACGGCGGATTCGACCCCCTCGCGGTCCATCAGGGCCAGGCATTCCTCGGCCGAGAGGAAGCGGGGGAGGGCGACGTGGGCGTAGATGTCGATAAGATTCATAGGGTCTGGACCTCGGTGGGGGCGGCGAGGGCGCGGCTGACGCGGCCGGCTTCGGGATGCCAGTCGTCGAGCAGGCGGCGGGCGGCGGCTTCGGCGGCGGCGGGGTTGCCGGCGCGGATGGCGTCGAGCAGGGCCGCGTGGAAGGGCAGGGAGGCGCGCAGTTTCGGGATCACCGCGGCGGTGGCGGCCACTGCGTTGCCGTAGATGCCGATGGCGATGACGTCGATCAGGCGGCTGAGGATGAAGTTGCCGGTGGCGGCGAAGATGGCGGTGTGGAACGCGCGGTCGGCCTCGCCATAGGCGGGGGGGTCTTCGACGCCGCGGCACATGGCCGCGTAGGCGGCCTCGATGCAGGCGATGTCGGCATTGCCCGCGCGCTCGGCGGCACGGGCGGCGGCGGCGGGTTCGAGGATGCGGCGGACGTCGCGCAGGGCATCGAGGACGGCCTGGCTGGGGCCGGTTTCGTAATACCAGACCATGATGTCGGGATCGATATGGTGCCACTGGGCGTGTTCGCGGACGCGGGTGCCGGTTTTCGGGCGGATTTCGACGAGGCCCTTGCCGGCGAGGGTTTTCATCACCTCGCGGAAGGTGGTGCGGCTGACGCGGAAGCGGGCGATCAGCTCGTCCTCATTGGGCAGGGTGGCGCAGGCGGGGAATTCGCCGCCGACGATGCGCCGGCCGATATCGTGCACCAGCAGGCCGTAGAGGCCGCGGCGGGGAGTGGCGCCGTGGCGGCGGACGAAATCGTCGAAGGGGGATGGCATCGCTACCTCATCATCCTTTCATAGTATGATTGACTCGGTGAAGCTGGCAATGCCAGGATTGCGGGCAACGCGGCGGGGAAACCGCCCGGTCTGGGGAAGGGATTCGATCCATGCAGACTCCATCTCGGTTTTTCACGCGGCGGCAGGCTTTGGCGGCGGCGGGTGTGCTGGCTTTGCCGGCCGGCGCGCTGGCGCAGGGGGCGCCGCCGGCTCCGGCCAAGCCGCTGACGTTGCGGTTTGCCACCAGCTATGCCGGGGTGCACCCGATGGCGAAGGCGCTGCGGGTGGTGCTGGATCAGTTCGCGCGGGACTATCCGACGATCACCGTGGCGGTAGAGGAGACGCCGGGCAACGACCATCAGACGAAGATCAAGCTGGATGCCAGCGCGGACCGGATGCCGGATCTGTTCAACTACTGGCGGCTGGATCCCGGGTTCGGGCTCGACCAGGTGGCGCGGGCGGGGAAGGTGGCGGACCTGACGGCCTGGACGAAGAGCGATCCGGCCTTTGCCGGGCTGTTCGACGATTATTCGTGGCGGACGGCGTCGCTCGACGGCAAGGTTTATGGCGTGCCGGCGGTGATGTTCCACGTGATGTTCCTCGCCAACAAGGCGGTGTTCGAGCGGGCGGGGGTGGCGCTGCCGACGGATTGGGCGAGCCTGCTGGCGGCGGTCAAAGGATTGCAGGCGAAGGGCGAGCTGCCCTGGGCGATCAGCATCGGCAACGACAGCCAGGGCGGGCGCATCTACAACTATGTCGTCAACCGGATGGTGGGGAACCCGCGGGCGCTGCGGATGCATTCCGGGCAGGAGCCGATCGCCGTGCCGGAGATGGTGGCCGCGGCCGGGCTGCTGCGCGAGCTGGTGGTGGGGCATACGGCGAGCGACGCGATCTCGATCAACAATGACGCGGTGTATGCGAAATACGTCAATGCCGGGCGGGGCGGGCTGATCATCGACGGATCGTGGATCACGCCGAACATCAAGCCGGAGGTGCAGGCGAATCTGGTGCTGCTGCGGTTTCCGTCGGTGCCCGGGGGCGCGCAGACGGAGGGGAACATCGAGCGCGACCTGACCGGGCTTTGGTATGCCGGGGCGAAGCCGATGCGCGACGAGGAAAGGCGGCCGTATATTCAGGAGCTGCTGCGCCGGCTGTCCTCGCGCGGCTCGGCGAAGATTTATGCCGAGCAGGCCAAGCAGCCGGTGCCGCATCTGGGGGCGAGCATCGATGTCTCGCAGGTGGGGCGCATCCCGCAAGAGGCGCAGGCGATGGCGCTGGCCGCACCCGCGAACAAGTGGATCCCCTCGGTGATGAAGCCGGCGCAGCGCTCGAAGTTCGAGCCGCTGCTGGGCGAGTTTCTGGCGGGGAACCATACCCCGGAGGTGTTCGTCAGCCGCCTCGGGACGATCTTCGCCGCCTGATGGGGACGCTGCGGTTCCGCCCATCGGTGCTGCTGTTCATGCTGCCGGCGCTGGGGCTGTACGGGCTGTTCTTCATCGTGCCGTTCGTGCGCACGGTGGTGGGCAGCGTGTACGAGTGGAACGGCATGGATGAGCCGGTGTTCGTGGGGCTGCGCAATTATGTGGAGCTGGGCAGCGACGGGTTGTTCCGCATCGGCTTCGCGCGGGTGGCGCTGTGGGCGGCGCTGGCGGTGCTGCTGAAGGTGGGCACGGCGCTGCTGCTGGCGAACCTGCTGCGCGAGCGGATGCGGTTCGGGCGGTTCTTCGAGGGGGCGTTCTTCGTGCCGGTGGTGATCTCCTCGGCCGCGATCAGCCTGCTGTTCACGCTGCTGTACGATCCGGATCTCGGGCCGCTGAACGTGGGGCTGCGCGGCGTGGGGCTGGGGGGGTGGGCGCATGCGTGGCTGGCCGATCCCTCGACCGCGCTGCTGGCGGTGATCGCGGTGCCGATCTGGCACACGATCGGGTATTTCTTCATCATCCTGCTGGCGGCGATGCGGAATATTCCTCGGGAGCTGTACGAGTCCGCGCGGATCGACGGGGCGGGGGCGCGGGTGACGTTCACGCATATCACCGTGCCGATGCTCATTCCGGTGTTGCAGGTGTGCGTGATCCTGGCGGTGACGGCGGCGCTGAAGAGCTTCGACTACGTGTTCGTGATGACGCGGGGCGGGCCGGGGACGGCGACGGAAGTGCCGGTGACGCAGATGTACAAGTCGATCTTCGTCAATCTGCAACTGGGCACGGGGACGGCGATGGCCACCGTGATCTTCATGGTGGCGCTGCTGGCGACGCTGGCGATCCGCCGGTTGGCGAGCTGAGCCCGACGCGGCTGCTGGTTTATGGCGTGCTGGGCGTGCATGCGGTGCTGACGCTGTTTCCGTTCGTTTGGGTGCTGTCCAACTCGATGCGGGAGAGCGATGCGATCCTGACGAGCCTGCGGTTGGTGCCGGAGACGTTCGACCTCGGCAATTTCGTGCGGCTGATGCAGGCGACGAATATCCCGCGGGCGTTCTGGAACTCCGTTTCGATCACCGGGGTGAGCCTGGTGCTGCTGCTGGCGGTAGCACTGCCGCTGGCGTTCGCGATCTCGCGGTTTCGCTACAAGTTGGCAGAGTATATCTACATCTTCTTCGCGCTGGCGGTGCTGGTGCCGGCGGTGTCTGTGCTGCCGATGACGTTCAGGCTGTTCAACGACCTGGATCTGCTGGGGACGAAATACGGGATCACGCTGATCTATGCGACGGAGCAGCTGCCGATATCGGTGTTCCTGCTGGTGACGTTCATGCGCCAGATTCCGCATGAGCTGGACGAGGCGGCGCTGATCGACGGGTGCGGGGTGTGGGACCTGTTTTTGCGGATCATCGTGCCGCTGAGCCGCAACGGGGTGGTCACCGTGCTGATCCTCGCCTTCGTGTCGATCTGGAATGACTATCTGACGGCGCTGATCCTGCTTCCGGATCAGAAGAACCGGACGCTGTCCGTCGCGCTGGCCTATGCGAAGGACGAATACCGGGTGGATTACGGGATGATGTCGGCGGCGATCGTGTTTGCGATCGCGCCGATGCTGGTGGGGTATCTGGTGCTGAAGGACCGCATCACCAGCGGCATGGCGGCCGGGGCGGTG
>CAMCJI010000311.1 GCA_945874805.1 Asaia bogorensis | reverse complement strand
CATCGTGAACCCCATCGTCAAAGGGGTCCCTTTTGGACGCCGATCACCCCTCAAACAGGGTCCATTTTCCATGCCGAAACACACCCGGCATCTATGAGTTCCTCGAAGCCGAAGGCTACAAATACACGATCAGGCTTCCGGCCAACGGGGTCCTGCAAAAGCGCATCGGGTGGTTGCTTAAGCGTCCGGTGGGACGGCCGCCGCATGATGTCCGTCGTTATTACTCCAGCTTCAGCTATCAGGCGGCGTCATGGACGAGGTCCCGCCGGGTGGTTGCGAAGGTCGAGTGGCACCCTGGCGAGTTAAATCCGCGCGTCGGTTTCATTGTGACCAACATGGCCCGGCCGCCGGAACGGGTGGTGATGTTCTACAACCAGCGCGGCACGGCGGAGCAGCGCATCAAGGAGGGGAAGAACGCGATTGTCTGGACCCGCCTGTCCTGCCGCCGCTTCGCCGCCAATGCCGTGCGGCTGCAACTTCACGCTCTGGCCTACAACCTCGCCAACTTCCTTCGCAGCCTGACCTTGCCGGAGGCGGTCAACAATTGGTCCATGACCACCTTGCGGGACCGGCTGGTGAGGATCGGCGCGAAGATCGTCCGGCACGGGCGATCGATCACGTTCCAGATGGCCGAGGTCATGCTCTCGCGCGGCCTGTTCCAGCAGATACTCGGCTCCATCGCGGCGCTGCGTCCGCTTCCGCCGGCTCGATGTTGAGCGCCGCGGCCTGTTTTGACAGTCCAGGCGGTCGACAGGAGAATTGCGTTTGGGTGTCGCCTGACAGGGCCAGATTTCCGGTCAGACGGCGACCATCGACCGTTCAGACACAACCTGCGCACCATTCAGGCGCTGTCGCCGTTGCAAAAGCTGTCGGATGGCGGGTAGCCTACCCCTCGGGTGCCCGGGTGGGCCGGCCATATGGGAAATGTCGGTTATGGGCAGGATGCGATGAGCGAGAAGCTGCGGACCGCCTGGCGCGCGCTGTCGTCACCCTTCGTCAATGAGGAGCTGTATCGCCGCAGCTTGGGCGGCGGGCACGCCGAGATGGCGACGGTGGCACGCTATCTGCGCATCCCGGTGGCCGACCGGCCGCTGCTGTCCTTCTACTTCGACCCGTATTTCTACATTAGCGAGAACCCGGAGGCCGGCGGTGACGGTGAAGACCCGCTGGTGCATTTTCTCGACCGCGGCTTTGCCTCCCTGCGCTCGCCACACCCGCTGATCGACCTCACCTTCATCACGAGCCAGGACGCGCACGCCCTCGGCGCGCCGCCGCGGATGGATCTGCTGCTCGATCTGCTCGACTATGATTTGGCCGCACCCAGCCCATATCTCGATCGGGAATTCTACCGGGCGCAGCTCGGTGCCAGTGCGCCCGAACAGGGGCTGCTGAACCACTTCATCACCAAAGGCGTCTGGGCGCAGCGGCTTCCCAGCAGCTGGCTCGACCCCGTCTGGTATGCCGACCGCAACCCAGACAGCCCGCAGGATCCCTACGGCGCGCTGCGCCACTTCGTGATGGTCGGCGACCGGGAGGCGCGCCCGGCCGGGCCGAAGTTCGACGGCAAGCTCTACTGGCAGCGCTACCCGGACGTGGCCGAGGCCGGGGTGGCGCCGCTGCGCCACTTCGTTACCCAGGGCCACCGCGAAGGCCGGCAGGCGGCGATGGAAACCGCGGCGCCGCTGCCGCAGGCCACCGCCCGGCAGGCGCCGGTGCCGCTCGCCCGGCCCGTCGATGCGCAGAGTCTGGCCGCCGACCACGCCTCCATGCAGGTTCACTTCGGTCGCGCCGGAAATGCGGGCGCCTTCCTTGGCGCAGGATGGGCCGAGGCTGAGGACGGATTCATCTGGGCAATCGGCGACCAGTCCGACCTGACCATCCGCGCCTTTCACCCGGGTATGGATATCACGTTGGAGCTGGACCTTTGGCCGCACGTCAACCCTGTCACCCTGCCGCAGCAGCGCCTCTCGGTCACCGCCAACGGCATCGAGATCGGCAGTATCGCCGTCACGCAGGAGGGGCGCATTGCCTTCCCGATTCCTGCCCGCATATGGCCGCGCCACCAGCCGCTCGTGTTGACCCTGCACCACCCGGATTCGGCACGGCCGAGCGACCTCGGCGACAGCATCGATACCCGTTTACTCGCGGTGGCCGTGCGGTCCCTGCGACTGTCGGGCAACCATGCGGCCGGCGCGTCCCAGACCAGACTTTCGAGGCCAGGGCGCCGGCCGATCGACCTGATATTCTTGGAGGACGCCCATGTAGCAGAGGGTGTACCCGCCAATTTCAAGAGTGCCGCCAACTACATACAGGTTTCGCCACTGGTGAAGCACGCCGTGTTCAGCAGCATTCGAGGCCTGTTCCGCCATCGCCGCCCCGCGGACCTCGGCGACCACCCGGGCTATCTGGTGCTGGGTTTGTTCGGCGGGCCAGACGCGTGGAACGGCAAGGCCGGCGAACCGGCGCTGCAGCATGTCGTGCCCGGGCTGCGGGACCTGCTGCGCCAGCACACCCGCCTCGACCTTCTGCTCGACTATTCTTGGGAGGGCGGCACCTCTGCCAGCGTGCTGGACGGCTTCGACGAAACGGTTCGCAACCTCGACATCGATCCCGCGCGGATCACCTTCCTGGTCTCCAATGCCGGGTTGGTTTCGCGACATGCCATCCATTTGGCATCCAGACCCGCCGCCCCCCCCTACCGCATCATCGGGCTCGACTTTGTCCTGGCCTTCTCCGGTGCCGAGGCCGCGCATCGGCACGTGCTCGACACGGCCAACGCCCTCCCCACCATGGCCTCATTGGAGGCGCGCCGAGGGGTGCCGCGCAGCTTCAAGCTGCTCTCGCTCAACCGCCGCCCCCGGTGGCACCGCTTCATGCTGGCCATGATGCTGCGCGATCTAGGTCTCCAGAATCAGGCCGCGGTATCCATGCCCAGCCAGGCCTACCAGGGCGATTGGGTATCCGAGGCGCACCTGATCGACAGCTACGGCAGCCAGATGACCCCAGCACTCTGGCAGTCCCTGTCGCGCCAGCGCGACGCGACGCTGGAAAGCCTTCCCTGGATCCTCGACAAGAATATGGATCGCACAGGCCACACCTCCCAGTACGCCTACGACCGCCAGGCGGGAATCCCCTACGAAGACAGTTACCTCAACGTCGTCACGGAATCCTATTTCGAGGGCCATCCGCTTGACGTCTTCATCACCGAAAAGACCTGCAAGGCCATGCTAGGCCTGCAGCCCTTCGTCATGTTCGGCCATCGCGGCACCCTGGCGCGGCTGGCGCATCTCGGCTTCGCCCCTTGCTTCGGCGGCATGCTCGATGGTCACGACCTGCTGGACGATGGACCCCGGCTGGACGCGCTGTACCAGACGCTGGCGCAGATCGCCGGCTGGTCGATGCAGGACATCCACGCTCTTTATCATGACGAGGTGCCCACCCTCGCCCATAACCGCCAGCACCTGCTGGAGATGCCTGGCCGGATCGGGCGCGCGCTGTACGATGCCCTGGATCGGTAGAACAGGTCACGGCGGATCTCGTCAGAGGCAGGCTGCCAGCAACAGAGCATCGATCGGGTCGTCGCGCCGACTGCCGATATCAGTTTCCAGCAGCGGCCGCAGCACCTCGGCAGGTGGCGGATCATCGCTGATCAGGGCGCATAGACCCAGGTCCTCGATCGTCTGCGCCCGCACGCCGGCGCAAAACAGCGCGTAGGCCAGACTGGTGTGGGCCAGGGGGCTATCCGGCTGCACATCAAACCCCAGACTGCGGGGAGTGGATGTGTCGGCATCACGACATCAGGTCAGGAAGCTGTCAGGCATCAATGGCGGGTCATGAGCAAACCACCCGTGGCACGTTGCAGCCAAGCACATCGGGGCACGCAGGCAGCATGGCAATCACACCGATGGAATGTTGGGGGCCCGACATGCGGGTTGCCTGGGTCACGCAGCCGCACCAGCGATTCAATGTCGTGACACACGACACAAAAAACACGCCGGTGCCAGGCAAACTGCACGGAAATCACGCCCCTGCAGCCACATCCCTGACAAGTGGGTTTCGGCAATACCAACCTCTGGGAGATTGGCTTTTCATCCTCAAGATGATAGCACCTCAGTGATTGTCGGGTCGTAGCGTGATATCACTTTGGGCCGCCGGCACCGTCCCGCTCAGCTCGGCTCGGTGTGGTGCAGATCGTGGGGTATGCGCCGTTGCGGCCCCAGAGACCACAGCGACATCAACACTCTACCGCCAATACTCGGAATCCTCTGGGGACGACAAAGGCTCCACTGGCCCCCTTGTGCGGCGCGACAATCAGCGTGAGAACGCGCGACAATTAAGATGAGAAGGTTCTCTGACGCTTGAGGCGTTGGCGGCCCAGCGTGAACCGCCGTCGTCGCCACTGGCGAACAGCGCGTTCTTGCGGCTGAGGCAGATTGGGCGGATGGCGCGTTCCACGGTATTGGTGTCGGCCTCGATATGGCCGTCGTCGAGGTAGTGGACCAGGCCCTTGCGGTGGTTCAGTGCGTAGCGGATTTGCGCCCGGATCGGCGTCACGTTGGTTACATCGACAATCCCCACAATCCCCAAAGCGACATCCGGTATCCGCCCTCCGACGGGGATTGTGGGGAATGTGGGGGATGTTTTGGCCGTCTGTGGTCCACGTTTGCGAGCGTCATGCTTACCTCGGACGGATGCGCGTTATACTTTTCCGCCTACGTGTTAAAGCCCAGCGAGGAGTTCCGCCGTCGCTAGAGCGATTAAGCGTTGATCCTCAAGGCTGATGTCACGGCTTAGCCAAGTCTGTATGGTTGCTGCGGCTTCGCGCCGGATGCTGTCGTGCGCATCGCAAAGAATGTCTGTGATCCTGCCCTCCGCATTGCGGTGGATCGTGACATTCACCTCTGCGGCAACACATGATATCGTCACAGTCTATGGCGCGACAATCTGGATGAGAAAATGCGTCAATCAGGATGAGAAACTGTGACCGCAACAGAAACGATGTTGTTCGATCTGATTGTCGCTGGCAAGCCCTAATTTTTGGTTTGATTGTCGTGCAGCGACACGGCTTCGAGATTTT
>CAMCJI010000310.1 GCA_945874805.1 Asaia bogorensis | reverse complement strand
TCCTTCTCAGTGAAGGAGCCATATGAATCCTATCGACCCGTGATCTGGGAATCCCCTGATTTCAAGCCGTCTCCGCGACGAAGTGGCCCGACTTACGCAACAGGTCTAATGTTCGGCTGGGGTTGGGCGACGGCCAGCGAAGGAAGCAGCAGGCTGGCGATTGCCACGATAACGCGACGCATGACGTGACCTCCAATGTTCACCTCACGCTCGCAGATACCGCCCCCCGCTGCATTGACCTGCGGCAACAGCCGCCCGGTTAACTCTTGCCGAGCACCGCGGCGATCTCATCGAGAATCGCCGGGTCGTCGATCGTCGCCGGCGGCGGCGAGGGCTCGCCGTCGGCAATCCGCCGGATGGACCCGCGCAGGATCTTGCCCGACCGCGTCTTTGGCAGCCGCGCGACCACGCGGGCATCCCGAAACGACGCCACCGGCCCGATCCGCTCGCGCACCAGCGCCACCAGCTCGCCCGGAATGGCGGCCGGGTCATGATTGCTGCCGGCCTTCAGCACGACGAGCCCCAGCGGCACATGCCCCTTCAGCGCATCGCGCACCGCCACCACCGCGCATTCGGCCACCGCCGGGTGGCTCGCCAAAATCTCCTCCATCCCGCCGGTGGACAGCCGATGCCCGGCGACATTGATGATGTCATCGGTGCGGCCCATCACCGAAACATCGCCGTCGGCATCGATCACACCGGCATCCCCGGTGCGATACCAGCCCGCAAAATCAGCGAGGTAGGAGGTGCGGTAGCCATCCTCGTTCTGCCACAGCGTCGGCGCGCAACCAGGCGGCATCGGCAGCCGGATCGCCAGATTGCCCGTCTCACCCCGCCCCAGCAGCTTTCCGTCATCGTCAAGCACCTGCACGTCATAGCCGGGGCAGGGGCGCCCGCCGGTGCCGGGCTTGGCGGGGAACAGCCCGAAATCGCGAAAGCCGGAGGTGATCGGCCAGCCCGTCTCTGTCTGCCACCAGTGATCCACCACCGGAATGCCCAGCCGCTCCCCCGCCCAGATCGCTGTCGGCGGATCGCAGCGCTCGCCGGCGAGGAACAGCGCATCGAGCCGCGACAGGTCGTATTTGCCGATATGCAGCCCCTCCGGGTCCTGCTGGCGGATCGCCCGCAGCGCCGTCGGCGCGGTGAACAGCACCCGCACCCGGTGCTGCGTGCACACCCGCCAGAACGCGCCGGGGTCCGGCGTGCCCACCGGCTTGCCCTCGTACATGACGCTGGTCGCCCCAGCGAGCAGCGGCGCATAGATGATGTAGCTGTGCCCCACCACCCAGCCGACGTCGGAGGCGGACCAGTACACATCCCCCGGATTGATCCCGTAGATCATCTTCATCGACTGGTGCAGCGCCACCGCATGTCCGCCGCAATCCCGCACCACGCCCTTCGGCTTGCCCGTCGTGCCGGAGGTGTAGAGCACATAAAGCGGCGCGGTCGCCGGCATGCTGACCGGATCGGCCGGCACCGCCGCCGCCTCGGCCTCGGCGAAATCATGGTCCCGCCCCGCCCGCAACGTCGCCAGCGCCTGCGCCCGCTGAAACACCAGGCACGCCGCCGGCTTGTGCGCGGACATCGCCATCGCCGCCTCCAGCATCGGCTGATACGCCACCACCCGCCCCGGCTCCAACCCGCAGGAGGCATAAACGATCACCTTCGGCGCCGCGTCCTCGATCCGCTTGGCCACCTCGGCCGCCGCGAACCCGCCAAAAACCACCGAATGGATCGCCCCCAGCCGGGCACAGGCCAGCATCGCCACCATCGCCTCGGGGATCATCGGCATATAGATCACCACCCGGTCCCCCGGCTGCACCCCCAACGCCCGCAAGGCGCCCGCCACCCGCGCGGTGCGGTCGCGCATCTGCCGATAGCTGAACGTCTCAACCCGCCCAACCATGGCACTGTCCCAGATCAGAGCCGCCTGCTCCCCCCGCCCGGCCTCGACATGCCGGTCGAGCGCATTGAAACAGGTGTTCAGCATCCCGCCGGCAAACCACTGCCCATATGGGCCAAGGGACGGATCGAACACCCGGTCCCACGGCCGATCCCAATGGATGCCCTTTGCAGCCTCCGCCCAATACGCCGCCGGATCGGCCAAGGATGCGGCATGGGTCTGATCGTAGCGGCTTTGCGCCATTCTGGGGCTCCCGGGTAGGCGAGGGGTAGGAAGGCAAGAGTCTTCTTTTTGTGAACAAAAAGAAGCAAAAAAACTTTTCCCGTTGGTTTGGGGCTCTAAGCGCTGGGTGGGTTGTTTGCGTCGAGGGATTTTCTGGCTTCGCCGTGCTTTGTACCATCCATGCGCCTTTTCGGCGAAGCCCAAAGACCCGTACCCGACAAAAGCCATCTCCGTGACCCAAGCCCGACCCCAACGGACAAAGTCCTTTTAGCTTTTCTTTCAAAAAAGAAGACTCTTCCTACCCGCTTGACCCACCCAAACGAACAACGCCGGGGACATGCCCCGGCGTTGCCGCAGTCGCGTCTGGATCGGCGATTACTTGTTGCTGATCGAGTTGTCGAAGATGTTGCGGTCCTTGGTTTCCGGCACGAAGAAGATGCCGATCACGACGCACACCAGCGCGATGACCACTGGATACCAAAGCCCGTAGTACACGTCGCCGGTCTGCGCGATCATGGCGAAGGCCGTGGCCGGCATCATCCCGCCGAACCAGCCGTTGCCGATGTGATATGGCAGCGACATCGAGGTGTAGCGGATGCGGGTCGGGAACATCTCCACCAGCGCTGCCGCGATCGGGCCATAGACCATGGTCACGTAGATCACCAGGATCGTCAGGATGCCGATCAGCACCGCCGGCTGTTCGCGGAAGATATCGAACACGCCGCTCATCTTCACCACGGTCGGGTTCGACGCGGCGGGGTAGCCGGCCTTGGTGAGGGCCGCGCCCACGGTGGCGCCGAAGTTCGGGATGTTTGCCAGGATCGGCGCCTCGTCGCCGATCTTGACCGAGGCCACGGTGCCCTTCGGTGCCGGGTCGACCTTGTAGTTCACCGACAGCCGCGCCAGGGCGGCCTTGGCGATATCGCACGGCTCGGTGAACTTCGCCGTCCCCGTCGGGTTGAACTGGAACGAACAGGTATCCATGTCGGCGAGCACGCGCACCTTGATGGTCTCGTGTGCCTTGGTCAGTGCCGGGTTGGCTTCATAGCTCATCAGCTGGAACAGCGGGAAGTAGGTGAGCGCCGCGAGCAGGCAGCCGCCGAGGATGATCGGCTTGCGGCCGATCTTGTCGGACAGCCAGCCGAAGAACACGAACCCGCCCGAACCCAACACCAGGGAGTAGGCGATCAGCAAGTTGGTGGTGAAGATATCGACCTTCAGCACCGAGCCCAGGAAGAACAGCGCGTAGAACTGGCCGGTATACCACACCACCGCCTGGCCCATGACCAGGCCGAGCAGCGCGAACAGCGCGATCTTGGCGTTCTTCCACTGGCCGAACGCCTCGCTGAGCGGTGCCTTGGAGCCGGTGCCCTCATCCTTCATCTTCTGGAACGCCGGGCTTTCCTGCATCTGCAAGCGGATCCACACCGAGATCACCAGCAGCAGCGCCGAGATCAGGAACGGTATGCGCCAGCCCCAGTCGGCAAAGTCCTTCTCGCCAAGCGCGAGGCGGGTGCCGAGAATGACCACCAGCGACAGGAACAGCCCGGCCGTGGCGGTGATCTGGATGAAACTCGTATAGAAGCCGCGACGGTTGTTCGGCGCGTGCTCGGCCACGTATGTCGCCGCCCCGCCGTATTCACCGCCGAGCGCCAGGCCCTGCAACATCCGCAGAATGATCAGCAGCACGGGTGCGAGCAGCCCGATCGAGTCGGACGTCGGCAGCAGCCCGACAACGAATGTCGAGGCACCCATGATCACGATGGTCACGAGGAAGGTATATTTCCGCCCCACCAGGTCGCCCAGCCGTCCGAACACCAGCGCGCCAAACGGGCGCACCAGGAAGCCGGCGGCAAAGGCCAGCAACGCAAAGATATTGCGCGTCGATTCGTCGAACTGGCTGAAGAACTTGACGGCGATGATGCCTGCAAGCGCCCCGTAGAGATAAAAATCGTACCACTCGAACACCGTGCCGAGCGAGGAAGCAAGAATGACCTTACGTTCCTCTTTCGACATGGTACCGGTGTTGTTATCAGCGCCTGAGATCGATGCCGATGCCATATTTTGCCGTCCTCCCTTGAGCCATCCAGCCCAGTGCGCCCGATTGTGGAGGGGATGTGAACGAATGGAAGGGTTTTGCAAACCGCTTTTTTAAGGATTTATCTGGATTTCCGACGCGATCAGCGAAAAGTGGACAAAAAGTCACCCGTTGCCGCACCGCGGCCATCATTGCGCCCCAGCGCCGCCACCCGCCGGCGGTCATATCCACTTGTCCGGCAATTCAGCCGGCCCTGGGGACCACCCGAGATGACCAACCTCCGCATCCCTGCTCTCGCCGCCGCCCTCCTCGCCTCGCTCAGCCTGCCCGCCCTCGCCCAGGCGCCCGCGACGGGCACCACCGTCAACGCCCCGGTCCACCGCATCACCGGCACCACCGAGGCCGCCAAACCCGCCGCGGACGCCAAGGCCCCCATCGCCAAGGCCACCACCCCCGCCAAGCCGGCCACCACTGCCGCCACGCCCGCAACCCCCGCCAAGCCGGCCGTCAAGACCAACTGAGCCTCCCCACCTCCACGCCACCCAGGGGCCGGGCAGCAATGCCCGGCCCTTTCCGTTCGCACGCCACTCGTTTGCACACGAACAACCCCCACCCTATATCCCACCCGTGCAACCCGGAGGCGTGCGTGGCTGAGGCGCTGGCGGATTACGTGGTCGACGACCAGGCCGGCTTCCTGCTGCGCCGCGCGCAGCAGCGCCACACCGCCATCTTCCAGGACCGCATGTCCGCCCTCGACCTCACCCCCACCCAGTTCACCGCCCTGATCAAGATCGTCGAGACCGGCCCGGTCACCCAGAACCTCCTCGGCCGCCACGCCGCGATGGACCCCGCGACCATCCAGGGCGTCGTCCGCCGCCTCATCGCCCGCGGCCTCGTGCAAAGCCGCAAAGACCCGATGG
>CAMCJI010000309.1 GCA_945874805.1 Asaia bogorensis | reverse complement strand
TGGGGGCCGAACAATGATTTCAACAATTCCGCGTATTTCACTTTGAGCGGCACCGGCGGCACCCCGAGCTTTACCGCCATCTCCGCTGGCGTCGGCATCAATCGTGGCTTGACGGGCGGATTCAATCAATCTGGCACGTATGTCGGCGCAACCGGGCAGAATGCCATCATGTTTGCGCTCAACGCGGGTGCCATCGGAAGTGCGGCGTCCTTCGTGCAACCGTCCACGGCGGATCGGGCTTCACTGGGCGGCTCACCGTGGGGGAATCCGAGCCTGATCGGACTTGCGTCCGGCGTTGGCATCTACCAGCGATGGGCGCTCTACCCGACACGGCTGACCGATGCGCAAGTCATCGCCCTGGCATCGACCGGCTCCAGCCGGGTGGCCGCTGCGGTCACGCATGACAGCGGCGCCCTTGCCGCTGCCACCGACGCAGCCTCCCAGGGCAACGTCGTGCTGCTGCGCTCCTCGACCGCCACCGGGCGCTACCTGCTTGTCGATGTATCGGCGCCCGGCGCCGCCAGCATCGACATCGGGCGCCTCATCGCCGGGCCGTTGTGGCGCATCTCCCGCGCCGTTGCCTACGGGGTCCAGGAAGGCCGCGAGACGCTCGACCGCAGGGACCGCAATCCGCTGACCGGGGCGGAGTTCCCGGTTCCCGCTCTCGCCAACCCGCGTATCGCCCGCTTCACGCTGCCGCTCCTGTCAGCGGCGGAAATCCGCACCCAGCACCGCGCACTCCTCGCCGCCCTGGGCGGGGCGGGCGAGGCGCTGTGGATACCCGACATCGGGCTTTCCCAGGCAGAGCTCAACTCACGGTCGATCTGGGGCGCCGTCGCGGCGCCCGGGGAGGAGGCGCTCGCCATCCGCGACAGCCCGGCCGGCACATCGCGCAGCTTCAGGATCGTGGAAAGGATATAGCGGAGGCAGGAGAGCCCCGTCGCTGCGAGCCCGCAACAGGCGCTGATCGGCAAGCTGCTCGACGGGACGATCGCCCACGCACAACCCGGTCGCCATGGCCCGGCGAGTCAACGACTTCGCCATCGTCGCCAATGGCCGCACCCCGGCGCTGGCCACCATCGGCGCGCTGCCAATCGGCCCGGTCAGGCGGATGATCGGCGGCGCCCCTATTGTGCCGCTGGCGGGACCAACGGCTGCGAGGCGCTCAGCCAGGTCGCCTACTACCCGCGACGACTGGCCGAAAAAAGCGTCATGCAGACACTCACGGCACCGTAGGAGCACTGCCATGTGGGTCCAGACCTTCCATCGCTTTGCCGACCGGGCCGCGTTCCTGGCCGCGTGCGACGCGGCCGGCTGGGCGCGTGTCCCCGACGGGCAGCCGGACTCGCCGCAGGGCGTGGCGCTGGACGTCATCGGCCCCGCCGCCGCCCCGCCGACCATGGTCAATGGGGCGATCATTCCCGGCGCCGTCGATGCCGGCTGGCACGTCAACGCTTCCTGGTTCTCGGGCACCACCATTCCAGCCGGCTTCGTCGCAGCCGAGATCATACCCGAGCGGCCTATCCAGATGTTTGCGGCCGAGGCCCCGGCCCAGGAGGTGGTGGCGATCAGGGCGGCGTTCGAGGCGAGGAAGCTGGCCAAGCCCGACGACCTGAGGTTGGTGGCGGTGGCTGCCGAAGATGCGATCGAAAAACCAGGCTGACATTGGCGCAACTCGACCGTAGGGCGAACCCCGCATCGAAGAGCATCATCGACCCGAACGACGCCGCCTGTTCAAGGCGATGCGCCGCGACCGCGACGACCTGTTCCGCTTCGTCATCCGCCGCGACGTGCCTACCACCAACAACGCCTGCGAGCGGGCGCTGCGGCCTTCGGTGATCTTCCGCAAGGTGACCGGCGGATTCCGCGCCGAATGGGGAGCCAAGGTCTACACCGCCGCCGCAACCGTCATCGCAACCGGGCGACTGCATGGGCTGACCGCCCTCGCAGCAATCCGAGCAGCCCTCGCAGGGAAGCCAATCATCCGAGATGGATGATCACCGACGGGGGCAGTTACGGCCGAATGCCTTGCCATAAAGCATAAAGCTCGTAGGCTACGCTGGTCAGCGCCTGCACATCGATCGCCCCGGGGGGCGTAAGCGGGGTAAGGGCGCGGGCGCCTCGCCGTGACGGAAGGAACGACGGATGTCTCCAGATAAGTTGATCCGCCTGCTGAGCGTGCCTGGGACAGACATTCCGCCGGAGTTCAAGGTCGAGCAGTTGGCCGACGGGGTGCCCCAGAGCGGTTGGCTACTGCATCCGGACGGGACGGTCGTGGCGCGGCTCGATGACTTCCGCTTCGACTTCGTGCATTTCGACGCGCGCGCCGAAGCCGAGAGAGCGCGCGCCTGCGTGCAGCCGCGTCCCGCGACCGCACGGCCGGAGCTCGTGCCTGTCGACCTTCGTTCGTCGCGCCTCGAACGCTGCGGCGACTGGTACTGGCTCACGGACTGGCTGCTGGGGCATAACGGCGATCAGCCGGATGCCCTGCTGCGCTTCTGCAGCACGGCGCCGACCGTGATCGTCAAGTTCGTCGCGCATGGTTGGTCAGGCATCGCGCGCGTTGCCGTGGACGGCATTCCGCTGTGCGAGATGGACCTGTTCAACCAGGAGGCGAGCATTCCACGTCCGCTGAAGATCAATAATCCGGAACGCCGCAACATCCTCGTCGAGATCGCACCGACTGGCCGCAGCGCCCCGAAGGCGCAGGGGCGCCAATGCATCATCGAAGCGATCCTGGAGGCGAACGGCCCGCCGGCGGTTCCGCGCTATGCCAAGCCCGCTCCGGTCAACCGCGGCAGCCCCTTCCCGGACGCGGTCACGGATATGCTGCGCGACCTGCCGCCGGACGGCGTGCTGCTGGACATCGGCGGTGGACAGCGGCAGATCGCCGACCCGCGTTACATCAACCTCGAATACGGGCCCTATGACGAGCCCGACCTGCTTGCGGACGGGCTCGCTCTCCCGTTCCGCGCGGAAGTTGTCGATTGCGTCTTCTCGAGCGCGGTGATGGAGCATGTGCGGGATCCGCACCGATTCGGCGCCGAAATCTGGCGCGTGCTGAAGCCCGGCGGGCGGATCATCGTGAATTCGGCATTCATGCAGCCGGTTCACTCCGAAGGGCAGCATTTTTTTAACGCCACCCCTTATGCGATGGATCTGGTCTTCGAGCGGTTCGAGTCGCGCCGCGTCTGGTGGTTCGGCGCGCTGAGCCACACGGTCGAATGGATGCTCAAAGTGTCCGGCGCGGCGGCGCTGGCGGATCCGGAGGAGTTCGCAGCAGTGATGGCGAGCCTGCGGCGCTTCGACGCGCTTATCAGCTATGACAAACTCATGTATGTCGCCGGGGGCGTCTGGATCGAAGCACGCAAACCGTCGGCGACGCTTGGGTAGCCGGCATTGCGTCGGACCCGCGCGGCGGTGTGCGCTCAGGGTCTGTGAAACGATCGAACTCGCGAAAGGACGCAAGCTGATAGCGTTGGTTCTTTCGGCCCAACGCGGCACTGGCGGGCATTCTTTCACAGACTCTCAGCGTCGGTCGGGTGGCAGCGCGACGATGTTCCATTCGGCGGCGCTCTCGCCGTCCCAGTCGGGCACGGCGTGGGGCGCGCCGTCTTCCTCGAGGAAGATGTAGCCGAGGTCGGCGAGAAGCCGGTACACCGTGCGGTAGTCGTAGCCGCGGCGCCGCATCCAGAGCGGCGCGACCTCGAGGGCGAGCGTCGGTCGTGCCAACCGCAATGTCGCTTCGGCCCCCTGCAGCACGAAGAGTTCGAAACTCTGCACGTCGAGCTTGATGAAACCGACCGAGCCCGGATCCACCTCCTGGTCCTCGAGGAAGCCGTCGAGCGTCATAACCCGGACCGGCTCGCCGCGCCGCTCCGCGCTGCCCTCCGCCAGCTGCAGCCCCAGGGCTCCGAAATTGCTGAACCCCTCGTAGGAGATGGGGAACATCCTGGCGGTGCCGGGCGAGGCGCCGAGCGCGAGGCGGAAGGCCTCCGCGCCGCCGCATCCATTGATCGCGAGGTTGGCGCAGAGCAAGTGGAACATCTCCTTCTGTGGCTCGAACGCGAACAGTCGGCCGGACGGCGCGAGCAGCCGCGACAGGACGACGGAATGGTGCCCAATATTGGCCCCGACATCGAGGATGCAGCGCGCGCCCGCGGCGAAACGCTCGAAGACGGCGAGGCTCCTCGGCTCCCACACCCCGGTTGCTGCGAGTTGGTTCGAGATGACCGTGTCGGTCCGCCGGGTAAGAAAGGTGCCGTGATCGGCCTTCACGATCCGGCATGTCTCGCTGACCGGTTCGCCGTTCTCCGGATGAAATCTGCCGGCGGGACCGGCGACGCCGAGGAACCAGACCTGGGTGCCCCGCGATGCGGTCTGACACATGCCCGTCGCCTCGACGATGACCGGATCGTCCGGGCCGCGCGACAGCACGGGGAAGGCGCGACTGCCCTGGTGCGATTCGGCGGCGAACAGGTCGAGCAATTCGTAGCGGTCGGCGTCGCGAAGCAACGCCAGCCCGGACCAGGGATGCGCAGAGAGCAGGACATCCCATCGGCCTGCCGGCAGGTGCAGTTCGAGCCGCGCGCCGCGATGCTTAGCAAACAGGGTCGGGAATTTCGTGAAGGGGCTGATCACGTCCGGCCGGAAACCAGACGAGCGCCATTCGAACGACACGACCCGCGCCTGGTCGCCGTCGCGGGTCAGGCCGCTCAGGATGCCGCTTCGCGGAGCGCGCGCGTCGTCCGCCGGCAATGTCCCGCGCTGAAGGGAGCGCAGAGCCTCGGCGCGTTCCTCAGGCGGGTATGTCACGTCATCGGCCATGACCGGTCTCTTCGCGCGCTTTGATGCATTCTTCGGCATGCATTGCCGCATGGCACGGGTATCTGTGTCAATCAGCGTTGAAAAGTTTCCAGGTAACAGCGTCCAAAAGGTTCCAGTTGCTCATGCTGGCTTCGGCTGTTTTTTGCGCTGCTTGAAGCGGAAGGAATCGTTCCCGGTTTCCAGAATGTCGCAGTGATGGGTAACGCGGTCGAGCAAGGCGGTGGTCATCTTGGGATCGCCGAAGACGCCGACCCATTCG
>CAMCJI010000308.1 GCA_945874805.1 Asaia bogorensis | reverse complement strand
CGACACCCATCACACCAAAACGTCGATCATCGCGGGGCTGGTGAACATCGAAGCGGGGTTCATGCCATTCTGAAAAGCCCGACAGATTGGCCCGGTGCCACGAACTGGTGGTCGAAATAGGCCGCAGACTTTCGCAACAAGTCTAATGGTCAAAAGTTTTTTTGCTTCTTTTTTTCCAAAAAAAGAAGACGCTTATTTGCCGCCTTGCCTGTTGCTTCTGCTGCTGCCCCTGCTGATGGTGAGTATCCCACCCCTGCACGACTACCCGTTTCACCTCGCCCGCACGGCGATCCTGGCCGGGATGGGGGATCAGTACTACGTTGCCATCTCGTTTCTGCTGCCGAATGTTGGGATGGATGTGGTGATGCTCGGCCTCGCGCGGCTGCTGCCGATCGAGGTGGCGGGGCGGGTGTTCCTGTGCCTCGTGCTGGCGCTGGGATTGAGCGGCACGGTGGCGCTGCATCGAGCCTTGCACGGGGGCAGGGGCCTGTGGCCGCTGGCGGCGGGGTTCGCGCTGTATAACTTCGTATTTTTCCTGGGGTTTCTGAATTACCTGCTCGGTATGGGCCTGGCGCTGTGGGCGGCGGCGTTCTGGGTTTGGGCGAGGCCGGTTGGGTTGAGGCTGGCGGGGGGGACGGTGGCGGCGGTGGGGCTGCTGTTCTGCCATCTGTCGGCGCTGGGGGTGTTTGCCTTGGTGGTGGCGGGGGTCGAGCTGCATCGGGCCTGGGGCAGCCGCAGCCTCGGGGTGCTGCTGGCCTCGGCAGGTCCGTTCGCGGTGGCCGGGGCGGCGCTGGTGCTGCTGTCGCCGGCGGCGGGGGAGGCGGGGCAGCCGCTGTTCTGGCAGGCGGGGTGGTCCTGGAAGCCGGTGATGGCGGTGCGGATGCTGATGACGCCGATCCCCTGGCTGGACGCGGCGACGCTGCTGCCGCCGGCCGGGTTCGTGGCGCTGGCGCTGTGGCGCGGCTGGCTGCGATTGGCGCCGGCCATGGGGGTGGCGCTGGGGCTGCTGGGGGTGGCGTATCTGGCGATGCCGTTCGGGATCTTCGGCTCGGAATGGGGCGATGCGCGGCTGCCGCCGGCGATCCTGTGCGTGGCGATTGCCGGGATGCGGCTGGACCTGCCGGGGCGGCTGGTGCGGCCGGTGGTGCTGGCGGCGGTGCTGCTGCTGGCTGGGCGGATGGGGGCGATTGCGGCGGTCTGGCGCGAGGATGCGGCGCGGATCGAGGTTGTTCGGGCGGCACTGGAGCGGGTGCCCGAGGGGGCGACCCTTTGGGTGGCAACCGCGGGGCCGTTCCCGCGGGTGCGGGAGCGGGATGCGGGGCAGTTGGCGCGCTGGCATCCGCCGATGAAGCATCTGGTGTCGCTGGCGGGGCTGCAGCGGCCGGTGTTCGTGCCGGCGACCTGGGCTGATCCGTTCCAGCAGCCGATGCGGGTGGCGCCGGCGTTTGCGGCGGCGAAGGCGTTGCAGGGGGACAATCCCGTTCTGGTGCCGGATGCGGCGGCGCTGGGGGCGTTCGTGGGGCGGATCGGGGCGTTGGGGGGGCGGGGGGATCATCTGCTGCTGCTCTCGCCCGCACTGTTGACCGGGGAGCTGCCGGCGGGGGTGGGGGTGCTGGCGGCGGATGCCGAGTTTCTGCTGTTGCGGCTGCCGTGATGCGCGCGGATGCGGTGGTGGTGGGCGGTGGGTTCTATGGCTGCTGCATCGCCGTGGAACTGGCGCGGCACCTGAAGCGGGTGGTGCTGTTCGAGGCGGCGGAGGAGCTGCTGACCCGGGCCTCCCGCGTCAACCAGGCGCGGCTGCATAATGGTTATCACTATCCGCGCAGCTTTCTGACCGCGGCGCGCAGCCATGCGAACTTCGCGCGGTTCCGGGCGATGTTTCCCGAGAGTGTCGTCGGGGGGTGGATGCATCTCTATGCCCTGGCGCGGGCGGATTCGAAGGTGGGGCGGCGGCATTTCGAGCGGTTGTTCGCCACCATCGGGGCGCCGTTGCGCCCGGCGAGCGCACAGGCGCGGGGGTTGTTCGCGGCGCGGCTGGTGGATGCTGTGTATGAGGTGGATGAGCCGGCTTTCGATGTGGATGTGCTGCGCCGGGTGCTGGCGGCGCGGCTGGGGGCGGCGGGGGTGGAGGTGCGGCTGGGTGCGCGGGTGGACGCCGTGCGGCCGCGGCGCGGGGCGGAGGCGGTGGTGGAGGCCGGGGGGGAGGCGATGACGGCGGGGTGGGTGTTCAACTGCACCTATGCCGGGCTGAACCGCATCGTGGCCGGGCAGCAGCATCCGCCGGGGTTGGTGCATCAGCTCGCCGAGATCGCATTGGTGGAGCCGCCGCCAGAGCTGGCGGGGGTTGGGATCACCGTGATGGATGGGCCGTTCTTTTCGATGATGCCGTTTCCCTCCGCCGGGCTGCATTCGCTGACACATGTTCGCTACACGCCGCATGCGAGCTGGGTGGATGCGCCGGGGGTGGATGCGGGGGCGTTGGGCTTGCCGCCGGAGAGCCGGTTTGCGTGGATGGTGCGGGATGCCCAGCGCTATGTGCCGGCGATGGCCGGGGTGCGGCATGTGCGCTCGCTGTTCGAGACCAAGACGCTGGCGCGGTTTGCCGAGGGGGATGATGCCAGGCCGATCCTGTTGCATCGGGATGCGGTGGACCCGCGGGTGGTCTCCATTCTCGGGAGCAAGCTGGATACGATCTTTGACGTGCTGGAATTCGTGGAACAAGCGATAGTCGCGCCATGAGCGATGTTTTCCTCTCGGTTGTCGTGCGGGTGCAGAACGCGGCGGGGTTCATCGCGCCGGCCTTGCGGCGGCTGATCGGGGTGATGGAGGGGCATTTCCGTTACTACGAGATCGTGCTGGTGGACGATGCCTCGGTGGATGCGACGCGGGAGATCATCCGGGGCATCCAGACGGAGGCGCGGAATATCCAGCTCTACTGCCTGGCGCGCAGCCTGGGGGACAATGTGGCGCTGACGGCGGGGTTGGATCACGCGATCGGCGATCTGATCGCCACGCTCGATCTGCGCGTCGATCCGCCGGAGCTGCTGGTGGAGATGGCCGCGCAGGCGAGTGGGGAGGTGCATGTGGTTTATGCGCTGCCGCGCGAGCGGCGGGCGCGGACGGATCTGTACAGCCGGTTGATGAACGGGTTCGTGCGCGGGTTGAGTGCGGTGAACGGGCTTTCGGTGCCGGCGGAGGTTTCGGGGTATCGGCTGGTGAGCCGGGCGGTGCTGACCTTCATGCTGGGGGCGCCGGACCGGCACCGGACGCTGATGCTGCTGCCGGCGATGTCGGGCTACGGGCATGTGTCGCTGGACTACGACCGGTTGCCGGTGCCGGCGGGGGTGGGGCGGGGGCGGCGGTGGACGGTGGTGATGAAGGCGCTGGACGTGACCTTCGCGGCCTCGACCCGGCCTTTGCGGATCATCACGGTGATGTCGCTCGGGATTTCGCTGCTCGCGCTGGGGTATGCGGTGCTGGTGGTGCTGATTTCGGTGTTCAAGCGGGATGTGGCGGATGGCTGGGCGTCGCTTTCGTTGCAGATTTCCGGGCTGTTCTTTCTGGTGTGCATCATCCTGGCGGTGATGAGCGAGTATCTGCTGCAGGTGCTGGAGACGGCGCGGGGGCAGGCGCGGTACCATATCGCCACGCAATCGCACTCGCGCGAGATGGGGTTGGCGCAGGAGCGGATTGTGGTGGAGGTGGAGGGACGAGAGAAGTAAGGCGTTTGCTCGTCAGTTACGATAACGTAATAAAATGGGCGTGCGTTGGTGGGGTGGCCGGGGGGCTGTTTTTTGCGCCGGGTGGTGTTGGGGTGCGGCCGGGCGCCGGGATCGGGCGCGCGGGCGGGGTGCCGTAGGCGACCGGGAGGCGGATGGCGGCGGGCTGAACGGGGGACGGACGGACGGCGATGCGCTTGCGCGCGGCCGGGCGTGGCTTGGGCGTGAGGGTACGCGTGGCCGTCATGCGGCGGGGCGAGCGCGGACGGGCCGGCGGCGCGGGGGGCAGCAGGCCGGCGCGCCATTTGCCCATGAGGGCGGTCAGGCTGTCGATCAGGGACAGCAACGCGGCGGCAATCTGTGCAAACAACGCGCGATGGACCCGGCTCCGCATCGCCCAGGCCAGAATCGCGGCGCGAAGGTCGGTGAGACCATCTGCGGGCGCTGTGGGGAGGGTGGGGAGGGGCATGGGTGGGAATATAGGTGCGTGTTACCCCCGTTGCAATTATTTTTTCCTAGTTCGAGGAATTGAATTTCCTTGCCTGCGCCGTCCGCCCGCCTTCAGCTTCGCGTCCAGCAGCACATAAACGAGCGTGACGAGGTAGAGGCGCATCAGTTTCCACAGGTGGAACTTGGAAACCCCGGCTTCGCGTTCAATCCAGGAGTTCGGCACGACCTTGTAGCTGGCGCCGGAGAGGATGGCCTTGAGGGACATCTCGATCGTCAGGTTGAAGTCGCCGCAGACCAGCGGCTGCATCGCGCCCTCGACGACGTGGCGGCGGAAGCATTTGAAGCCGTTGGTGAAATCCGTGTAGCTGTGGCCGGTCAGGCGGGCGATCAGCCAGTTGCCGGCGCGGTTGGCGATCCGCTTGAGCGGGGGATAGCCGCGGACATCCGACTGGGCGCCGAAGCGGGTGCCGAAGGCGCAGTCGGCGCCTTGTTCGATGGCGCGCCAGTAGGCGACGAGGTCGGCGGGGGAGTCGGCGCCGTCGGCCATCACGACGGCGACCGCGTCGCCCCGGTAGTGGGCGAGGCCGGTGCGGACGGCGTGGCCGTAGCCGTGCAACGGGCCGGGGTTGGTGACCCATCTCAGGCGCGGGATTTCTTGGGCGACGGATTCCAGGACAGCAAGCGTGCCGTCGCGGCTGGCATCGTTGGCGACGAGAAGCTCGTAGTCGATCTGCTCCGCATCGAGTTTGGCGGTGAGCGCGCGCAATGTGGCGGCGATCACGGCCTCCTCGTTGTAGGCGGGGATGACGACGGAGAGCTTTTGCGGGGTGGGCATGGGGGACCTTGGGAGCAGGGCTTTTCGGTTTTAGCCCTTTGTTGTGGGAAGCGCGACGGCGGCAGGTAGGGGGTAGGAAGGGTCTT
>CAMCJI010000307.1 GCA_945874805.1 Asaia bogorensis | reverse complement strand
GACACCCATCACACCAAAACGTCGATCATCGCGGGGCTGGTGAACATCGAAGCGGGGTTCATGCCATTCTGAAAAGCCCGACAGATTGGCCCGGTGCCACGAACTGGTGGTCGAAATAGGCCGCAGACTTTCGCAACAAGTCTATTGTCGACCCCTCGAACAATTCGTTGCGCTGGCAGTTCATCGCCCCCTGGGCGCCGGCGGCGGGGATGCTGGGCAACATGCTGTTCGTGATGGCGCTGTTCGAGCGCGACCGCCGCTTCAAGATCATCGGCCTGGTGGCCGCTGTGGCAATCTGCCTGATGACCCGCTCGCGCATGGCACAGCTGTTCCTGGTGGTCTATCCGCCGCTGGTCTGGTCACTGTCGCGCCTGTCGCGGCCGTGGCTGCTGGCGATGGGGGCGGCGGTGAGTGCCGCCGGCGGGCTGATCGCCGACCGGCTGCTGGCGGCGGTGCAGGATGCGGTGCAGGCTTTCCGGGCCGCGCGCGCGGATTCGACACGGGTGCGCGAGGCCTTGGGCCGGATCGCGATCGAGCGGTGGTGGGAGGATGCACCGGTATGGGGCCATGGCGTGGTCGCGCGCGGGCGCCATTATGTCGAGTTCATGCCGATCGGCAGCCACCACACGTGGTACGGGTTGCTCTACGTGAAGGGCGCGGTGGGGCTGGTGGCGCTGCTGGTGCCGTTGGTCTGGACGTTCATCGAGATGCTGCTGCTGGCCCAGGTGGCGAGACTGGGCCGGATGGGCCTGGCGCTGACGCTGCTGCTGGCCTTCTACAGCTTCGGCGAAAACCTGGAGATCCTGGCCTATCTCATCTGGCCCGGCCTGTTGCTGATCGGCATCGCGCTGGGCCGCAGCGTCAGCCGGGCGCCGGCGGCGGCACCGCTGGCCGCGACGGCATGAGGGGCGCGCACCCATGCAGGCGCTGAGCGACATCGCCGACCAGGCGGTGATGCTGCCATTTGGGGTCCTGGTCTGGCTTGGCCTGCTGATCGGAGGGTGGCACCGTGCGGCGCGGGCGTGGGCCATCGTGGTGCCGGTGACGCTGGGCGCGGTGCTGCTGGCCAAGCTGGCAGTGCTCGGTTGCGGCGGCAATCTCGGGCTCCGATTCGGCCTGCACAGCCCGAGCGGCCACACCGCCTCGGCCGCACTGGTGCTGGGGGGGCTCGCCGCCCTGCTGTCGCCGATCCGCAGGCGGGTGCTGGCGGGGCTGGGGGTGAGCGGCCTGTTTGCCGGCGTGATCGGAGCCACGCGCATCGCGCTGGGGGTGCACAGCCTCGGCGATGTGCTGGCGGGCGCGGCGATCGGCATGGCCGGGGCGGCCGCGCTGCTGCATCTGGCGGGCCCACGCCCGCCCCGGCTGCGGCGGGTTTGGCTGCTGCTGGGCGCGTTGGCGGTGGTGGCACTGCTGCTGCACGGCCAGCGGCTGCCGGCCGAGCAGCATATCAGCGACTACGCCAGGCGCGTATGGCCCTTCACCGGCTGTGCCGCATGATCCGCCGGATCGACCCGGGACACAGGACACAAGCCCCCTGACCCCGAAGCTGCCGCTGCCCGCAGTCGGTAGGGGCAGCGGCTGGGTCTGGCGCTGGTGGTGCCGGCGCTGGTTCACGCCTGAGCGGCGATCGGTGCCTATCTGCATGAGCAGCGCCGGCGCTACGAGGTGGAGGCCAATGGCGAGGCCAGCAACCACGCGCGTGGCTTCGCGGAGAGCATCAGCCGCATCTACTGCGCTTCGCCAGCACCCTGCGCGACGCGGCGGAGACGCTGCTGCAAACCATCGACGACATCCTCAGCTTCTCCAGGCTCGGCGCCGAACGGATGGAGATCAAGGCCGCAGCCCGTCGCCCCCTCACGCGGGCGCGGAGCGAAACACTCGAGCAAGCCCTTAGATGACGATCCGAGTCTTGTTTCCACGGCGCAGGTCGGCGACGACCCAGATGAGGGCGGAGACGGTGGTGGACTGGCTCATGGTGTCCTTGGGGCTCGGCGAGATGGTTGTGCCGGTAGCACGGGCCGGGCGGGCGCCAAGGCTGATGCGGTTACGGGGTTCATACCGTGGGGCAAACTCACAGTGAGTTCTTGCCCGCGACCGACCAGGCCTGCAGCGCGGCCTGCTCGCCGTCGCGGCTGCGGCACTGGCAGCGCGGCGGCGGCGCAGGTAGCCGCCGTCCGCCGGGTCAGGCCGACAGCGCCTCCGGCGCGGTGCGGGTGCGCTTGACCAGCAACTTGTTCAGCGCGTGGATATAGGCCCGCGCGGAGGCGACGATGGTGTCGGTGTCCGCTCCCTGGCCGTCCACCATCTTGCCGTCTTCTTGCAACCTGACGGTTACCCGGGCCTGGGCGTCGGTCCCTTCGGTGACGGCGCCGACGCTGTAGAGCAGCAGGGTGCTTTCGTGGGCGAACAGGGCGCGGATCGCCTTGAAGGTGGCGTCCACCGGGCCGTCGCCTTCGGCCTCGGCGGTGGCGGTTAGGCCGTCGATCTCGAGTTCCATCGCGGCGTGGGCGGGGCCCTTGCTGCCGGAGCGGACTTCGAGGGAGACGAAGCGGATGCGGTCGTTGTCGCGCATCACCTCGTCATCGACCAGGGCTACGATGTCCTCGTCATAGACCACCTTCTTGCGGTCGGCGAGGTCCTTGAAGCGGCGGAAGGCGTCGTTCAGCTTGTTGTCGCCGACCTCGCCGTAGCCCAGCGTGCGCAGCTTGTCGCGGAAGGCAGCGCGGCCGGAATGCTTGCCCATCACCAGGTTGGACCGCTGCCAGCCGACGGATTGCGGGGTCATGATCTCGTAGGTCTTGGCGTTCTTCAGCATGCCGTCCTGATGGATGCCGCTTTCATGGGCGAAGGCGTTGCGCCCGACGATCGCCTTGTTCGGCTGCACGTCGAAGCCGGTGATGGTGGCCAGCAGGCGCGAGGTTTTCAGGATGTTTTCGGTGATGACGCGCGGCTTACAGCCCGCCACGTCCGGCCGGGTGCGGATGGCCATCACCACTTCTTCCAGCGCGGCATTGCCGGCGCGTTCGCCGATGCCGTTGATGGTGCATTCGATCTGCCGCGCGCCGGCCTGCAAAGCGGCCAGCGTGTTGGCAACTGCGAGCCCCAGGTCGTTGTGGTTGTGGGCGGAGAAGATCACCTTTTCGGCGCCCGGCACGCGAGTGCGCAGCATGGTGAACATGCGGGTGATATCGGCCGGCAGGGCGTAGCCGACGGTGTCCGGCACGTTGATGGTCGTTGCTCCGGCCTTGATCGCGGCTTCGACCGCGCGGCAGAGGAAGTCGTCATCGCTGCGGCTGCCGTCCTCGGCGGACCATTCCACGTCGTCGGTGTGCTGGCGGGCGAGGGTGACGTTGTCGGTGATGCTCTCCAGCACCTGCTCGGGCGTCATCCGCAGCTTGTGCTCCATATGCAGGGCGGAGGTGGCGATGACGGTGTGGATGCGCGGCCGGCGGGCCGGCACCAGTGCCTCGGCGGCGCGCAGGATGTCCGCCCGGTTGCAGCGCGAGAGGCTGGCGATCACCGGCGCATCGGCCCGTTGGCCGGTGGTGCGCGCGATCTCATGCACGCTCTCGAAATCGCCGGGGGAGGCGATGGCAAACCCGGCCTCGATCACGTCCACGCCCAGATCGGTCAGCGCCTCGGCCATGCGTAGCTTTTCGGCGAGGTTCATGGAGAAGCCGGGCGACTGCTCACCGTCGCGCAGGGTGGTGTCAAAGATGATGACGCGATCGTCGGTCATCTCGCCGAAATTCGGATGGTTGATGGTCATGGCTGGCGTCCTCGGTATTTTTCGATGCTCGTCCCGCGGGAGCGTGCAGGCGCTCCGGGTGATCCCCCTGAGCGATGCCGGCGCTGGGCGCGCGGCGTCAGGCCCAGGGGCGGGTAAGTCGAAGGAGAAGGAGCGCGCGTGCGTGGGCCGGCGCAGCGGCGCCGG
The DNA here is from genome assembly GCA_945874805.1 of Asaia bogorensis. Taxonomy (GTDB): domain Bacteria; phylum Pseudomonadota; class Alphaproteobacteria; order Acetobacterales; family Acetobacteraceae; genus CAIRTN01. The sequence continues at coordinate 1,169 of CAMCJI010000307.1, read as the reverse complement.
CAGGCAGGGCAACGATGCGCGCGTCTGCAACCATCCCGGCAAGCTAGTCGGGCGGGCGGATTGGTGCAAGCATCGGCGAAAGAACACTGACCGGAGGCAAACGCATGCCAAAACTCGTTCTCTGCCGCGCCCTGCACCCCACGGCGATGGAAATGCTGGCCGCCCGGCCGGATATCGAGACCGTCTTTCTCAGCCAGGAATTCCGCGGCCCGCCCTTGCAGAAGGAACTCGCCGCCGCGATCGGCGATGCCGATGGCATCATGGTCGGGCTGGAAAAGGTCAGCGCCGAACTGGTCGCCTCCGCCCCCAAGCTGCGAATAATCAGCCGCTTCGGCGTCGGCTTCGACACGCTGGACATCCCCGCCTGCACCCGCGCCGGCGTCACCGTCGGTGTGGTCAACGGCGCCAACGACCTCAGCGTCGCCGAGCACACGATGATGCTGCTGCTCGCCACCGCGCGCCGCACGCTGGAGATGGACGCCTCCGTGCGGGCCGGCACCTGGATGGTGCAGTCCGGCCGTCGGATGCACGAACTCTCCGAGCGCACGATCCTGCTCGTCGGCTACGGCCGCATCGGCACCCGCGTGGCCAAGCTCTGCACCGCCTTCGGCATGCGGGTGATGGTGCACGACCCCGCCTTCCCGGTGCCCCGCATCGCCGCCGACGGCCACATCCCCGCACCGGACCTGATGGCAGCCGTCGCCGAAGCCGACGTCATCAGCCTGCACCTGCCTCTGTCAGACGCCACGCGCGGCATGGTGGACGCAGCCTTCCTCGCCCACATGCAGCCCTCGGCCTGGCTGATCAACACCGCCCGCGGCGGCCTGGTGGACGAAGCCGCCCTGGCCCACGCACTCGCCACCGGCGTCATCGAAGCGGCCGGAGTGGACGTGCTGGTGCAGGAACCACCGGACCCCGCCAACCCGCTGTTCAAACTCCCCAACGTCGTGCTCGCCCCGCACAACGCCGCCGCCCCGCTGGAATGCTACGCCAAAATGTCCCGCCGGGCCGCCGCCAACCTGATCGAATACTTCGACGGCCGCCTCGACCCCGGCTACTGCGTCAACCCCGAAGCGCTGGGGCGGAACGCACCGTAGGCAGGCAAGGCGGGGGGCTCCGCCCCTCGACCCCCGCCAGGGGCAGCGGCCCCTGGACCCATGACTCAAGGG
>CAMCJI010000306.1 GCA_945874805.1 Asaia bogorensis | reverse complement strand
CCATATGAATCCTATCGACCCGTGATCTGGGAATCCCCTGATTTCAAGCCGTCTCCGCGACGAAGTGGCCCGACTTACGCAACAGGTCTATTAAGAGTCCAGCAGGTTGGCTAGGACGATCTCTCGCCAGATGCGCAGGGGGGTGATCCAGCTGTCGGGCTGGTTGTAGGCGCCAGAAAATCCCACCACCACCAGCTCGGCCTTGGGCATCAGCCACAACCTTTGCCCGCCATTGCCGAAGCCCGCACTCCACGGCGCCGGCCGGCCCCGCACCGGCGCCTCGCCGAGAAAGAACAGCCGCCCATAGCCCAGACCATCCTCCGTCTGCGTCGCCCGCTCGGTGGAGGCCTCGATCCACGCCCTCGGCACCACCTGCCGCCCCTGCCAGACCCCGCCCGCCACCACCATCTGACCCAGCCGCAGCAGATCGCGCGGCCGCATCCTGGCGCCGGACGCGCCCGAGGCCACACCATCCCGCCCCACTGCCCACTCCACCGGCCCAAGGCCGAGCGGATCGAACAGCGCTTCCCGCGCGAAATCCTCCAGCCGCCTGCCGCTGCCCCGCTCGATCAGCGCCGCCAGCAACGCCACCGCCCCGCCGGAATAGGTCCATGCCTGCCCCGGCGGCCGCACCACCGCCTGACCGAGGATGAACCGCAGCCGGTCCGGTGCATTCTCCATCGCAATCTCGCTGTTGCGCGGATCGGTGTAGGGAATGGACCACTCATCCCAGGCGGTGCCCATCGTCATCGTCAGCGCATGCACCACGCGCAGCCCCGTCCGCTCCGGCGTTGCCAGGTCGGCGTAGGCCGGGAAGGCCGCAAGCAGCGGCGCCTCCGGCGGCGGCACCAGCCCGCGCGCCAGCGCGATCCCGTACAGCAGCCCGATGATGCTCTTGCTGACGGAGCGCAGGTCATGCAGCACCTCCGGACCGAACTGCACAGGCCCCAGCGGCCGCCCCCAGGCCTCGTCCGGCCCCGCCCCGTAGTATTCCAGCACCACTCGCCCCCGCCGCGCGACCAGCAGGCTATGCACATCGCGCAACAGCCCGGACCGCAACCCGGCGGCGAACTTCTCGCCCAGATCGGGTGCGAACCCAGTCTCCGCCAAAGCTGCCGGTCCCGACATCACGGTGGCTCCCAAACCGAGAAGAAGCGATCTGCGCTGCATCACTGATCGTAACGCCAATCCGCAACCCTGTCGCCAGCAGCGGATCATGGACAGACCCGGCCGTTCACGGCACAAATCCGGGAATCGGAGGATCCCACATGCCCGCATATCGCTCCCGCACCACCACCCACGGCCGCAACATGGCCGGCGCCCGCGGCCTCTGGCGCGCCACCGGCGTGAAGGACGGCGATTTCGGCAAGCCGATCATCGCTGTCGTCAACAGCTTCACCCAGTTCGTCCCCGGCCATGTCCACCTCAAGGACCTCGGCCAGCTCGTCGCCCGAGAGATCGAGGCATCCGGCGGCATCGCCAAGGAATTCAACACCATCGCGGTGGATGACGGCATCGCCATGGGGCATGACGGCATGCTCTATTCCCTGCCCTCGCGCGAGCTGATCGCGGACGCCGTGGAATACATGGTCAACGCCCACTGCGCGGACGCGATGGTCTGCATCTCCAACTGCGACAAGATCACCCCGGGCATGCTGATGGCCGCCATGCGCCTGAACATCCCCGTCGTGTTTGTCTCCGGCGGGCCGATGGAGGCCGGCAAGATCGAGCTCAAGGGCCACAAGCGCTCGATCGACCTGATCGACGCCATGATCTACGCGGCAGACGAAAAATACTCCGACGAGGAAGTTGCCACCATCGAGCGCGCGGCCTGCCCCACCTGCGGCTCCTGCTCGGGCATGTTCACCGCCAATTCCATGAACTGCCTCACCGAAGCGCTCGGCCTGGCACTCCCCGGCAACGGCACCGTGCTGGCCACCCATTCCGACCGCAAGGCCCTGTTCGAGGAGGCCGGCCGCCTGATCGTCGAGATCACCAAGCGCCACTACGAGCAGGACGACATGAGCCTGCTGCCCCGCTCCATCGCCAACTTCAACGCCTTCGAAAACGCGATGACGCTCGATATCTCGATGGGCGGCTCCACCAACACCGTGCTGCATCTGCTTGCCGCGGCGCAGGAGGGCGAGGTGCCCTTCACCATGGCCGACATCGACCGCCTCTCGCGGCGCGTCCCCGTGCTCTGCAAGGTCGCCCCCTCGGTGCAGGATGTGCATGTCGAGGACGTGCATCGCGCCGGCGGCATCCCGGCCATCCTCGCCGAGCTCAACCGCGCCGGCCTGCTGCACGCCGATTGCGGCACTGTCCACGCGAAAACAATGGGCGAGGCGCTGGCGGGATGGGACATCGCGGCCAGCCCCTCGCCGGGGGTGGAGACCTTCTTCCGCGCTGCCCCGGGCGGCGTGCCGACCCAGACCGCGTTCAGCCAGTCCTCCCGCTGGGATGAGCTGGACACCGACCGCGCCGGCGGCGTCATCCGCGACCTCGAACACGCCTACTCGAAGGATGGCGGCCTGGCCGTGCTGTTCGGCAACATCGCCGAGGAGGGCTGCATCGTGAAGACCGCCGGCGTCGATGCCGCGATCCTGAAGTTCTCCGGCCCCGCCCGCATCTTCGAAAGCCAGGACGACGCGGTGACCGCCATCCTCAACAAGCGCATCAAGCCCGGCGACGTGGTGCTGGTGATCTACGAGGGCCCGAAGGGCGGGCCGGGCATGCAGGAGATGCTGTATCCCACCAGCTACCTGAAATCGACCGGCCTGGGCAAAGTCTGCGCGCTGGTGACCGACGGCCGGTTCTCCGGCGGCTCCTCCGGCCTGTCGATCGGCCATTGCTCCCCCGAGGCGGCCGAGGGCGGCACCATCGGCCTGGTCGAGGACGGCGATCTGATCGTGATCGACATCCCCGCCCGCAGCATCAACGTCGCCGTCAGCGACGCGGTGCTGGCCGAACGGCGCGCCGCGATGGAGGCCAAGGGCCACGACGCCTGGCAGCCGCAGCCGCGCAAGCGCAACGTCACCACCGCGCTGAAGGCCTACGCGGCACTCACCACCTCCGCGTCGCGCGGCGCGGTGCGCGACGTGACCCAGCTCCGCCGCCGGTGAGGCGCCTTGCCGCAATCCTCGTCCTGCTCGCCAGCCCCGCGCTGGCGGCGGGCGAGGTGCGCCCGCTGAAGGGCCAGGATGCCGCCCAGCAGGCCCGCGATGTGCGGGAGTGCGAAGCCCAGGCCACCAAGGCCAGCGGCTACGACCCCGCGAACCCGCCGCCGGGCCTGATCTCCAGCGCCGCCAAAGGGGCGGCCGTGGGTGCTGCCACTGGCGCGCTGACCGGCAGCATGACCTCCAGCGCCACCACCGGTGCCGCCGCCGCCGCGATGAAGGCCCGCTCGGAGGCCAGCGCCAAACAGGCCGGCTTCGACAAGGAGCGCGCCGCCTGCCTGACGGGCCGCGGCTACCGGTAGCGCCGCCCCTTCCGCTTCGCCGCCCGCCTGCTACCCTTCGGCGATGGACCATGTTCTGGGAATCGATCTCGGCGGCACCTCGCTGCGCGCCGGCCTCGTCACTGCCGATGGCCGAATCGCCGCGCTCGCCGCCCGCCGCCACCGCATCGAGGCGGAGGCGGAGCCGGAGGACTGGTGGCGGGCGCTGCTCGATCTGCTGGGCGAACTCGATCTGACGACCGCCCGCGCCGTCGCCTTCTCCGGCTTCACCCGCTCCCAGGTCTTCACCGACGAAACCGGCATGCCCGTCCGCCCGGCGCTGTGCTTCCCGGACGGCCGCGCCACCGAGGACGCGGCCGCCCTCGCCGCGGCGGCGCGCGGCACCTGGACGGAGATGACCGCCTTCCACCCCATCGCCCGCCTCGCCTATGTCCGCCGCACCGACCCCGAAGGCTTCGCCGCCACCCGCATGGTGCTGCAACCGAAGGACTGGCTGGGCCTGCGCCTGACCGGCGAGGCTGCCGCCGACCGCATCAGCAACGCCTGGGCGCTCGACCGCAAAGGCCGGGTGCGCGACCTCGCCCCCTTCCGCCGCGCCGGCATCGATGCAGGGCTGATCCCGATTCTGCTCGCGCCGACCGACCGCCTCGGCACCGTTCGCCACCTGCCGGCGCTGGACGGCCTGCCGGTGTTCATCGGCGCGATGGACACGTGGTGCGCCAGCATCGGCGCCGGCGCCGGCCGGGCGGGGGATGCCTATATCGTCTCCGGCACCACGGACGCCGCCGGCGTGCTGGCCGATGAGCCGCTGGAATCTCCCGGCCTGGTCACGCTGCCCTGGGGGCCGGGCCTGTTCCACACCGGCGGCCCCTCCGGCGCGGGGGCAGACTGCCTGGAATGGCTCGCCGAGTTCCTCGGCATGCCTGGTGCGGACTCGGTCGCCGCCATGGCCGCCAGCGCCGACGCTGGCGCCCCGCCGCTGCTGTTCCTCCCGGCCCTGTCCGGCGAGCGCGCGCCGACCTGGCAACCGCAGGCGCGCGGCGCCTTCATCGGGCTGGACCGCCGGCACGGCCCGCCCGAGCTCGCCCGCGCGGTGATGGAGGGCGTGGCCTTCGCCGACCGCGACCTGCTGGGCGGCCTCGGCTTCTCCCGGCTGCTGCTGACCGGTGGCGGCGCCCGATCCGACCTGTGGTGCCGCATCCGCGCCAATGTGCTCGGCTGCCCGGTGCAGCGCGCCGGCACCGCCGAACCCGGCGTGCTCGGCGCAGCGCTGGTCGCCTGGACCGGCCTCGGCCGCTACGCGAGCCTCGCCGAAGCTCAGTCCGCCGCCAGCCAGGATACCGAGACCTTCAACCCCCGCCCCGCCGAGCGGGCGCGCCACGAGGCGCTCTACACCGCCTACAAGCAGGCGCAATCCGCCTGCCTGCCCCTCGCCCAGGCGCTGGCCGCGCTATGAGCGCCACGCAGCGCGACTGGATCGCCCGCTACGGCACGGCCTTCGCGGCCCTGTGCGTGTTTGCCGCCTTCGCCGCCTTCGCGCCGAATTTTCTCGCCTGGCACAACATGATGGGGATTGCCAAGCAGGTCAGCTACATCGCCATCCTCGGCGTCGGCTTTGCTTTGGCGCTGACGGCCGCCGAGCTCGAC
>CAMCJI010000305.1 GCA_945874805.1 Asaia bogorensis | reverse complement strand
CAGCGGGCCGGGCGGGGGCGTGGGGCGGGCGGGGACGGCGATCGGCGGCGGGATCACCGGCACGACCGGGGCATACACCGGCATGGTCGGCAGCGGCGCGGCCGGCGGTTCGGCCGGTTTGGCGGCCACCGGCGGCGGGCGACGGGCGGGCGGGGGGGCGGGGCGGGGGGCCGGGGTTGGCGCGGCGGTGGCGGGGGGCGCCAGCGGGTCGAGGGCGCGCGTGTCGGTGCTGACCTGTGCCGAAGCCGGCAGCGCCGTCAGCATCAGCAGCGCAGCGAGATACGGGAGGGTTTTCATGGATGGCGTAGCTTAGCCGATGTGCTGCACCTGCTCAATGGAACCTGTGGTGGAACCCGTGCGCGCTATGCCCCAAGCGCGCTGGCGGCGGCCACGCCATCGGCGACGGCGGCCTTGAGGATCGGGTGCATATACGTGTTGGCGGCCACCACGTCGCCGGACTCCAGCGGGTCCGCGCCCTGCGGGTCGGTGGCGTAGCCACCGGCCTCGCGGACGATCAGCAGCCCGGCCGACATGTCCCACCGCTTCAGCCCAAGCTCCCAGAACCCTTCGTAGCGGCCGGCGCCGACCCAGGCGAGATCCAGCGCCGCCGCGCCGAAGCGGCGGATGCCGGCGACTTCCGGCATCAGTTTGCCGAGCGTGCGGGCAAAGGCGAGGCGACGGGCGGGGCTGACCACGGCAAACGGGATGCCGGTGGCGAACATCGATTCCTTCATCTCGCGGCGGGCGGAGACGCGCAGGCGGCGCTCGTTGAGATAGGCGCCCTTGCCCTTTTCGGCCCAGAACATCTCATCGGTGCAGGGGGCATAGACGCAGCCGGCCTCCGTCTCGATCGTGCCGTCCGGCAGGCGACGCTCGAGGCCGATGCTGATCGCCCAGTGCGGGATGCCGTGCAGGAAGTTGCTGGTGCCGTCCAGCGGGTCCACCACCCAGCGCCATGTCCAGTTCTCGCTGCCCGAGACGCCGGATTCCTCCATCATGAAGGCATAGCCGGGCCGCGCCTTGGAGAGATCGTCGCGCAGGGACTGCTCGGCGCGGATATCGGCCTGGCTGACGAAGTCGCCGGGGCCTTTGACGCTGACCTGCAACTGCTCCACCTCGGCGAAGTCGCGCAGCAGGCGCTTGGATGCGCGCTGGCAGGCGTTCTGCATCACCGTCATGTGCGGGGAGAGGTGCTGGGCCATCGGGGAGTGGGACCTTGGGAAAACGCAAGTGGAAGTGAGAGCCTAGGCGTGCCTGCGTCCGGCCCGGGGGATCAGCCCTTGAAGCGCTCGACGTAGGTGGAATCCTCGATGCGCACGACGATGCGCTCGCCGGCTTCGATGAAGGGCGGCACCTGCACCTTGACGCCGTTGGACAGGCGGGCCGGCTTGTAGCTGCTCGATGCCGTCTGGCCTTTGACGACCGGGTCGGCCTCGACGATCTCCAGGATGGCGGTCTGCGGCAGGTGCACGCCGACGGCGTCGCCCTCGACCAGATCGACGACGAGGATCATGTTGTCCTGCAGGAACGGGGCCTGTTCGCCGAGGAGCCCGACCGGGATCATGAACTGCTCGAAGGTCTCCGGGTCCATCAGGACGAGGTTCTCGCCGTCGGTGTAGGAGTAGGTGAACTCCTTATTGTCGGTCTGCAGGCGCTCGACCGTATCGGCGGTGCGCCAGCGCTCGTTGGTTTTGTTGCCGGTTTTGAGATTGCGCATCTCAACCTGGATGAAGGCGCCGCCCTTGCCGGGGGTGATGATCTGCTGCTTCAGCACGGTCCAGCGCTGGCCCTCATGCTCGATCACCTGGCCGGCACGAATCAGGTTGGCCTGCTGCTTCATCTTCTCACTCTCGGCATGTTTCACAAACGCGCGGTGTCTAGACCGCCCCGGCGGGATCGGCAAGCGCGCGGGGGCTGGCCAGAGGGCTTGGCACGGAGCGGGCTGGTGGCGCATCCTGCTTGCGAGGCAACCCGGAGCGCGCCATGCCGCTGTTCGAATACCACGTCGCAGATGTGTTCACCGACCGCCCCTACGGCGGCAACCCGCTGGCCGTCTTCCCCGATGCCGCCGGTCTGACGAGCGCGCAGATGCAGGCGATCGCGCGGGAGATGAACCTCTCGGAGACCACTTTCGTCACCCCCGGCAGCGCCCCAGGGCGCTTTGCCATGCGCATCTTCACGCCGGGGCGGGAGTTGCCATTTGCGGGGCATCCGATCGTCGGCACCTCTATCGTGCTGAAATCGCTGGGGCGGATTGCGGGCGGCGAGGTCGTGCTGGAAATCGGCGTGGGGCCGGTGCGGGTGGACGTGGGCGCAGACAGCGCGACCTTCTACCGCGATGGCGCGCCGGAGATCGCCGCGGTGGCGGTGCCGGCGGCCGAGATCGCAGCGGCCCTTGGCGTGCCGGCCCTGGCTGGTGCGGCGTTCGAGGGCGGCTACGGCACCTCCTTCCTCTACGCCCCCCTGCCGGACCGCTCGGCCGTCGCGTCAGCGGCGCTGCGGCTGGACCTCTGGCGGGCGATCGCGCCGCGCCTGGGAGCGCATGCCGTGTATCTCTACGCCGTGACGGGCGAGGGCCAGGTGCACGCGCGCCTGTTCGCGCCGGGCATGGGCGTCAGCGAAGACCCCGCCACCGGCTCCGCCGCCGCGGGGCTCGCAGGCAGCCTGCCAGGGCCGGAGGGCACGCAGGCCATCGCCATCACCCAAGGGGTGGAAATGGGCCGGCCAAGCCTGATCCGCGCGACGGCGACACGCGTGGGCGGGCTGGTGACGGGCATCTCCATCGGCGGTGGAGCCGTTGTGGTGGCAGAGGGGCGGTTGTTGCGGTTGCCTCAGTAGGGAAAGGGAAGTCTTCTTTTTGTGAACAAAAAGAAGCAAAAAAACTTTATTCGTTGGTGGGTGCCGTTCTCACGAAGTGGGGTTTTGATGCGGAGGGATTTTATGGCTTCGCCGGCTTTCCGCCTTATCGGCGAAGCCCTGATAAAAATTTTTTGCTTCTTTTTTCCAAAAAAGAAGATTTTTGCTTCCTCCCGCGAAGCCCACCCGTGATCCCCCCCTGGCGCCCGGACCGCCTGGCGGCCCGCCTGCCCCACTTGCGCCGGCGTGGCCTGCTGACTCAGGCGACGCGGGCCTTCTTCGCGGCGCGCGGCTATGCCGAGGTGGAAACCCCCTACGCCGTGCCGACGCCTGGGGAGGAGGTGCATCTGGCGACCTTTGCTACCAAGCGCATCGATCCGGACGGCACCGAGACGCCGCTGCGGCTGCATACCTCGCCGGAATTCGCGATGAAGAAGCTGCTGGCCGGGGGGGCTGGTCGGATTTTTCAGCTCGCCCGGGTCTGGCGCAATGCGGAGGGCAGCGCCCTGCACGCGCCGGAGTTCACCATGTTGGAATGGTACCGGCCGGACGGGACTCTGGACGACCTGATGGACGAGACGGAGGCGCTTTTGCGCGCGGTGCTGCCGCCCGTGGTGACCTGCCGGGGGATGACGGTCGATCTCGCGGAGTTTGAGCGTCTGACAGTGGCGGAGGCATTTGCCCGCCACACCGGGGCGGACGTGTTGGCCACGGCCGGCGATGCAGCGGCGCTGGCGGCGCAGTCGGGCACCCGGCAGCGCGAGGGCGAGACATGGGAGGACCTGTTCTTCCGCCTCCTGCTCGGCCGCATCGAGCCTGCGATCGGCCAGGAGCGGCCGTGCTTCCTCACGCATTGGCCGGCGGAGCAGGCGGCGCTGGCGCGGCGGGACCCGGCCGATCCGCGCGGGGCCGAGCGGTTCGAGCTGTTCGCCTGCGGCATGGAACTGGCCAACGCGTTTGTGGAACTGACCGATGCGGCAGAGCAGCGCGACCGCTTCGAGGCCGACCGCGCCCGCCGCCACGCCCTCAACGGCGCGACCGACTGGCCGATGGACGAGGACTTCCTCGCCGCCCTGGAACATGGCCTGCCCCCCTGCGCGGGCATCGCCCTGGGGTTCGACCGGCTGGCGATGCTGGCCAGCGGGGCGGAGCGGATCGAGCAGGTGCTCTGGTTGCCGTGATCCTGCCACACCATGTGGGTATGCGCGACCGATAGGAGAACCATGCCATGCGCCTGCCGCTGATGCTCATCGCCCTGCTCGCCCTCGCCGGCTGCGACAACGGCCAGCGGATCGCCGAGCGCGAGGCCTATCTGGGCCAGTTCATCGGCCAGAACGAGGCCGATCTGGTGCGTCAGGTGGGGGTGCCCACCCGGGCGGTGGATGCCGGCGGGCGGCGCTTCATCGTCTATGAGAACCGGCGGGTGGATTTCGTCCCGGGGCCGCCGATAATCCCCTACGGACCGTTCGGGCCACGCTACGGCTTCGGCTATGGCTACGCGGCAGCCCCGCCGCAGGCGGTCGAATTCGTGTGCGAGACGACGTTCGAGGTCGCCGCGGGCAAGGTCTCCGGGTACTCTCTCCGCGGCAACGCCTGCTGAGGGCTACAGCCCGGATTCGCGAACCAGCACGCCCGCGGCGCGGCGCAGGAAAGCGGTGAGGGGCGCCATCGGCTCCGCCTCGATCTGCACCGTGCCACGCAGGCGCCGCAGCGGCGGTTGCTGCGGGCCGGCCGACCGCAAAGTCGCGCGGTAGATCGCACCCTCCGGGATCAGCCGCCCGCCCGCATCCCGCCGCGCTGCCACCGGCCCGCCGTGGATCGAGGCGAGGTCGCGCGCCTCCAGCACCTGCGCGGCGGCCGGCGCAAGCTCGGTCAGCACCAGATCGACCGGCGCGCCCTCGTCATCCGGCAGGAACCGCGCGCGTGCGCCCGGGGTGAGGCGGGACAGCTCCGCCTCGGGAATATAGGCCTCGACCTCGATCGACGTGGGATCGAGCAGCAGGCCGAGCGGCTCGCGGCGCGGCAGCATGGTGCCCGGCCGCAGGGTGGTCGGCACGTCGGTCAGCACGCCGGCGAAGGGCGCGCGCACGACCAGGGCGGCCTGCTGCGCCTCGATGGAGCGGTATTCGGCAACGACCTGTTGCAGCTCCTGCCACGTCACCTCGATATCGTCGCTGGAATCGGGGTCGAACTGCTGGCCCTCGATGCGCTGGCGCAGACTCTCGATGGCGGCTGCGGCCCGCAGGCGGCGGGACTC
>CAMCJI010000304.1 GCA_945874805.1 Asaia bogorensis | reverse complement strand
CCTCTGGCGGCCCTCCTGGATGGCGCTACGGAACTCTTCGTGCTTCTGTTGCCACTCGTGCAGGGCGCGGTTGGAGAACCCGATACTTGCTGCGGCAGCTTCTGACGACAGCCCCGTCGACATGGCCGCAATCATCTGCTCACCGTGCTCGGGGCGGTAGTTTGTGGGCCTCCCGCCCGCGTGCTTGGGCCTATCGGGCGTGGAGGTCGGGGCTGGCTTGGTCATGGCTGAAGTTTACCAAATTCGAGTCGAGTATTGAATCGAATTCGGCGGCGCGGCGACGGCATGGTTGGTTATGTGCAGCCTGATGATGCCGCTGCGCGCTGACAGCCGTCCGCAACCCGCGCGACACCCATCACACCAAAACGTCGATCATCGCGGGGCTGGTGAACATCGAATCGGAGTTCATGCCATTCTGAAAAGCACGACAGAGTGGTCCGGTGCCACGAACTGGTGGTCGAAATAGGCCACAGACTTTCGCAACAGGTTTAATGAGAAGCAGGCGCTTCCCCCAGCTTCTCCCGCTTCACCATTGTGAAAACCCTTTCAGTCCCCCATGCCCTACAAAGCTGATCATACAAATTCAGCCTTGGGAGACGTTTTCCGGAGGCAAGGTCATTGACAAGATACCCTTCAGTTGGGCGATATCGTCTAAATTCTACGCATAGCTGTTCCCCGGCCGAACCACGCACTAGGTGAGGCCCAAGAAAAAGCTCGAACATGACCCTTCGCTTCGCCGAAGCTGACGGAATCATCGACAGTGATTTGCTACGCCAGGTTTCGTCAGGATCATGGCAACAATTGCTCTCAAACGGCAGCCCGGTAGAACTTACCGACGGGCAGACCCTCTTCCTGGCTGGTGACTTGGGCGATGCGGTCTACCTGATAGCCAGCGGCAATGTTGCAGTCTTCCTCAGCCGTCCTGATGGCAGCGAGCTGGTGCTGGCGACGCTGGAGCGGGGCGAGTTGCTGGGCGAACACTACCTCTTCGCCGCCAAACAGCCCGGGAAGCGTTCCGGCAGTGCCCGCGCGATCGGCAAGGCGCGCCTGCTGCGGTTCCCCGGGGCGAAATTCCTGGTCTGGCTGGCTGGGCAGGAGGATCTGCATCGCAGGCTGCGCGAACGAGCCACCGAACGCGAGCAGGAGAACCTGCGCCGCCGCTCGCAGATCTTCCGGGCACTCTGCCAAGTGCATCCGCCGGATCCCTCGCAGTCGGTGGCCTTCGGCACCGGCGATGTGGTGTTCCAGGAGGGCGCCCCTGCCGATGCCGCCTATTTCATCACCGCTGGTCGGTTCGCCGTCTACCGGGATGCCACACCCGAGATCACCATCACTGAACTTGGCGTAGGCGAAGTGTTCGGTGAGGCGGGGATCATCCGCAATCAGCCACGCTCAGCCAGCGTGCGCGCCCTCGGTAATGCCGCCGCCATCAAGGTGGCGCGGGAGGACTTCGCCGACCTTTACGCCCAGTCCAGCGATTTGCGCGACATGTTCGCCGGGCTTGATTTTGTTTACCGGCTGCCCAATCGCGGCGTCTCCTTCAATTATGTCGGCCGCCAAGGCGTCAACAACAGTATCGAGCGGCTTTACCAGCTGGCTGATGGGCGTCGGATCCTCACCACCTGGGTGCCGGCCCTGCGGGCTTTCCGGCTGCGCGATCTGGCCGAGCCGGCCACCGCGACGACGCACCGCTGGAGCGACGCCGACCGGGCGGGCAGCCGGGGCCAGCAAAGGGTCCTCGAACTGACAGCCGCGGGGCGGGTGGTCGGCATCGTCTGTGTCGGCATCTGGGCCGATCTGCCCTTCCTACTGGAAGGCGCGGTCGACGGCACCGCGCTTGACCCCGAGGCCTTCCTTAGCTTTGCCCGCACCGGCCGGCTGGCCTTGGCGCGCATGCCGGCGGGGCAATCGGCTGAGGAGACGGTTTGCTACTGCATGCAGATCAAGGCGCATACGCTGCGCGACCTGATCGCAGCCGGCCACGAAAGCTTCGACAGCCTACGCCGCATGACCGGGTGCGGCAGTGTATGTGGCGGCTGCGAGCCCGCGGTGTTGGCGATGCTTGGCCAGTCCGAGTGGATCCCGGTCTCGGCTGAGGCGGCACCACAGACCGAGGACGTGCGGAGCTTCCGCCTGCGGCCCGACATGGCCGGCGGGCTGCAATGGCAGACCGGTCAGCACCTCATCATCTCCGGACGGATCGACGAGGTTTGGGTCAGCCGCAACTACACGATCACGTCGGCACCGGGCGAAGGCTCGGAACTTGAGATCGCGGTCAAGCGGGAGCCGCTGGGCGTGTTCTCGCGTTGGCTGTTCGAGGGCCCGCTGGCGGAGAAGGAGCTGCGGATCGCGCCGCCGCGCGGCACCGCAGTCTGGGTGCCGTCGGATCGGCCGACGGTCTGCTTGGTCGCTGGTATCGGCGTCACCCCCGCCCTGGCAATCGTCCGCGCTGCCATTGCGCAGGCTGCGCCAGTGCGGGTTCATGTGGACTATTCTGGCCGCCGGGCGCAGCAGATGGCTTTTCTGGGCGAACTCGCCGGCCATGCCGAGCGCGATGGGCGAGTGACGTTGGAGGCGCGCGAGACCGCCAGTGGAGGCCGACTGGGACCGAAGGAAGTCACGACACTGCTCGACCATTTTCCGGGCGCGGCGTTCCATGTCTGTGGTCCGACTGCCTATATGGACGCGGTGCTGGAGGTGCTGGGAGCCGCGGGCGTGCCGCCAGAGCGCATCCACGAAGACCGCTTCGTGCAGGCCGGATTGCCGTCGGTCGCTACAATGGCCACGCCGAGCCGGCGCGCCGGCTTCATCGGCCGCGCTTACTGGGCCGGGTTGGCCCTCGCGACCATGCTACTGCTGGCCTTCTTCGGTTCCTCAGCGCTGGACCACCTGCTGCCGGCCGGTCAGCCTAATACCGGCCATGCCGGGCTGGAGTGCGAGAGCTGCCATGCCAATGCCCCCGGCACACCGCGCCAGCAGTTGCAAGCGCAAGTCGCACATTGGCTGGGACAGCGCAGCCGCGGAGCCACCTTTGGGCATGAGACGGTAGGCAATGCCCAATGCTTTGATTGCCATACTCGGCTGCGCGACAACCATGCGCCGCATCTATTCCTAGAAGCCCGCTACGCTCAGGTGCGAGGCAGCCTTGCGCCGCACCTCTGCGTCTCCTGCCACGCCGAACATAAGGGACGGCGCGTGACGGCAACCAACGGCTTGTTCTGCAGCAGCTGCCACGCCGACATGAAGCTCGCCACCGACAAGCTGGTGCAGCCGGCTTCGCCGACGCATGCCGAGCTGACCACCCAGGGTCGCTGGGACACTTGCATGGCTTGCCACGATTACCACGGCAACCACACCCAGCGAGTGCCAACGCAGATGTCGCGCGCCGTGCCGCAAGCCGATGTGCTCTCGTATTTCCGCGGCGGCCCCTCGCCCTATGGCACCGAGGTGCGCAGCCCGGCACGCAGGCCAGTCTCCGCAGAACAGGTGAAACCATGAAGCTGTTCAAGCCCTTGCTGACCTTGCTGTTGCTCGCAATATTGGGCATCTACCTGTTCGTCACCGCTCCCATGCCTTTGCCAGAAACCACCACGCCAGCCGGCGAGCGCCTGCCGGTGAGGGTGTTGTTCGATGCCCTGGCAGCAGAGCAGGCGGCGGCGCGCGGCATCTTCAATGCCGAGATCGTCACTCCCGGTCTGCGCGCCGGGCTGCGCTTCAGCGAGGAGTGGAAAAATCCGGGTGTGGAAGCTGGGCCGCTACCGGCGTTGCTGCTGCGCGAGGTGAGCGCCCGGCTGCAGCGCCATGGCAGTGGCGTGGGGCTGTTCCTCGGCTCCGATTTCCCCATCGCCGCCCCAAACCGCTTCAATGGCCCGCAAACCCAGCGCTTCAACGAGATGAAAGCGAACGGTCGACCAGCCTATTTCGTCGATGCGAGCAGCGGCATGCAGACGGCCATGTACATCGATCCCGCCGGCGCGCCGGGTTGTGTGACGTGCCATAATGAACATCCGGAATCGAGCAAGCAGAATTGGGTTCTGAATGACCCGATGGGTGCCACGACTTGGCTCTTCCGTGAGGAGACGGTCAGCGCGCAGGACGTGCTCGTACGCCTAGCGGCGCTGCGTCAGTCGGTGCGTGAATCTTACCAGTCTTACCTCGACAAGGCGGCGTACTTTGTTAACCCGGCGGTGACCATTGGCAGTAAATGGCCGTCCGAGGGCCTGTTCCTGCCCGACGCCGATACCTTCATGACGGCGATCTCGCGCCGCGCATCAGAGCGTACGCTCCTGGGACTAATCGCTGCCGCGGGAGCGCCGCATGCGGTTTCATCTAGATAGACGCGCGGCCTGGACCCTGGGCGGAGCCGTCTTCGCCACCTTGCTGCTGGCGCTCAACAGCGCCTTCGACTGGTGGCGCCCAAGTGCCGGGTTTCGCCAAGTTACGGGGTACGGACTTCTAGTGCTTTGTCTCTGCATGTGGCTCCTGCCGCTGCGGCGCGCCGCAGCGGGCGGTGCCTCGCCCGGCTACCGGCGCTGGCACGAGATCGGCGGCCTCGCGATGCTAGGCGGGCTGCTGCTCCACGCTGCAAACCTGCGCGCCACTCTGCTGGTCCTGCTGGCGAGCTTGCTGCTGATCCTGGCCACCCTTGGCGCGCTGCACCCGAACTTTGCCGATCGACGCTCGGAGCACTATTTGAAGATATGGTGGACGGCGCATATCTTCCTCGGCTGTGCCGCTAGCGCGCTGATGCTGGTGCACGTCTGGGCAATGATCGCGTACTGATACCAGAGGTCATATGCTTCGACTTATGTGAGCCCCATCGCGCATGCCAATTGATTTGATGGCATCGGGCAGGGCGATGAGTTTGTTCCACGCTTCGCAGGCTGCCTTGATGATGGCGTCGTAGGTTTCGAAGACGCGGTTGGAAAGCCAGTTGGCGCGCATGTACTGCCAGATGTTTTCGACGGGATTGAGCTCCGGCGATTTCGAGGGCAGGAAAATCGGTGTGATATTTTTGGGGATGGCGAGCACATTGGTTGTGTGCCATCCCGCGCGATCCATGATCAGGACGGCTTGGGCACACGGCGTGATGTAGCGGGATATCTCATCCAGATGCAGCTGCATCGCTTCC
>CAMCJI010000303.1 GCA_945874805.1 Asaia bogorensis | reverse complement strand
CACCCAAATCCTACATCAGATCAGTGGGTTGTCCCCATGTCTGACAGCCCTCGTGCATAATTCAGGCTAGATGCAGGAACTGTCGGGGGTGCCGCTGGCACTGCTGCAAACGCCCTGGTTGGCTGAGCGGCGACGCCGTTTGCCGCTATTGGCGATGTTTCGCTGCCACCCGTCAAACAAACCCAAACGCCATCCCCAACGCCACCATGTCATGCGCCGGTATCACGCTACTCCGCTTGATATCCGCCTCCTTCAAATTCGGCACATAAAGCTGCCACGCCTCCAGCACCCCTAGATCCGGCGGCAGCTCCGCCCCCCGGTTCACCTGCCAGTCCTTGACCTTCGCACGGAACTTCTCCTCCTTGCTCAGCGGCGCCTTGTTGAACTTCTTCTGCGGCGCAAACGTCCCCCAGAACGCCCGACACTCGTCCGTCAGCTCCACCTGCACGTAATTGTCGAGATCATTCCAATCCACGCACACCGCCGACATGAACCGAACCATCGCGCTCATATCGATGCCGTTCAGCTTCGCCTGCTGATACCGCCCCAACGCCCCCTCATAATCCTCCTTGAACGGCTTTACCGGCGACCACCACGGCGTAATCCCCCATTTCGGATCGCTCGGTGCCTTCCCCGCGGTCAGCTTGAACAGCGACACCCCTTTCCCCAACGTCTCCACCCTCACCGTCCCGTCCCCGAACGCACTCTGATGCCCCGGCGGTAAATTCCTGAAATCCAACATGCTGAGGTTCTGATTGATCACGGCGTCCCTGTCCCTTCCAATGTCTGCGCCAACCGAGCAGAACGGGGGATGTCCCATTCTCTGTTGAAATTCGCCGCATCGACGTTGCTTAAGTTACAGGTTATGTGGCGGCGGCTTCCCGTTCAAGGGGATGTCCCTCCCGATGTTGAGATAGGTTGGTCGGCGTTACCCGCCTTGAGCCGTTAGGCTCGGGGTGACGAATCCTCAAAGGAGAGCAACGCCATGAAGAGAATTACCACACTCGCGCCGCAGGCCGCCACGCCTCCGGTGCTTTGAGCGGTGGGCCAACAGGGCCCGCCCTGCTCTGTCAAGACTCACCCAGGGCCGTCGGCCTCTGCCCGCTACCAACCGTGGCCCCAAGCCGGCAAAAGCCGCCCTGCGCCATCACAAAGTCAATGGCGGGCACGCGACAATCAACAATCTCGAAGCCGTGTCGCTGCACGACAATCAAACCAAAAATTAGGGCTTGCCAGCGATAATTAGACTGAACAACGTCGTTCCTGTTTCGATCCCAGTTTCTCATCCTGATTGACGCGTTTGCTCACCCAGATTGTCACGCCATACAAGGGGCTCGCTTGCTGGATAGAAAACCCGCATCACCTTAATAGAACTTGAGGGGTGCCAAATGGGAAACCGTGGCTTCGGTTGGATGATAGCGATCCTGCTGACACTGCCCTTCGTCGCCGATGCGCAGACGATGGTGCCGTCTCAAAATGGCTCTTGCCCGTCTGGATCGAGCAGTGCGGGTTCAGGCTATTGCCGTTCGACCTCTGGCAGAGGCTTCATCCCTTCTGATCGTGGCTCTTGCCCATCGGGAACGTCGAATGCCGGCGCGGGCTATTGTGCGACGGATGGACACACAACCTATGTGCCCGCCAATCGTGGTTCCTGTCCTTCGGGCACGACCAGTGCCGGTTCTGGCTACTGTCGGAGCAGATGATAATCGGGTTAGCCTTATCATATGCCAACAAGCCATAACCCCCGCGAAGAGCACGACCGACGGCGGGAGAGATGGCTCGGGAAATCCGGACAGCCCGATAGGTGGATTTCTTGCCTGACAGCGGCGATGTTGCCGCGGATCAGGAGCGAACATGACGAAGCAAACACGACGGACGCACAGCCCGGTTTTCAAGGCGAAGGTGGCGTTGGCGGCCATCAAGGGTGAGAAGACGCTTGCCAATCTGGCCAAGCTGTTTGACGTGCAAGGCCCATCGCCAACTTCCGACGCTCAAGGCCGCACTGGCCGCTTGTGGCCCCAGGCACACCATCAAGCCAGTTCTTGAATGGCAGAGCGCCGTAGCCTAACGTCCTTGGTCAGCGGCGCTCGATCGGCCAATTTCAACAGAGATCGGGACATCCCCTTGTGGAGTTTCGTGTGCACGACATCTGCCCGCGCATTGTGCCGATTGCCTTTGGGTCCATACTGGAGCGCTAGCACCGGGCGGCGCGTTACGCCACGCCGACACGAGGACGTCCCCCATGCCGCGACAGCTTTACGAACTCGTCGGCGCCGATCCGGCGCGCCGCTTCAGCCCCTATTGCTGGCGCATCCGCATGGCGCTGGCCCACAAGGGGCTGGAAGCCGATGTGGTGCCGTGGCGGTTCACCGAGACCGACCGGCTGGCCTTCGCGGGCACCGACAATGTGCCTGTGCTGGTGGACGGCGACCGCGTGGTCCACGATTCCACGCCGATCGCCGAATACCTGGACGAGGCCTATTCCAACGCGGCCTCGCTGTTCCAGGGCGACATCGCCGCCCGCCGCTTCACCCTGGCCTGGACCAACGCGGTGCTGCACCCGGCGATCGTGCGCCTGATCGTGTCGGACATCCCGGCGGTGCTGGACGCGCGCGGGCGCGAATATTTCATCGCCAGCCGCGAGGCGCGCTTCGGCATGACGCTGGCGCAGGTGACGGCGGGACGGGAGGAGAAGCTGCCACAGTTCCACGCCCTGCTGGCGCCGCTGCGCCACGTGCTGGCCTGCCAGGACTACATGGGCGGCGCGGAACCCGACTACGCCGACTACGCGGTGTTCGGCGCGTTCCAGTGGGCGCGCTGCACCAGCCCGTTCGCGCTGCTGGCGGCGGACGACGCGATGCATGCGTGGCGGGAGCGGATGCTGGAGCTGTTCGGTGGGCTGGCGCGGGAGGTGCCGGCGTTCGACTAGATGGCGTTGACATTCAGCGTGTCCAGATGAACGCGCTGACGATGGACAGCATTGAGAGGAAGGCTCTCGGCGTTTGTTCGTATCGTGTCGCGATGCGTCTGAAATGCTTGAGCTTGAGGAAGAAGCGCTCGACCAGATTACGCTCGCAGTATAGGGCGATGTCACAATGAACCTGGGGTGAAGTTGTTCTGGGCGGGATCACTGCGACGGCACCCTGTTCGGTGATAGCATCACGTAGCGATTTTGCATCATAACCCTTGTCGCCCAGGACATGCTCGGCGGGCAGGCCTTCGATCAAAGTTGCGGCCTGGGTGATGTCGCTGGCCTGCCCCGGCGTGAGGATAAACCGCAACGGATTGCCCACAGCATCGACCACGGCATGGATCTTTGTGGTCAAGCCGCCCCGCGAGCGGCCGATCGCGCGAGCTTCAGACCCCCCTTTTTACCCGCCGTATGCTGATGCGCGCGGACGATAGTGGAGTCGTATGCGTCCGGTGAGGGCCGCCTTGCGTGTGTGATGTCTGGCGGCTGAGTTTGGCATCATGATGCGAGGCAAGAGAGAGGCTGCCATTGTGGCTGCCACGACGTTGGATCCGGTGCAGCGGATTGAGATAGTGGCGGATCGGCGTCGTCGCCACGATGCGGCGTTGCGTGCGCAGGTCGTAGCGGAGTGTCTTGATCGGGATGCGCGGGTGCAGGACGTGGCCAGACGGCACGGCATCTGCCCGAGCCTGGTGTATCGCTGGCGGCGGATGGCTGGCTCGGCGCCACTTGCGCCTGAGACCAGGTTTCTGCCGGTGCGGATCAGTGAGGATCGCGTGCCTGCGCCACCGGCTGGGGTGGTGGCGCCGCGGACCGCAGGGATGATTGAGATTGAGTTGGCCGGTGGCACGCGGGTGCGGGTCGATGAGACGGTAAGCCTGTCGGCGCTGCGGCGCGTGCTGACCGCGCTGCGCGGATGATCCCGATCCCGTCGGGTATGCGGGTTTGGCTGGCGACCGGCAGCACGGACATGCGGCGCGGCATGAACGGCTTGGCGTTGCAGGTTCAGCAGGGCCTCGGGCGTGACCCCCATGCTGGCGATCTCTACGTGTTTCGCGGCAGACGCGGCGATCTGGTGAAGATCCTCTGGCATGACGGGCTGGGGATGTCGCTCTATGCCAAGCGCCTGGAGCGGGGCCGCTTCGTCTGGCCATCGCCCGCCGATGGCGTGGTGCCGATCTCGGCGGCGCAGCTGGGCTACATGCTGGAGGGCATCGACTGGCGCAACCCGCTGCGGACCTGGCGGCCCGAATTGGCTGGCTGACGCGCAGTTCTCTAGTACCCAACTGGGCGCGATTGTGATTCACTTGCCGCATGTCGAGCGCCGAACCTGCTGCCACACCACCCGCCGATGTCGAGGCGCTGCGGGCTGCCCTGGTCAGCGCCGAGGCGGCACGGCGGGAGGCCGAGGCGCGTGCCAGTGGGGCCGAGGCCATGGTGGCGCATCTGAAGCTGCTGATTGCCAAGCTGAGGCATGACCGCTTTGGCGCCTCCTCGGAGCGCAGTCGCAAGCTGATCGACCAGATGGAGCTGGAACTCGAGGAACTGGAAGCCGCGGCAAGCGAGGATGCCGCCGCCGTGGCAGCGACAGGCGGCTCTGAGGTGTCCGGCTTCACCCGCCGCAAGCCGGTGCGCGCGCCCTTGCCCGCGCATCTGCCGCGTGAGCGCGTGGTGCTGCCATCGCCCTGCGCCTGCCCGTGTTGCGGCGGCAGGCTCGCCAAGCTCGGCGAGGACATCACCGAGACGCTGGAGGTGATCCCTCGCCAATGGAAGGTGGTGCAGACGGTTCGGGAGAAATTCACCTGCCGGTCCTGCGAGGCGATCACCCAGCCGCCGGCGCCCTTCCATCCGATTGCGCGCGGCCGGGCCGGGCCGAACCTGCTGGCGATGATCCTGGATGCCAAGTTCGCCCAGCACCAGCCGCTCAACCGGCAGAGTATGGTCTATGCGCGCGAGGGCATCGATCTCGACGTCTCGACCCTGGCTGACTGGGTGGGGGCCTGTTCGGCAACCCTCGCACCGCTGGTCACGCTGCTGCGCGCGCATGTGTTGGCCGCCGAGCGGCTGCATGGGGATGACACCACGGTGCCAGTGCTGGCCAAGGGCAAAACCAGAACCGGGCGATTATGGGTCTATGTCCGTGACGACCGCCCGTTCGGCGGCCC
>CAMCJI010000302.1 GCA_945874805.1 Asaia bogorensis | reverse complement strand
CCGGCAGCGTCCGGCGGCTGCGGCCGTTCGGCACGCGGCGCGGCGATGGGCGGGGGAACAGGCGCAAGCGGCGCCACAACGGCGGGCGCAGCGCCCGGCGCGACCCGTGGCGGCGCCGGCGGAGCCACCACCTCCGCGGGGGCGGCCGGCGCGACGAATGGCTGCACCGGCGCGGGGGCGGCACCCAGCGGCGGCGCGGAGGCGGCCGGCGGCGCGACAACTGCTCCGGCCGGCCGGTCAGCCGGCAGAGGGCGCGCCGGCACGACGGGAACGGCGACAGGTGGCGCCGGCACGGCCACCAGCGGCGGCGGCGGAGGCGCCGGGGCAGCTGGACGCCCTGGCATCGTGATAGGCGGCACCGGCACAGCCTCGCGCGGCAACACAGCGGGTGGCGCGGGCACGCGCCCGGCCGGCGGCGGCGTCAGCGCAGGCGCCACCGGAACCGACGGCGCGACCGCCTGCGGGTGCGGCGGGGCGTCAGGCGGGGCCTGGCGCAGCACGGGCAGGCTCACCGCCGCCGGCAGCGCGGGCGCCTGCCGTTCCGGCCGCCCGCCACCGGGGCGCCGGCTACCGGGCTCGGCCGGTGTGGCCGCCGGCGCCGGACTCTGCACGACCACGGCCGGCACCACGGCCGCCGGGGCGACAGGGCCAGGCGCCGGGCCGGCGCGTACCACCGCCGTGGCGGGGCCGCGAAGCTCCAGCCGGCGGGCGACGGCCGGCGTCACGCCAAGCGTCCCGGTGGTCGGCTGCACCGGGGCCGCCCGTTCGCGGCGGGCACCGGCAAGGGCGCGTTGATCGACCTGCTGCGCCTGCGCCCGGATTGGCCGCGAAGTGGTCATCGCCGCAGCGGGCACCACCGTCACGGCGTTGCGGTTGGCCAGGTTGTTGATGGTGGTGACGTTCGTCACCGTATTGATGTTCGTCACGTTGGTGACGTTGCCGACATTGACGGCGCGGACATAGCGCTCGCTCGCCCGGTAGGGCGGCACATAAGCCTCCCGCGCGCCCAGCGGCACCCAGCCGACCGAGCCGCGGCCATCCGGCCCCCCCGGATTGCGGCCGCGGTCATTGCCCGGCGCGATCGCGCCCCCGATGCCGATGCTGATGAAGCTGACCAGCGCCGGCGCATAGACCGGCGGGGCGCGCAGCCGTCCCGGCGTGCTGCGCTCAGCCGGAATCCAGCCCCAGCGCCGCCCGTCCTGCACCCAGCGGCCATAGTGGAACGGTGCGAAACCCCACGGCGCATCGTCGATCCAGGTCCAGCCCCAGGGGGCGACATAGCCCCAATGCCCGTCGCGATAGGGCACCCAGGACGCCTGCACCGGCGGATACCAGATCTGCCCGTAGGTGGGGCTGGACGCCCAGTTGCCGTCACGCGCCAGGGCGTCGCCGCCCGTCATCTGGCCGACGATCGGCGGCGGCGCCATCCGGGCCGCAACCGGGCGGACGAGCGCGCGCTCCTGCGCCAGCCGCGCGGTGACGAACGGGTCCATGATCGCCGGCCCCACACTCACCGCGAAGCGGTCCTCGCCCTCGATCCGCCCGGTCTGGCGTGGCCCGAGTGTGAGGGAGGCGCTGGTGCTGTCGATCCGCGCCGCGCCCTCGACCACCGTCACGAAGGTGGGATGGTCGCGGTCGCCGGCGATGATCCCGTAGGCGCCGGGCTGGGTGATCACCACGGCGCCGCGCGGGGTGGTGATGCGGTAGATGTCCCCCGCCTCCATGGCCCGCACCCGCAGGAACGTGGCCCCCTGCGCCTGGGTCGCCTGCAGGGCGTGGTCGTCCAGCGTCTCGATATCGAACTGGGTGGACTGGTCGAGCGCCAGGCGGGCCGGGCCGATATCGACCTCGGCGGCGGAGCTGGGCTCGGTCCAGAAGCTGTTGCCGGACGTCACCGGATAGTTCATCGCCGCCGCCTGCCACTCCGGCTGCTCCACCCCCCGGAAGGAGACGGTGCCGAGCAGCCGCGCCATCCGCCCGACGCGCGCCGGCGGGTCGGACAGCCCCGCCGTGTCGGCGGCCGGCTGCGCCAGGGCGCCGCCCCCCGCGGTCTCGGCCACCAGCGCCAAGGCGAGGGCGAAGGTGATGGTGGTGCGCAGGATGGAGCCGGGGCGCATGGTTTTGTCCTTAGGATGAGAACGGCGTGGATGTGCGGCCAGGGTCAGGCGGGTTCCCCCGCCCCACCCCGGCCGCACCGGCACGTCACGTCACGCCACGGGGGCCGGTTACGGCGACTGCAGCGTCCGGGTCGTCGTTGTCGTGGTCGTGGGCTGCACCGGGGCGGTGCGCGTGACCGTCTGCTCCGTCGTCGTCGTCGAGGACGGCGTGCAGGCGCTGACGAGCCCGGCGGTCACCAGCAATGCGGCCGCGGCGGCCAGGCGGAATCCATGAGCGCGGGTCATTGCTTCACCACCGTCTTGCTGGTTGTTGTCGAGGACGTCGCCGGGGCCGGCGTCGTCGTGGATGTGCTCACGGAGTCGTTGGCCACCCCGTTGGAGTTGCGGTAGGTCGTCTCGCTCGATGTGCTCTTCGAACCGTCGGAGTTGGTGGTGGCCTGGGTCCGCGACGTGCTGAGCGTCCCGGTCGGCGGGGTGATCACCAGCGGCGTCGGCAGGTTCGGCGAGACAGTGGTGGTGCTCTGCGTGGAAGTCGTCGTCTGGGCAGAGGCAACACCAACGAACAGCACGCAGGCAAGCGCGGCGCAGGCGAGCGGGATCTTCATCTTGGGGTTCCAGTGTTTAAGGGCGCGTGACATGCCACGTGACCTACCAAGCTAATTGGGAACCCCCTCAGGCGCATTTCAGCGTCGGATTATACTTACGGAACATCCCGAAATAATGGCGGTTTTGTGCCTTTCCCCCACTCGCCTATCACTGCCCCAGCAAGCAAAGGATGCCCCATGGCCGACAACAGCGCCGAGAACAGCACCCGCGACGCCCACGCCCAGCAGGCCGCCTACTGGAACGGGCCAGGCGCGGACATGTGGGTGACCCGCCAGGCCCGCATGGATGCCGCCCTCGCCCCCGTCACCCGCGCCCTCCTCGCCCACGCCGCCGCGGCCCAAGGCGAACGGGTGCTGGACATCGGCTGCGGCACCGGGGAGACGGTGCTCGCCTTGGCCGATGCCGTCGGGCCGGGCGGGCATGTCACCGGCATCGACATCTCCGAACCCATGCTCGGTCTCGCCCGCACCCGCGCCACCGGGCACGAAAACATCACCCTGGCCCTGGCGGATGCCGCAAGCTGGCAGCCGCCGCAGCCGGTGGATCTGCTGGTCTCCCGCTTCGGCGTGATGTTCTTCGGCGATCCGGTGGCAGCCTTCCGCAACCTGCGCGCCTGCCTCGCCCCGGCCGGGCGCCTGCGCTTCGCCTGCTGGCGCCCCGCCGCGGACAACGACTGGGTGCGCATCCCGCGCCAGGCCCTCGCCCCCCACCTGCCCCCAGCCCCACCCGCCGACCCCGGCCTGCCCGGCCAGTTCGCCTTCGGTGACGCCGGCCGCGTCGCCGACATCCTCACCCAGGCCGGCTTCACCGCCCCCACGTTCACCAAGTGCGACTTCCCGATGCCGATCGGCCGCGATCTGGACGACGCCGTCACCCGCACCAGCGAATTCGGCGCCACCGGCCGCATGTTCGACGAAGCCACCCCGGCCGCGCAGGCCATCGCCCGCGACGTCCTGCGCGCCACCCTCGCCCCCTACGCCACCAGCCCCGGCCCGGTGCGGCTGCCAGGCGCCGTCTGGCTCGTCGCCGCCAGCTAGGCAATACTGC
Organism: Asaia bogorensis; assembly: GCA_945874805.1. Classification (GTDB taxonomy): domain Bacteria; phylum Pseudomonadota; class Alphaproteobacteria; order Acetobacterales; family Acetobacteraceae; genus CAIRTN01. Next base: position 1,372 of record CAMCJI010000302.1, on the reverse strand, counting down.
AATCCTCTTTGGGAGAAACAACCATGCCCACCACCGTCAAGGCCATGCTGGACGCCGCCCGCGCCGCCGTCCCCACCATCACCCCCGCCGACGCCACCACCATGATCGAGGCCGGCGCCCTGGTGGTGGACCTGCGCGAACCCCCGGAAGTCGCCGCCTCCGGCAAAGTCCCCGGCGCACTCGCCATCCCGCGCGGCCTGCTCGAATTCAAGGCGGACTTCGAACTCCCCAGCCGCGACCCCGCCTTCCAGGCCGATCGCCCGGTGATCGTCTACTGCGCCTCCGGCGGCCGCGCCGCCCTGGCCGGCAAGCTGCTGCTCGACCTCGGCTACAAGTCGGTCCACAACCTCGGCGGCTTCGCCGGCTGGGCCGAGTCCGGCGGCAAGGTGGAACGCTGACATGGCCGGCCACCCCACCGGCACCAAACCCGCCGCCCAATTCTGGGTGGACGGGCACTGGACCGACAGCAACCCCGCCCTCATCGGGCCGGCCGACCATTCCTTCTGGCAAGCCTCCGTCATCTTCGACGGCGCCCGCGCCATCGCCTCCTGCGCCCCCGACCTCGACCTGCACTGCCACCGCGCCATCGCCTCGGCCCGCTCGATGGGCCTCACCCCCGGCCTCACCGCCGAGGAAATCCAGACGCTCGCCATCGAAGGCATCCGCCGCTTCCCGAAGGACGCGGTGCTCTACGTCAAACCCGTCTTCTACGCAGCCGGCGGCGGCATCGACCTCGCCTCCACCAAAACCAGCTTCGTACTCCACCTCTTCGAAGCCCCGCTACCCGGCCCGCAAGGCTTCTCCGCCACCCTCTCCCCCCTGCGCCGCCCCGCCCCCACCATGGCGCCAACCGACGCGAAAGCCGCCTGCCTCTACCCCAACTCCTCGCGCGCCGTCCGCGAAGCCATCGACCGCGGCTTCGACCAGGGGGTCATGCTCGACCCATGGGACAACGTCGCCGAATTCTGCTTCGCCAACCTGTGGATCGTGAAAGGCGGCATCGCCCTGACCCCCGCCGCCAACGGCACCTTCCTCGCCGGCATCACCCGCCGCCGGGTCATGGCCCTCCTCCAGGAAGCCGGCATCGAAGCCAAAGAGGCCACCCTCACGAACACCGACCTGCTCGAAGCCGACGAAATCTTCTCCACCGGCAACTACGGCAAAGTCGTCCCCGTCAACCGCTACGAAACCCGCCACCTCAACACCGGCCCCATCACCACCCTCGCCCGCCACAGCTACTTCGCCTGGGCCGAAACCACGCGGGTGGATTGACGGGAAGCAAGCAAGGCGGGGGGCTTTGCCCCCTCGACCCCCACCAGGGTCAGCGACCCTGGACCGGCGACCATTAGGCAGGTCTTGAGAGAGGGGGGCC
>CAMCJI010000301.1 GCA_945874805.1 Asaia bogorensis | reverse complement strand
TGCCTCGCCGGCGTCTGGGCCTACCAGATGAACCTTCGTCACCGGAACATCGATGCGGACGACGTGAAGCAGGCCGTCGCCACCGCCAGCGCCATCGGCGACGACCGGCTGCAACGCTCCAGCCGCGGCACCGCCGTGCCCGACAGCTTCACCCACGGCTCCTCCGCGCAGCGGGTGCAGTGGCTGACCACCGGCCTGCAGGGCGGCACTGTGCAGACCTGCAACACGTTTGCGAAGTAGCAGCCCTCAGACCGCCACGCGCCCCTCCGCCACCGCATGGCACGCAACCGAGACCGGGCCGACCTGCGTATGGTCCGGCCGCTCGATCCGGCAACGGTCATTGGCCAGCGGGCAGCGGGGGTGGAAGGTGCAGCCCGGCGGCGGATCGATCGGGCTCGGCACCTCGCCGCCGACGGGGGTGCGCGACTTGCCGACCATCTCCAGGTCGGGAATCGCATCCAGCAGCAGCCGCGTATAGGGGTGCAACGGCCGGGCAAAGACGATCTCACCAGGCCCTGTCTCGACAATCCGGCCGAGATACATGACCCCCAGCGTATCGGCCATGTGGCGCACAACCGCGAGGTTGTGGCTGATGAACAGATAGGTCAGGCCCAGCCGCGCCTGGAGGTCGCGCATCAGGTTGAGGATCTGCGCCTGCACCGAGACGTCCAGCGCGCTGGTCGGCTCATCGCAAACCAGAAAGTCCGGCTGGCTCGACAGGGCGCGCGCGATCGAGATGCGCTGGCGCTGGCCGCCGGAGAACTCATGCGGATACTTCTCGCCATCCACGGGCGACAGCCCGACCTGGCTGAGCAACTCGCCCACCCGCGCGGTGATCGCCGCCGGATCGTCCAGCAGCCCGAAGGCGCGGATCGGCTCGGCAACGATGTCGCGCACGAGCCAGCGCGGGTTCAGCGAGGCATAGGGGTCCTGGAAGATCATGTTCATCCGCTGGCGCGTCTTCACGTCCGCCCGCGCCTGTTCCAGCTCCAGCCCCTCGAAGCGCATGGTGCCGGCCGAGGGCGCATACAGCCCGACCGACAGCCGGGCGACGGTGGATTTGCCGCAACCGGATTCGCCGACGAGCGCCAGCGTCGTCCCGCGCTCGATACGAAAGGAGATGTCGTCCACGGCGCGCAGGGACTTGCGGCCCTCCCCGGCCAGCAGCCGCTGCAAGGCAGGGCGGGAGACGTCGAAGCTGCGGCTGACGCCGATTGCTTCGAGGACGGGGGCGTCAACCATGCGCCATCTCCGGGCTGTGCAGCCAGCACGCGGCTTGGGTGCTGCCGGCGGGCAGCAGATCCGGGCGGTCGAGGCGGCAGCGGTCGAACACGCGCGGGCAGCGCGGGTTGAAGGCGCAGCCCTGCGGAATCGCCGTCAGCCGCGGCATGGCCCCATCGATCTGGCGCAGCCGTTCGACGCGGGCGGTCAGCGACGGGATGCTGCCCATCAGCCCCTCAGTATAGGGATGCGCCGGGCTCTTCACCACGTCGCGCACCGGCCCGATTTCGGCGATGCGCCCGGCATACATCACGGCCACGCGGTCGGCGGTCTCGGCGATCACCCCCATGTCGTGGGTGACGAGCATCACCGCGGTGCCGTGTTCGCGGGTGATGCGCTTGAGCAGCGCGATGATCTGCGCCTGGATCGACACGTCGAGCGCGGTCGTCGGCTCATCGGCGATGACGAGACGCGGTTCGGCGCACAACGCCAGCGCGATCACCACCCGCTGGCGCATCCCGCCGGAGAACTCATGCGGGTAGGCGCCGATGCGCTCGCGGGCGGCGGGGATGCCAACATCCTCGAGCCACTTGATCGCCCGCTCCTTCGCATCGCGGTCGGACAGCCGCATATGCGTCTGCATCGTCTCGGTGAGCTGGCGGCCGACGGAGTAGAGCGGGTTGAGCGTCGTCAGCGGGTCCTGGAAGATCGCGCCGATCTGCTTGCCCCGGATCGGGCGCATCTGCGCGGGCGTCAGGTTGTCGATCCGCGCGCCATCCAGCCGGATCGCGCCCCCGGCCACCCGGCCGGGCGGCTCCAGCAGGCCGATGATCGCCGCCCCGGTGAGCGACTTGCCCGCCCCGGACTCGCCCACCACACCCAGCACCTCACCGGCATCGATGGCAAACGAGATCTCGTCGATGGCGCGCAACGTGCCGCGACGGGTGGGGAATTCGACGATGAGCCGATCGACTTCCAGCAGGGACATCAGCGCAGCCTCGGGTTCAGCGCGTCGCGCAGCCAGTCGCCCAGCAGATTGATCGACAGCACCATGATGGCCAGCGTCATGCCGGGAAAGATCGTCACCCACCACTCGCCGGAGAACAGGAAGTCGTTGCCGATGCGGATGAGGGTGCCCAGCGACGGCTGGGTCGGCGGCAGGCCCACGCCGAGGAAGGACAGGGTCGCCTCGTCCAGAATCGCCAACCCGAGATTGAGGGTCGCGATCACCAGCACCGGGCCGAGCACGTTGGGCAGGATGTGGCTGACCATGATGCGCAGGCGGGAGATGCCGATGACGCGGGCGGCCATCACGTATTCCTTGCCCCGCTCCACCATGGTGGAGCCGCGCACGGTGCGGGCGAATTGCGGCCAGCGGGCGATGCCGATGGCGAACACCAGAACATAAAGCTGCATCCGGTCATGCATGTCGCGCGGCATCACGGCACGCGCGATGCCATCGACCAGCAGGGCGATCAGGATGCCGGGGAAGCTGAGTTGCACATCGACAATGCGCATCAGCACCGCATCGACCCTGCCGCCGACGTAGCCGGCGATCAGGCCGATGGTGATGCCCACCGTCATCGCAAAGCCGATCGCCAGCACGCCGACGAGAATGGAGATGCGCGCGCCGTACATGATGGACGACAGCACGTCCCGTCCCTGGTCGTCGGTGCCGAGGATATGGGCGATCTCCCCCTCGGCGGAGAAGACCGGGGGCTTGAAGCTATCGAGCAGGTTGAGGCTGGCGAGGTCGAAGGGGTTGGACGGCGCGATCCACGGCGCCAGCACGGCGGCGACCACTACCGTCAGCAGCACGCAGAAGGACACTACGGCGACCGGATTGCGGCGGAAGCTGAAGAAGAAGTCGCTGTCGAGGAAGCGGGCCAGCATGTCAGTGCCTCCCGCCGCCGCTGCCCATCCGCAGGCGCGGATCGACGGCGTAGTAGAGCAGATCGACGACGAGGTTGATCGCCACGAAAATCACCCCGATCAATTGCAGATAGGCCGACATCACCGGAATATCCGCCACCCCGATGGACTGCACCAGCAGCAGCCCCATGCCCGGCCACTGGAACACCGTCTCGGTGACGATGGAGAACGCGACCAGCCCGCCGATCTGCAAGCCGACGATGGTGATCACCGGCACCAGCGTGTTGCGCAGCGCATGGCCGAAATTGATCGCGCGTTCGGACAGGCCGCGCGCGCGGGCGAACTTGATGTAGTCGCTGCGCAGCACTTCCAGCATCTCGGCGCGCACCAGGCGCATGATCAGCGTCATCTGCAGCATGCCCAGCGTGATCGCCGGCAGCACGATCGCCTTCAGGCCGGAGGTGGTGAGGAACCCCGTGGTCCAGCCGCCAAGCGCCACCACATCGCCACGCCCGAAGCTGGGCAGCACGCCGAGCAGCACGGCGAAGAACAGGATGAGCAGAATGCCGATCAGGAAGGTCGGCAGCGACACGCCAAGCAGGGAGAACACCATAAAGATGCGCGAGCTCACCGCGTTGCGCTTGATGCCGGTATAGACGCCCATCGGAATGCCGACGAGCAAAGCAAGGCTGGCGGCGACGAAGGCCAGTTCCAGCGTGGCCGGCAGGCGCTCCAGGATCAGCGCGCCGACCGGGCGGGCGAGCCGGTAGCTGACGCCGAAATTGCCCTGCAAGGCCTGCCACATATACTTGGCGTATTGCACGAAGAACGGCTGGTTCAGGCCGAGCTGCTCGATCAGCGCCTCGCGCTGGCTCTCGGTGAAGTCCTGGCCGAGCATGATCGTCACCGGATCGCCGACGAAGGCGAACATCGCGTAGGAGATGAAACCGACGACGACCAGAACCGGGATTGCCTGAAGAATACGCGAAATGATGAAGGCGAACATGCGGGCTGGGCAATCCGTGGGGGAAGTGAAGAACACGTCATATGGCAGGCGCCCAGGCTTGCAAAGCCCGCCGGGGGGGGTCAGCCGGTATGGCCGGGCGTCTGCTCCTCGCGGGCGGTCCATTCCGCGATCAGTGTGAAGCCGACGCCCAGCAGCACCGGGCCGACGAATACGCCGAGCAGCCCGAAGGCCAGCGCCCCGCCCAGCACGCCAAGCATGGTCAGCAGGAACGGCAGCCGCGCGCCGCGGGAGATGAAATACGGCCGGATCACCGTGTCCGCCCCGGAAATCACGATCGTCCCCCACAGCAGGAGGAACACGCCCCAAAGGGTTTTCCCCTCGGAGAGCAGCCACAGCCCGGCGGGAATCCAGATCACCGGCGAGCCGATCGGCAGCACCGAGAGCCCGCCGGCGATCACCCCCAGCAGCCAGGGCCGCGGCACGCCCGATAGCCACAGGCCGAAGATGGTCAGCAGGCCCTGCACGATCGCGGTGCCGAGAATGCCGTAGACCACGCCGCGCACCGTCGCGCCCGTGACGGTGATCAGCCGCTCGGCCTGCGGCCCGGCGATGCGATAGAGCAGCGTGGAAAGCCGGGCGGCCAGTTCGTCGCCTGAGAGGTAGATGAACACCGCAACCAGCAAGGCGAGCACGAATTCCAGCACGCCATTGGCCAGCGCCAGCAGCATCCGCAAGCCAACCTGCGCGGCCAGGCCGAAATACGGCTTGAAGAAGCTGACCATCGTGGTCAGATCCTCCGCCCACTGGTTCCACAGCTCCGCCGCCCCCGGCCCCACGCCGGGCACCTCGGCGAGCCATTCCGGCGCGCCGGGCAGGCCCGTGGCCAGCATGTCCTGCACCAGCCTCTCGATCTGGGTGACGTCGCCAAGGCCGCTGGGCAACGCGAGCACCAGCGGCACGACGACCACGATCGCCGCCACCGACACCATCACCCCGGCCGCCGCCACCTTGCCGATGCGCGCGCGCACGAGGTTGAACACCGGCCAGGTGGTGAAAACCAGGATCAGCGCCCACAGGATCGCCGACA
>CAMCJI010000300.1 GCA_945874805.1 Asaia bogorensis | reverse complement strand
CGCGACACCCATCACACCAAAACGTCGATCATCGCGGGGCTGGTGAACATCGAAGCGGGGTTCATGCCATTCTGAAAAGCCCGACAGATTGGCCCGGTGCCACGAACTGGTGGTCGAAATAGGCCGCAGACTTTCGCAACAAGTCTAGTTGGGTGGCAGTTTCGTGAAAGAATGCGCTCGCGTTATTCGTTGCGAGATGCACGAAATCCTGCATTTCGACGCCGCGTGGCGGTGGCCGGGCCGTGCGAGGGTGGCCCGGCCTGTCCTCAGCCGCCCAATGCGCGCAGCAGCCCGGCGTCGATCCGGGCGGCGTTGAATCGGTCCTGCACCCAGGCGAGGCCGGCTGCCGCGAGGGTGTCGCACAAGGCGGGCTGGGCGTGCAGGCGCAGGATCGCCGCGGCCATACCGTCGGGGTCGGTGACGACCAGGGGGGCGAGTGCGGCCGGCAGGTCCATCCCCTCGGCGGCGATGGGGGACATCAGGCAGGGCACGCCGGCGGCCAGGCTCTCGATCACCTTGCCCTTCAGCCCTGCCCCGTAGCGCAGGGGGGCGACGGTGAGCCGGGCCGCCGCATAGACCTCCTGCGGGTCGGCAACCCGGCCGAGCACCTGGATGCCGGGGCCGGCGGCGGCGCGCAGGGATTCGGGCATGTCGCTGCCGGCCAGGCTAAGGGTGATCGAGGCATCCGCTGCCTGGACCTCCGGCATGATGATGCCGAGGAGCATTTCCGCGGCGTCGAGATTGGGCAGATGGGCGAAGCTGCCGAGGAAGGCCACGCCGTAGCGGGAAGCGGCGGCGGCGGGGACGGGCCGGGGTGCTACGTGCCAGGGTATGACATGCACCTCGACCTCCGGCGCGATCCGGCCGAGCAGGGCCGCTTCGGCGCTGGAATGGGTGATCACCACGTCGGCCGCCCGGGCCGCTGCGAGTTCGGCCGCGCGGGTGGCGGCCACCGGTTCGGGGCGGTGGAACAGCGCCTGCGTCCGCTCCAGCCGCAGATGGTGCAGGTCCGCGAGCGAATAGATGAGGCGCGCCGAGGGGCACCAGGCGCGTGCGACGTCGATCCAGGCGGCGGCGGCGGCGAGGCGGTGCAGATAGACGACGCCGATCTCCGCCCGCCGCACCCGCAGGATCGAGGCGGGGCCGCCATGCTCCGGCAAGGCGGCGCCGAAGCCGGCGGCGCGCAGGGCGGCCAGGCCCTCGGGGTCGGCGGCGGCGTCCCCGGCCTGGATGAACAGCACGCGCCAGCCGAGCCGCTGCAAGGACGCCATGTGCGACAGCAGCGCCTGCGAGCCGGCGTCCCGGTCCGCGCGCGGTACCAGCCGGTCGATCACCACGGCCACGCGACGCTGGCCGCGCGGGTGCAGGGGGGCGGCGGCGGCGAGCAGCATGACGCTCAGCTCCGCCATCTCGGCGGCACTGCGGGCGCTGTTGGTGGCGCTGGCGATGGCGGCGGCGAGACCGGCGCGCCCGGCGGCGTCGAAACCGGGTGGGCCGGCCAGGTCGAGGGCGGCGCCTTCGATCAGCGCGCCGGTCTCGGCATCGGCGAGCTGCACCCGGCGGGCGGTGTGCGGGATCAGCCGGGTGAAGATGAAATCGAAGCTGACATGCCCGTCGCTGATGCCGCCGGCCAGCAGGTCGTCGCGGAAGCGGTCCGCCACCGCCTCGCCATGCGGCACCCCGTCCACCAGCACGGCCACGCGTGCACGGCGGCCCGGCTCGTCCCTGTGCCAGGCCCAGCCGCGCACGATATGGCGGTCGGCCCAGTCCAGATGCCCTTCCATTCCCGCTCCATTCTTCCGCATCGACCTTGCCTCAGGCCGCCCCGCTGGTCTACCACCTGACCCCGGCGGAGGCGAGCAAGCCTCTGCCATGATTTGGGGATTCAGGACCGGCGTGACCTCGCAGCCAGCCGACACGCAGCCTGCCGACCCGCTGGCGCGCCTGCTGGATGCGGCCGCCCTGCACGCCGCCCTTGCCGGGGCCTGCGCCGCCGGATGGGGCTTTGTGCTGGCGATCCTGGACGGTAAGCACAGCCCCTCTGCCCGCTTCCTTGCCCAGGAGCAGGCGGATTTCGCCACCAACCATGTCGCCTATCTGGCCCTCACCCCCGCCCTCTCCGCACGTGAACTGACGCCGGAGACGGGGGAACTGGATGTCGCGCTCGACGGCGCGGCACTCGGGCGGGCGCCGGCGGCTGCGGTGATTGCGGCGCTGCAGCAGGCGTCGGCGTTGCTGCCGGCGCGGCGCATCCTGGTGCTGCACGGCTTTGCCGGCCACGGCACAGCCGACCTGCTGGCTCTGGCGGCTGCCCTGCGGCCGCAGGCGCGCTGGGCCTGGCTGCATGACCACGGCGCGCTGTGTGCCGGGGCTGCGCTGCTGCGCAACGATATCGCGCCCTGCGGCGCCCCGCCGGCCAGCAGCCATTCCTGCCTCGTCTGCCGCCACGGCGAGGAACGGGCGGCGCATCTGCTGGCGGTGGCCAGGTTGTTCGCGGGCTTGCAGGCGCAGGTGGTCGCCCCGACGGCGGCGGCTCTCGCGCTGTGGCGCCGGGCCGGACCGCTGCCCTCGGCCGCCGCTTGTGTGCAGGCGCCCTGGCGCTTGCCAACCCGGCGAGGCCCCGCCGCCGCGCATCCCGATCTCGGCCTGCCGGAGAACCCGGTGCGGGTGGCCTTCATCGGCGCGGCGGCGCCCTCGGCCTGGGCGGGGTTTGCCGAGATCCTGCGGTCGTGCCGCCGCCTGCCGACCTATCGCTTCCTGCAGATCGCCGGGGCTGCCGACCTGCGGGCGGAGCCGGGTGTGGAGGCGGTGGCGCTGCCCGACGGCAGCGACTTCCCCATCGCCGCGGCAGTGGCCGCCCATCGCATCGACATCGCCCTCTGCCTCGCCCCCAGCCCCGACCGGTTCGACGCGGCAGCGGCCGAGGCGGCAGCCGGCGGGGCGCTGGTGCTGGCGCTGGCCGGCAGCGGGGCGGGCGATGCGACGATCCTGCTGGACCGCGCTGCCCTCGCGCGCTTCTTCACCGCCGGCACGGCCATCGCCGAGGCGCGGCGGCTGGCCGATCGCGGCCGGCCGGTGCGGGAGGGCGTGGTCTGGAACACCACCGCCATGCTTCATGCCAGCGGGCAGGCAGCGGCGGCGCGGACGAGCGACGACCCCGGCCTGGTAGTGCTGGCCGCCGAAGGGCCGTGCGCGGTACTGCGCGAGGGGCTGGCCTTGCAGGTAGCCCTGCCGGCAGGTGGCCGGCTGCGCCTGCTGTCGCGCCGGAAGAATGGGCGGGGGCTGGCCGTCAGCCGCCTGCTGCTCGACGGGGTGGAGATCGCTGCCGGCAACACCCGCCTGCTGGCAGGGTGGCAGGCCGATCAGGGCGTGCTTTACACCGATGGCGACGCGACGCTCGATGCCGGGCCGGCGCGGCTGCTGGTGCTGGAACTGGTCGCGGGAGCCATCTACCCCCGCCTGCCTGCCTTGGGTTAGGGGCTACCGATGTCGCGTATTGCCTGCTTCAGCTGCTTCACCTTCGCCGAGCTTCCGGCGGCGCAGGTGATGGCGCGCAGCCTCAAGCGCGTGCATCCGGACTGGGAGCTGTGGGCCATCATCCCCGACCTGCCGCCGGCGGGGCTGGGTGCGGCAGCGCTGGCGATGTTCGATAAGGCGATGGACGGCGCGTCAATGCGCCTGGCCGCGCGTCCGGCATGGCTGTTCGGCCATACCGCGGCGCAGGCGAAGGCGGCGATGCAGCCCTGGATGCTGGCTGAGTTGCTGGCCGGCGGTACCGCCGCGGTGGTCCACCTCTCCCCCGGGATGGCCGTGTTCGCCAGCCTGCAACCCTGGCTCGACACCGCCGGCGATGCCGCGGTCATTCTCTCCCCGCATCACAGGGCGCCGGCCGCCAGCCAGGCCGTGCAGCGCGAGCGGGAGACGCGGGCGGCGGTGGACGGGCTCTACGATCCCGGCCTGCTGGCCGTGCGCGCGAACGCCGAAGGCGAGGCCTTCGCCGCCTGGTGGCAGGCGCGGCTGGAGGCGCCCGAGGAATGGGCGGCGGAAGGCGTCGGCAAGCTGCACGACCTCGCCCCCTCGCTGTTCGGCGCGCGCGTCAGCCGGGATGCCGGCTGCAACGTGGCGCCCTGGAACCTCGCCGAGCGGCCGATCAGTGTGGATGCCGTGGGCGATTTCAGCGTCGCGGGCGTAAAGCTGCGCTGCATGCAGTTCGCGGCGGTGCCGCCGGAGGGCAAGCCCGGCGATCATCCGATCGCCGAGGAGCTCGTCAGCTGGCACGCCGAGGCCGTCCGCCGGGCCGCGCTGCACCTGCCGGCGCCTGCGGCCTGGGCCTGGGCGTGTTTCGAGGACGGCACGCCGATCCCGGCGGCGGCGCGCGCGGTGTACCGGCAGCGGCGCGATCTGCGTCTGGCCTTCCCCAATCCGTTTGCGGCAGGTGATTGCAGTTTCGCCGCCTGGCTGCGCACGGAGATGCCCCTCATCATGGAACCTGCCGCATGAGCCGTTATCTCGTCACCGGCGGCGCCGGCTTCGTCGGCAGCCACGTGGTCGATGCGCTGGTTGCGCGCGGCGATGAGGTGGTGATCTTCGACAACCTCTCCACCGGTCATGCCGCCGCCGTGCCGGAGGCGGTGCGGTTGATCGAGGCCGATCTGGCCGATGCCCAGGCGGTGGACGCCGCCCTGGCGGATGGGCGGTGGGACGGGGTGTTCCACTTCGCCGCCCTCTCCCTGGTCGGCGATTCCATGCGCGATCCGCTCGGCTATCTTCAGGCCAATGTGGGCAACGGGTTGCGGCTGATCGATGCCTGCGCGCGCAACGGCGTGGACCGCTTTGTGCTGTCCTCCACCGCGGCCTTGTTCGGCATGCCCGAGACGATCCCGATCGACGAGGCGGCGCCGGTGAATCCCGGCAACCCCTACGGCGAAAGCAAATGGATGCTGGAGCGGGCGCTGCGCTGGGCCGGCGAGATCCACGGCCTGCGGGCTGCGGTGCTGCGCTATTTTAATGCGGCCGGGGCCGACCCGGCCGGGCGGCTGGGCGAGGACCACCGGCCGGAGACGCATCTGGTCCCGCTTGCCATCGACGCCGCCCTGGGCCGCCGGCCGCCGCTGGCGGTGTTCGGGCAGGACTACCCGACGCCGGACGGGACCTGCA
>CAMCJI010000299.1 GCA_945874805.1 Asaia bogorensis | reverse complement strand
GCCGGACAGCCCGATCCGCCCGTCCGGATAGGCGAAATGCACGCCGTCGAACTCCACCCGCCCGGCGCCGGCCGGCAGGGCCATCGCACCCGGCCGTTCGGCGACGCCTGGCTGCTCGTCGATCACCGCGAACACCCGGGCGAGGCCGGCGAGGCCCTCCTGCACCGCCGCATTCAGGCTGCCCAGCGCGCGCAGCGGCTGGGCGGCGAGGATCAGCGCGGTGACGAAGCCGGTGAAGTTGCCCAGCGTGCTCTCGCCGACCGCCGCCCGCCAGCCGGCGAAGCCGAGCACGGCGGCGACGGCCACGCCGCCGATCACCTCCAGCAGCGGATCGACGCGGATGCGGTTCTTCGCCATCGAGAACAGCGCCCGGTACAGCCGGTCGAAGGCGGCATCGGCGCGGGTGGTCTCCACCGCCTCCAGCCGGTAGGCGCGCACGGTGCGCGCCTGGGCGAAGCTTTCGTTGAGCAGCGAGGCTGTCTCGCCCATGCGCTCCTGCATGCCGCCCGAGGCGCGGCGGATACGCCGGCCGAGGCGTTCGATCGGCAGGGCGGCAATCGGCCACAGGGCGGCGGCGATGGCGCACAACACCCAGTCCAGATAGATCATCGAGGCGACGAGACCGATGATCTTGATGGCGTTTTCCACCCCGCCGACGGCGCGGGTCAGCGCCTCGCGGATGACGTTGGCGTCCGTGGTGAAGCGGGTGGCGAGGGCTGCGGGGGATTCGCGTTCGAGCCTGGCGAGGTCGGATGTGGTCAGCCGGGCGAACATCCGCTGCTGCAGGGCGCGGATGGCCAGCAGGACCACCTGCTGCACCATCACCTGCTGGAAATACTGCGCCGCCGCCTTCACCGAGGTGACGATCAGCACCAGCAGCGGCACCTGATACAAAATCCGCACGTCGCGGCGCTCGAACATGCCGATCGCGTGGTCGATGAGCACGGGGTAGAGCGCCTGGGCGACGGAGGTGGCCACCGTCAGCGCCAGGATGACGCCAATGCGGGCCTTGTAGGCGCGCACATGCTCGCGCCACAGCCGGGCCAGCAGGGGAAAGGTGAGGGGCTTGGACATTGGCTGGGGCATGGGCCGCGCGTGTATCAGGGCGGCGGGCGGGTGGCAAAATGGCGGCGGTTTGTCGGAGAATTTTACAGAATCCGATCGGAACCGGGACCGATACGGCCGGAATCGGTCTTGCGGGCGGCCATACCGTCCGAGACCGGCCAGGTCGCGCGTTGCGGCGCTGTCATCCGTCTGTAATATTTACACTGTTTCGGTCTACGCCGCGGCGGCGATTTCAGGAATGCGGGATTAACAACGCTCTCGCTGCCGCCGCACCATCCGGCACGAAATTTGCTTAACCCTTCTGTAAGTCCGCGCGCCGCCGTATCCGACAGGTTCGTGAAGTGCCGAAAACGCTTCGAGAGACACCGATCAGGAGGCCGTCATGAAATTTTTCGCCCGCGCGCTCGGCAGGCTTGCCGCTATGGCGTTCGCCGTCCTCGCCATCGCAGCCACCCCGCCCGCCCAGGCGGCCTCCACCGGCCTGCTGATCCTGGAAGGCAGCGATTCCCAGACCTTTCACGGCCTTGACCCTTACAGCACTAACTTCCTCAACGGCTTGGCGGCGTATTCGAGCGCACCGACATTAAGCATCGCGGTGATGAACTACCTCCCGGTCGGCACGCCCACGGTTGGCATGACCTATGTCGGCGCGGCCGACGGGGTTACCGACATCCTGCCAGTGCTGGGCACCATGTTGGCCAGCTATTCCGGCATCTATATCGCTTCGCCCCAATCGTGTTGCAGCGAGAGCCCGCTTACGTTCAACGACGCGGCGATCATCGCGGCATTCCTCGCAGCAGGCCGCAGCGTCGCCATCGAGGACTATCAGGGTGGCGCGCAGTTCGATGCGATCGTCGGCACTTCCGGAGGCGCCAATGCCTATGTCGACGGCTACGGCGGCGGGACCAATAACCTTGGCGGCTGCTTCGATAACAACATCGTCGCCCCGGGAGGTTCGGCCTATGGCCTGGGCGCCATCGGCAGCGCCATACCGAACCTCCGCTGCTTCGGGCACCAGGCCTATCAGGCCGCCTATTTCGACACCCTCGGCCTGAACCAGTATATCGCCACCAACCCAGGCCTCATCGGCTACAATGTCGTCATCTCCAATGGTGGCGGCGGGTTGAACGAAGCGGTCGCGACCGCAGCGCCCGAGCCGATTTCCATGGCGCTGTTCGGCGTCGGCCTCGCCGGCCTCGCCGCTGCCCGCCGCCGCCGCGGCTGAAGCCCGTCTGATACCGGAACAGGGCGGCACCCGCAGGGGTGCCGCCCTTTTCATGTCCGCCGCCGCAATTCCGCCCGGCATTCCGCCGCGCCGGCCACGCAGCCGCCCTCCATCCACCACGCCCGCAGGTCGCGCAGCAGCGCGCCCATCGCCGGGCCTTCCGCGAGGCCGGCCAGATCGCGCCCGCGCAGAGGGAACACCGGGCGCGGCAGGGCTTCCAGCCGTGCGACGAGATCAGGCTGTCCGGCCAGCCGGGCGCGGCCGGCGGCGATGGGGTTCGCCACATCGGCCAGCAGCCGGCGGCAATCCGCCTCGCTCGCCACCGGGCCGAGCGGTTCGCGCAGGGCGATCAGCGTCTCGCGCTCCTGGGTCGAGAGCTTCAGCCGCACCGCCAGGGCCGCCGCATCGCCGGTGAGCAGGGCAGCGAGGCGCAGCAGCGGCTCGGGCGGCAGCGTGCCCAGCCGTGCGAGGTCCACCCCCTCGGGCAAGACCGCCGCCAGCACCCCGGTTGCGGCCATCAGCGCCAGCGTCGGCGCGGGGTCGGGGGCGGCGAGGATGCGCTTGAGCTCGCTCCACACCCGCTCCGCCGACAGGATCGCCATGCCCGCCACGCCGGCGCGGATCGCCGCCAGCGCCGGGGCATCCGGCACGCCCCGGCCGTAGCGGGCGAAGAAGCGGAAGAAGCGGAGAATGCGCAGGTAATCCTCGGCGATGCGGGTGGCGGGATCGCCGACGAAGCGCAACCGCCCGGCCGCGAGATCGTCCTGGCCGCCGAAATAGTCGAACAGCCGGCCGTCGCGGTCCATCGACATGGCGTTGATGGTGAAGTCCCGCCGCGCCGCGTCCGCCTGCCAGTCGTCGGTGAAGGCGACGGTGGCGTGCCGGCCGTCGGTGGCGACGTCGCGGCGCAGGGTCGTCACCTCGAAGCCGCGATGGGCGGAGACCGCGGTGACGGTGCCGTGCGCGAGGCCGGTCGGCACCGCCTTCAGCCCCGCCGCCCGCAGCGCCGCCATCACCGCATCCGGCGGATCGGGCGTGGCGATGTCGATATCAGCCACTGCCCGCCCGGCCAGCGCGTCGCGCACCGCGCCCCCCACCACCCGCGCGCCCGGCAGGGCGGCGAGCACGGCGGCGAGCGCGGGATCGTCGAGGAAGGCGGGCCTCACCGGCCCCGCCGGTCAGCCCGGCTTGCGGCGGCGCACCCAGCCGATCCCGCCCAGCGCCACGCCGAACAGCGCGAGGGACGCGGGTTCGGGCACGCAGACCGCGGGGTTCGGCCAGCAGTCGATGAAGTTGCTCGCGAGCGCGTCGATGTTGTCGGTGGCATTGAGGCCCAGCGATCCTGCGGTCGTGACGGATAGTCCCTCCCCGAGCCTATAGCGGAAGACGTCCGCCGGCGAATACGTGCTGCCCAGGCCGGGCGAGGCGCGGTCGAGCGACCAGTAATAGGTGGTGCCGGCGGGGAAGCTGAAGGGGCCGGGCAGCAACGGGCCGGGCAAGTCGATCTCCAGCGCGTCGATCGCATCGCCCGCCCCCAGGCCCAGCGCCGTGCCGCTGAGCGCCACGGAGAGCGCGCCGTCGGCGGCATGGAACAGGATGTCCGCCGCCGTCGCGCCCAGTGCGGCCAGGGTCGGCGAGGTGCGGCCGAGGGTGAAGAAGAAATCCCGCCCGCCGAAGCCGAAGGCCGAGCCCATCATCGCGTCCACCTCATCGGAGGCGGTCATGCCCAGGCCGGTGTAGCTCGCGGCCAGGCAGTTCACCACGCAGAACGGCCCCTGATAGAACACCGAGGCCCCGCGCCCGGCCGCCCCGTGATCGGCCACCGCCGTGCCCGTGAGGCCGGTCGAGGCGCGGTCCACCGAGAAGAACCAGATGATGTTGCCCAGCACCCCGGACGTGGCCGAGGTGATGTCGTCCCCCGCCGCGAGACCCAGGCTGGCCGCACTGCTGTCCACCGCCCGGCCATAGGCGTACAGGCTCGCCGGGTCGGCGGCCGTGGTGGCGACGTCGTAGGAAAAGACCGCCGCCCCGGCGGCCTGGGTGGCGAAAACGGCCACGGCGAAGCCGCGCGCCAAGTTTGAAAATAGCGACATGGAATGACCCCTCCTGCCCGCCGCCTCGTGCGGCGGTGAAGCGGTCATTTTTGGCCGATACGCTGCCGGTCGCATTGCGGCAGATCAAAACGCGCCTCAGCGCAACGGCACCGCCCGCCCCGGCACGATCCGCCCGTCCTCGATCCGCGCCGGGGCGTAGCGCTCGCCCGCGCCCATGTGATCCTGGCGGGCATACCACAGCCCGGTGGCGCCGATCGCGGTGACGGCCAGCACCGCCAGCGCCAGCCCGGTGCGCGAGAGCATCGGCGCCACGCCGCGCCCCGCGGCGTAGAGGATGAACGGCAGGACGAACAGCAGCAGGTCGAGGATCAGCATTGGCGCAACCGCAGGGCCACCTGCCGCAGGATCGCGGCGGTGGCACCCCAGATATGGTGCTGATCATGCGGCCAGACCCAATAGCTGCGCGGCTGGCCGCGGAACTCGCGCGTCTGCCGCTCCGGCCAGGCGGGATTGAGCAGGGCGGCGAGGTCGAGGCAGAACAGGCTCTCCACCTCATCGGGCGCGATCACCAGCCCGAGCCGGTCCAGCGGCGCATCGAGCAGGCCGAGCACGGGGGTGATGACATAGCCGGTGCCGGTGATGTGGTCCGCCATGCGCCCGGCGATCTCCACCTGCGCGGGGTCCAGCCCCACCTCCTCCTGCGCCTCGCGCAGGGCGGCGGCCTCGGCGGAGGCGTCGCCCGCGTCGATGCGCCCGCCGGGAAAGCTGATCTGGCCAGGATGCTTGGCGAGATGGCTGGCGCGCCGCGTCAGCAGGATCGCCGGGCGG
>CAMCJI010000298.1 GCA_945874805.1 Asaia bogorensis | reverse complement strand
AAGCGGTTCTATGGCCCGTGGGTCGCGAACGATGCAGTCGATGCTGCGGCTGATGCGTGCGGCATCACCGATGAGAGCGACGACCCTCCTCAAACAGGCGCAGGCAGGTCGCGCTGCGCTGCACCCCGGAATCTGGCTCCGCGCGGCCGGCCTGGGCTGGCCACCGGCGAAGGCCCATATCGCGGAACCGCCGGATACCGAGGCCTCAGGGTTTGAGACGAAGACCTTCAGCAGCCGGCATGGCAACCGGCGCTACAAGCTCTACGTGCCGCAGCGCGCCCATCTCCACCCGCTGCCGCTATTGGTGATGCTGCATGGCTGCACCCAGTCGCCGGACGACTTCGCCGCTGGCACGAGGATGAACCAGCTGGCCGAGACCTATGGATTCCTCGTGGCCTATCCCGAGCAGCCGGCTTCGGCAAACCCACAGAAATGCTGGAACTGGTTCAGCCCTCCCGGCCAGCGGCGCGGCGGGGGAGAGCCGGCCGTGATTGCCGGGCTCACCTTGTCGGTCATCCGCAGCCAGCATGCAGATACCCGGCGGGTCTATGTCGCCGGCCTGTCTGCCGGTGGGGCGGCGGCGGCCATTATGGGGGCGGCCTATCCGGAGATCTATGCGGCGATCGGCGTTCACTCGGGCCTTGCCTGCGGCGCTGCCAGCGGCCATGCCTCGGCTCTGTCCGCGATGCGGCGCGGGCCGGCGCCGCTGGGCCCGCGGCTTTCAACCGGGCGTGCCGTGCCGACCATTGTCTTCCATGCCGACGCTGACGGCACCGTCCACCCTGGCAACGGCGATCAGGTGCTGGCTCAGGCCATCGGCGCCGAGCAGGGTAATCTTGTGGCCACGGTGGAACAGGGCCAGGTCCCTGGTGGACACGCCTATATCCGCCGCGGGTTCGCCAGCGCCGGCGCTATCCCGCGGTTCGAGCATTGGGTGATCCACGGTGGCGGCCACAGCTGGTCCGGCGGCAGTGCGGCAGGGTCCTATACCGATCCGCGCGGCCCGGATGCCTCACGCGCGATGCTCGAATTCTTCCTCACCCAGACCCATCCTGGCCGGCGCCGGAAGCCGGGTTAGGCGCGGCGCCGACGTTCCCCTCGCCTCAGCCTGTCTCCACCTGTAGCAGCACCGGCAGGCGGTCGTCGCCGGCGCGGCGGCGGCCACCGAGGTAGAAGCGGCCGTCCGCGTCCCGGGTTTGCGAGCCGTAGAGCAACGGCACGGGCGCGATGCCGTGCGGGAAGGGCTGGGGGCGGCTGGTGGCGGTGGTGAGGTCGTGGACGACCCAGTCCCATGTTTCGGTGGTCCAGTCTGCTTTCTGGCGGCGGGCGAGGCCCATCAGGAAGCGACGGCCGTCCCAGGTGAACAGGCTGGGAACATAGGTGGGGCCTTCGGGGTGCAGGTAGCCGAGGGGGCGGACGGTGGAAGGTTGGCCGGGGGTATTGCCGGGGATGATCCGGTAGAGGTAGCCGATCGAGGTCGCGATGATCATCGAGCGATCGACCATCGTCAGCACCCCGGTGATGCCGTGCGCGCCGGCGGGGCTTTTGCCCTCAGCATAGCGGTCGAGCCGCGTCCGCGCGACTTCGCGCATGATGTTCGGCTCGAACTCCACCAGTTCGGCGACGAGGTTTCCCGCTTCGAGGGTGACGCGCGGGATGAAGACGTGGCCGCGTTCGTCGGCGATGATGTTACGGCTCATGTGACCAGGTACCGAGCCGACCACGACGCGGCCGAGGCGGCGCAGTTGGGTATCCCAGCGGTAGAGCACGTGGCCCCAGAGGCCGAGCGCCCAGACGGTGCGGCCGGTGGCGGTGGTGCAAGTCAGGCCTTCCGGCACCTCGGCCAGGTGCTCCCAGGCACCGCCTTCGGGGCGGATGCGCCAGAGATGCGAGCCCCAGCGCGGCGGGGCGGAGCCGTCCTCGGCCTCGCCCTCCTCATCCGTGGAGGCGAAGTAGAGCCAGCCGTCGGCGGCCTCGGTGATGCGGGTGTGCAGCTTGATCTGGCTCTCGCCGTCCGGGCGGGAGCCGAGGCGGCGCAGGGCGGTGAGCACGTCGCCCATCGGCAGCATCCGCCTGGAGCTGGCGTCGTAGCGGAACAGCCGGCCGGATTTATCGCCCCCCTCGGCGGAGACACCGACCCAGACGCGGCCGACCCGGTCCTGCCCGGTCGCCCCCCAGACCGCGTGGCGGCCGGGGAACTCCGGCAGGGCGATCTGGCGGACGCGCGGCGGCCGGTAGGGGTCGGACGGCGGGACGGTGAAGCTGAACGGCAGCGCCGCCAGAACTGCCCGGCGGGTGATGCCCCCTTCGCTCAACTGCGGTAGCTGCCGTTGATGTCGATGTAGCCGTGCGTCAGGTCGCAGGTCCAGACCGTGGCTTTGCCGCGGCCGAGGCCGAGATCGACGGCGATGTCGACTTCGCGGCCCTTCACATGGGCCACCACGGGGGCCTCGTCGTAGCCGGGGATGACCGCACCGTCGCGCGCCATCCAGGTGCCGCCGACGCCGACGCTGAGCTTGTCGCGGTCGGCCGGTTCGCCTGCCTTGCCGACGGCCATGACGATGCGGCCCCAGTTGGCGTCCTCGCCCGCGATCGCGGTTTTGACCAAAGGCGAGTTGGCGATCGCCATGGCGATGCGCTTGGCGGATTTGGCGGTGACCGCGCCGGTAACGTCAATGCGGATGAGCTTCTGCGCGCCCTCGCCGTCCCGGGTGACCTGCAAGGCGAGGTCGAGCAGCACGCCGTTCAGCTTGGCCGCGAAATCGCGCAGGATCGGCCCGCCGGCGTCCGGCACCGCCGGGTGCTTCGCTTTGCCTGTGGCGAAGAGCTGCACCGTGTCGGAGGTGGAGGTGTCGCTGTCCACCGTGGTGCAGTTGAAGCTGCCGGCCACACCCTTGGTGAGCATGGCCTGCAGGGCCGGAGCGGGGATCTTCGCGTCGGTGAAGACGAAGCAGAGCATCGTCGCCATGTCCGGGGCGATCATGCCGCTGCCCTTGGCGATGCCGGTAATGCGCACCGTCTCGCCGCCGATGGTGGCGGTGACGGTGGCGGCCTTGGGGAAGGTATCCGTGGTCATGATGCCGCGGGCGGCGGCTTCCCAGCCGGTTTCGCTGAGGGCGGCGTGCAGGGCGGGCAGGGCGGCGGTGAGGCGCTCGGTGGGCAGCGGCTCGCCGATCACGCCGGTGGAGGAGAGAAAGACCTGCTTTTGCGGGCAGCCGACCAGCTTGGCCGCGGCGGCTGCGGTGGCGCGCACCGTCTCCACGCCCGCTTTGCCCGTGAAGACATTGGCGTTGCCGGCGTTGATCACCACCGCGCGGGCCTTGCCGCCCGCGAGTGCGGCCCGGCACCAGTCGATCGGCGCGCCGGGGCATTTGGAGGTGGTGAACACCCCGGCGACCGTCGTGCCGGCCGCCAGCTCCGCCATCACCACATCCGTGCGCCCCTTGTAGCGGATGCCCGCAGCGGCCGCCCCGAGGCGAACGCCGGCCAACGGCGGCAGGTCGGGCAGCGAGACGGCAAGCGGCGAGACGGGGATGGCCATGACGTCGATCTCCTGTGGATCAGGGTTTCTTGGGTGCAGCCGGCGGCTGCACCGTATCGCTCGGCTTCACCGGGGAGCCGTCGACATTGAACTTCTCAACCGTGAGCCCGGCGCGGGCGGTGGCGAGCACCTTCTCCACGCCTTCCTGGATCGCCTTCTGCCGGAGTTCCTCGCGCACCGCGTCGAAGGCGGGGGCAGGGCCGACGCGGCGTTCCTCGGCACGGATCACATGCCAGCCGAACTGGGTCTTCACCGGCTTTTCGCTCACCTGGCCGGGCTTCAGCGAGAAGGCAGCCTCGGCGAATTCCGGCACCATCTCGCCGCGCTTGAAGAACCCGAGGTCGCCGCCCTGGGCGGCGCCGGGGTCGCTGCTGCGGGCCTTCGCCAGGGCCGCGAAATCGCCGCCGCGCTTGAGGTCGGCGATCACTTTCAGGGCATCGGCCTCGCTGGCGACGAGAATATGGCGCGCCCGCACCTCCTCTTCGCCAGGCTTGCCGACGATCTCGCGCTGGTAGCGGGCGCGCAGTGCCTCCTCGCTGACCAGCGGGCCGACATCGGCGGACATCACCGCATTCTGCATCGCCTGTTCCTGGGCGCGCTGCACCTGCAGGATCACGCCGGGGTCACGCTCCAGCCCGCGCTTCTTCGCCAGGCTCAACAGCGCCTGCTTGTCGATCAACTGATCGACAAGCAGGGGATAGAGCATGGTGGGCGGCAGGCCGCGCATTTCCTCCGGCAGGGACTGCCCAAGCTCGGTGACATCGGAGAGGCGGATTTCGAAGCCTTCGACCTTGGCGACGATGGGGTCGCCGGCCGGCGCTGCGGGGGTTTGGGCCAGTGCCGTGCCGGCGAGAAGAAGGGCGGTAAAGGCGACGAGGCCGGAAGTCAGGCGCCTGGCGCGCATGGGATGGTCCTTGGATGATACGGCCGCCACGATGCCGGCCTTCGGCCGCGCCTACAACAGCCGACGCGCCGCTACAAGCGCCGCGCGTTGACCCGGGGCATCGGCAGTCCTATCTGAACGGCTGTAGCCGCCCCCCGCGCCGCACCCTGCTGCCGGCCGATCCGGAAGACCTGCCATGTTCGCCCGCCTCGCCCGCGTCATTTTCGGCTCTGCCAACGACCGCTCGCTGAAGGCCTATCAGCGGCGTGTGCCCGCCATCAACGCCTTCGAGGCGAAGCTTTCCGCTTTGGCGGATGCAGACCTCCAGGCAAAAACTGCGGAGTTCCGCCGCCGGCTGGACGATGGCGCCACGCTCGACAGCCTGCTCGAGGAAGCCTTCGCGGTGGTGCGCGAGGCTGGCCGCCGGGTGCTCGGGATGCGGCATTTCGACGTACAGATGATCGGCGGCATGGTCCTGCATGACGGCAAGATCGCCGAGATGAAGACCGGCGAGGGCAAGACTTTGGTCGCGACCCTGCCCGTCTATCTCAATGCGCTCACCGGGCGCGGCGTGCATATCATCACGGTGAACGACTACCTGGCCAAGCGTGACGCCGAATGGATGGGCCAGATCTATGGCTTCCTGGGCATGACCACGGGGGTGATCATCCACGGCCTCGACGAGGACGCGCGCCGCGCCGCCTATGCGTCCGACATCACCTACGGCACCAACAACGAATTCGGCTTCG
>CAMCJI010000297.1 GCA_945874805.1 Asaia bogorensis | reverse complement strand
GGTCATGGCGGTGTTCCAGGGGGGGGAGGCGCGCATTTCCTCGGCGAGGGCGGTCAGGATTTCGCTGATGTGGTCGGGGGATTCGTTGAGGCCGATGTTGAGGTCGATGACGGCGTAGCCGAAGTCCCGGGTCATGTTGGTGACGGTGGTCACGGCGCTGAAGGGGATGATGTGGACTGAGCCGTCGAGGGCTCGCAGGCGGATGGTGCGGATGGAGAGGTTTTCGACGGTGCCGGAGAGGCCGCCGAGGGTGACGCTGTCGCCCACTTGCATGGCGTTTTCGAGCAGGAGGAAGAGGCCGGTGATGACGTCGAGCACCAGTTTCTGGCTGCCGAAGCCGATGGCCAGGCCGATGACGCCGGCGCCGGCGAGCAGGGGGGCGATGTTGACGCCGATTTCGCTCAGCGTGATCAGCAGGGTGAAGCCGGAGATGGCGACGAGCAGGGTGGTTCGCAGCATGGGCAGGAGCGTGCGCAGGCGGGCGGAGCGGGCGGCTTGCTGGTCGGCGGCGAGGCGGGCGAGGTGGCGTTCGACGGTGTAGTTCACACCCTCCCATACCAATAGCGCGAAGGCGAAGGTGGCGGCGAGGTTGGCCAGGGCTGCGAGGAGGCGGGGGCCGAGCTGGCTGTTGACGAGCCAGGCGAAGGCGGGGATGCCCCAGGCGGTCAGCATGGCGAGGATGGCGGCGATGTTGATGGCGAGGCGGGCGAGGCGGCCGAGGGCGCGCAGGTAGCTGCGCAGGCGGGCGGCCAGCGCCGGGTCAATATCCGGCAGTTCGGTGGCGGTGGCGGTGGCGCGCAGCATCAGGCGGGCCATGGCGCGGTGGCCGAGCCAGGCGAGGGCGAGGATGATGCCGGTGGAGATGGACAGGCGCAGCAGGCGGATGAAGCCGTCTGGCAGGTCGATCGCCCAGACGAGCCAGAGGGAGACGAGGTAGCCGCAGGCGACGAGGTGCCAGACGCCGGCGACGCTGTCTCGCACGGCGGTGGCGACGCCTTTGGCCTCGGGGGCGGGGCGGATGAGGCGGGCGATGGTGTTGCGGTGGCGCAGGACGGCGGCACAGATCATCACGGTGACGACCAGCGCGAGGATTTTCACCACCGTGTCGTGCGCGAGGCGGTACATGCCGAAGAGCAGGGCGGTCTCGACCGCGGTGACGCCGAAGATGGCGACGCCGGCCGTCCAGCGCAGGCGGGAGAGGAGGTCGGCGGCGATGGGGGCGGGGACGAGGAAGAGGGTGAGTGAGCGGGGCTCGGCGGCCAGCGTCATGCGGGCGAGGCCGTTGACGACGCCGTAGAGGACGTAGGCGTGCAGCGAGGCGAGGATGACGAAGCGGGGGGCGGCGCCGTCACCCAGGCCGAGGCCGATGGCGGCGTAGGCGACGGCGAGGACGGCGGTGCGGGGCAGGAGGTCGAGCACGAAGCCGGCGAGCGCGTAGGGGAGGCGGCCGAGGGTGGTCATCAGCCCGCCGAGGAGGGCGGGGAGGCGGCGGGGGAGGCGCTCGGTGGCGCCGGCCTCGGCCTCGGCGATGCCCTCGACGGAGGGGTGGGCGGCAGTGGTTTCGGGCGCGCGGGCGACGAGGGCGGCGCGGGTGGGGGCGAGGAGGCGGCGGACGGCGGCCTCGGCAAGGAGGGCGAGGGCGAGGGCGAGGCCGAAGCGCCAGGCGGTCTCGATGATCTGGGCGCGGATGGCGATGTCGGTGAAGAGGACCTCGAACCAGCGGAGGATGAGGGGGAAGTCGGTGACGGCGGCGAGGCCGCGCCAGAGGGAGACGGACAGCCAGTCGAGCCGTTCGGAGGCGCCGGCGATGAGCTGGGCGCCGAGGCTGTCCGGTGCGAGGGGCAGCGCGGGGGCGGCGGGCTCGGTGGCGGCGGCGATGGCCTCGAGGGTGGTGATGAGCTCGGTGCGCTTCTTCTCGTCCTTCAGGACGTCGAGCGCGGAGCGGGCCTGCGCCTGGGTTGGCGGAGTCTGGGCGTGGGCGGGGAGGGGGAGGATGAGGAGCAGAAGGAGGAGGAGGCGTGCCATCGAGCAGGCGGACCATGCGGGGGGCAGCCATGTCAACCGGGGAGGGGTGCACATTGGCGGGAGGCGGCCTAGATTGCGGGGATGCAAACGTTTCTCACGGTTCTGGTCGGGCTGGCGATGCTGGCGACTCTCGGGGTTTTCTTCGCCGGGATGTTCGGGTTTGTGCGCGGGGACGGCGATCCGCAGCGGGCGAACCGGCTGATGCGGTGGCGGGTGCTGCTGCAGGCGGGGGCGCTGGTGCTGTTCGTGCTGCTGCTGAGCCTGATGAAGGGCTGAGCCGCGGTTGCGGCGTTTGACAGTGAAGCGGCCTCGCGCCTAGTTTCCGGCGTTTTTTGCAGGTGCGAACAAGCCTGCTTTTACCAGGAAACGGCACAGCGCATGAAGATCCTCGTCCCGGTGAAGCGGGTGGTCGACTACAACGTGAAGGTTCGCGTGAAGGCGGACGGCACGGGCGTGGAGACCGCCGGCGTGAAGATGTCGATGAACCCGTTCGACGAGATTGCCGTCGAGGAGGCGGTGCGGCTGAAGGAGAAGGGCGTCGCCACCGAGATCGTGGCGATTTCCATGGGTGTGGCGGCCTGCGCGGAGACGATCCGCACGGCGCTGGCGATGGGGGCGGATCGCGGCATCCTGGTGGAGAGCGATGCCGATCTGCAGCCGCTGGCCGTGGCGAAGATGCTGCGGGCGATCGCGGACAAGGAGCAGCCGGGGCTGATCATCCTCGGCAAGCAGGCGATCGATGACGACATGAGCGCGACGGGGCAGATGCTCGCGGCGCTGCTCGGCTGGTCGCAGGGGACGTTTGCCAGCAAAGTGACGGTTGAGGGCGACAAGCTGATCGTCACCCGGGAAGTGGATGGCGGGCTGGAGACGGTGTCGCTGAACCTGCCGGCGATCGTGACGACCGATCTGCGGCTGAACGAGCCGCGCTATGCGTCGCTGCCGAACATCATGAAGGCGCGCAAGAAGCCGATCGAGACGATCAAGCCGGCGGACCTGGGTGTCGATCCGGCGCCGCGGCTGACGGTGGTGAGCGTGGCCGAGCCGCCGAAGCGGCAGGCGGGGGTGAAGGTGGGGTCGGTGGCCGAACTTGTGGCCAAGCTGAAGCTCGAAGCGAAGGTGATCTGACGATGGCAAGCCTGGTTCTGCTCGACCATGAGGGCGGCGCAATCAAGCAGCCGTCGCGTTCCGCGGTGGCGGCGGCCCTGAAGCTCGGGGAGGTGCATGTGCTGGTGGCCGGGAGCGGCATCGGTGCGGCGGCGGCGGCGGCGGCGAAGCTGCCGGGGGTGGCGCGCGTCATCACCGCGGATTCGGCCGATTTCGCGCATGCGATGGCCGAGCCGCTGGCCGCCCTGATCGTGGCGCTGGCGCCGGGGTATTCGCATCTGTTCGCCGCGACCACGGCGATCGGCAAGAACGTGATGCCGCGGGCGGCAGCACTGCTGGATGTGCAGCCGATCAGCGACATCTCCGCCGTGGTGGACGCCGATACGTTCATCCGGCCGATCTATGCCGGCAACGCGCTGGCCACCGTGCGCAGCAGCGATGCGAAAAAGGTGCTGACGGTGCGGGCGGCGAGCTTCGATCCGGTGGCCGCCGAGGGCGGGTCCGCGGCGATCGAGGCGGCGGCGGCGGTTGCGGTGCCGAGCCTTTCGCGCTTCGTCTCGGCCGAGCTTTCGAAGAGCGAGCGGCCGGAGCTGACGGCGGCGCGGGTGGTGATCTCCGGCGGGCGCGGGATGCAGAACGGCGAGAACTTCAAACTTCTTGAACCAATTGCCGATAAGCTCGGGGCGGCCGTGGGTGCCTCCCGCGCGGCGGTGGATGCGGGCTTCGTGCCGAACGACTTCCAGGTCGGGCAGACCGGCAAGATCGTGGCGCCGGAGCTGTATCTGGCCATCGGCATTTCCGGCGCGATCCAGCATCTCGCCGGCATGAAGGACAGCAAGGTGATCGTGGCGATCAACAAGGACGAGGAGGCGCCGATCTTCCAGGTGGCCGACTACGGCCTGGTGGCTGATCTGTTCACGGCCCTGCCCGAGCTCGCCGCCGAGCTGGAGCGCGGCTGAGTGGACGCCGAGGTGCTGCCGGCCGGCCTGTCCACCATCCCCGTCATCACCCGTGTGGGTGTGGTGGGGGCGGGGCAGATGGGCAACGGCATCAGCCATGTGTGTGCGCTCGCCGGCATTCCCGTGGTGCTGATGGATGTGAAGGCCGAGGCGCTGGACCGGGCGATGGGGGTCATGGCGAGAAACATGGACCGGCAGGTGAACCGCCGGCTGATCTCGGAAGACGACAAGATCGATGCGCTGGGCCGGGTTTCCACCACCACCGACTATGCCGCCTTCGCCGATTGCGATCTGGTGATCGAGGCGGCAACCGAGAAGGAGGAGGTGAAGCGGGCCGTCTATAAGGCGATGATCCCGCATCTGAAGGCCTCCTGCCTGCTGGCGTCCAACACCTCGTCCATCTCGATCACCCGGCTGGGGGCGAGCACCGACCGGCCGGAGAAGTTCATCGGCATTCATTTCATGAATCCGGTGCCGGTGATGAAGCTGATCGAGGTGATCCGCGGCATCGCCACCGACGAGCCGACCTTCCTGGCAACGCAAGCGCTGGCGGCGAAGCTGGGCAAGTCCACCGCTGTTTCGGAGGATTTTCCGGCCTTCATCGTCAACCGGGTGCTGGTGCCGATGATCAACGAGGCGGTGTATGCGCTGCACGAGGGCGTGGGCTCGGTCGATTCGATCGATACGGCGATGAAGCTGGGGGCCAACCATCCGATGGGGCCGCTGGAACTGGGCGATTTCATCGGGCTGGATACCTGCCTTTCGATCATGCAGGTGCTGCATAACGGGCTGTCGGACAGCAAGTACCGGCCCTGCCCGCTGCTGGTGAAATATGTCGAGGCCGGGTGGCTGGGGCGCAAGACCGGGCGTGGGTTCTATGATTATTCGGTGACACCGGCGCGGCCGACGCGGTAGGGGTGATGCGCCATGCCGATCGAGGGAGAGTTGCCGGCACAGCCTGAAGGGCGGGACCAGGCGCTTGAACATTAGACCTGTTGCGTAAGTCGGCCCACTTCGTCGCGGAGACGGCTTGAAATCGGGGGATTCCCAGATCACGGGTCGATAGGATTCATATGACTCCTTCACTGAGAAGGAGCCA
>CAMCJI010000296.1 GCA_945874805.1 Asaia bogorensis | reverse complement strand
GTTCAGGCGTGGGTCCTCGGGACAAGCCCGAGGATGACGATTATGTGGTGGTGCTCAAACGGGTAGAAGTTTTTTGGTTCTTTTTTTCAAAAAAGAACGCGCTTGCCTTCGCTTCGGGTGGTGGGATGCGAAGGGCATCCCACCCTACGTGGGGTGGCTGGTCCTCATTTGGGCGCGGAGGAGGTCTCGGTAGGGGCCGGGGCGGGCGGCGAGGATGTCGGGGGGGCCGTCGTCGATGATGCGGCCGGCTTCCATGACGACGATGCGGTCGAAGTTTTTCAGGGTGGAGAGGCGGTGGGCCACCGCGATGACGGTGCGGCCGATCATCAGGCGGTCGAGGGCTGCCTGGATGGCGGCCTCGGACTCGCTGTCCAGCGCGCTGGTGGCTTCGTCGAGGAGGAGGATCGGGGCGTCCTTCAGCAAGGCGCGGGCGATGGCGAGGCGTTGGCGCTGGCCGCCGGAGAGGCGGGTGCCGCGGTTGCCGACCATGGTTTGGAAGCCTTCGGGCAGGGCCTCGATGAAGTCGCGGCAGCGGGCCATGTCGGCGGCGTTCAGGACGTCCGCCTCGGTGGCGTCGGGGCGGGCGTAGCGGATGTTCTCCATCACGCTGCGGTTGAACATGGCGACATCCTGCGGGACGATGGCCACCGCGGCGCGCAGGCTTTCCTGGGTGATGCTGCGGATGTCGTGGCCGTCGATGCGGACCGCGCCTTCGTTGACGTCGTAGAAGCGTTGCAGGAGGGCGACGACGGGGGTGCGGCCGGGGTAGGCGAAGGTGACGTGCTCGAAGGTGACGGCGCCGGGGCCGGGGGGAAGGGTGGTGGCGTCTGGTGCGTCCGGCAGTTCGTGCGGGGTCAGCAGGGCGTCGAGCGCCTCATCGAGGCGGGCGATGTGCTGGGTGAGGTCCACCAGAGCGACGGCGAGGTCGCGGGTGCCGTGCAGGATGGTGAAGCCGAGCGAGGAGATCAGCACCATGTCGCCGGCGGTGGCGCGGCCCTGCTGCCACATGATGACGGCCCAGGCGAGCAGGCCGGCGGTGATCAGCGCGGTCATCGCGGCGTGCAGCAGGCGCAGCTTTTCGAGGTAGAGCAGGGAGCGGCGGCGCGCGGCCATTTCGATGCCGATCGCGCCGTCGATGCGTTTGTGCTCGCGCCAGGTGGCGCCGAAGGCGCGGACGACCTGCATGTTGGAGATGACGTCCACCAGCTCGCCATCGACGCCGGCGGCCTTGCCGGCGAAGTCGCGGTGGATGGGGGTGCCGGCGCGGGCGAGGCGGTTGATGATCAGCGCCATCACCAGCGAGACGGCGCCGAGGCAGGCGGCCATCAGCGGGTTGACGGTGGCGATCAGCACGATGGCGAGGGCGACGGCGAGAATGGGGGGGATGACGTTCCAGGCGGCGGTGTTTTCGGTCTGGAAGACGGAGTTGGAGGTGGCGGTGATGCGGCTGGCCAGCGTGCCGGGCATGCGGTCTGCGAAGTAGCTGGGGGAATGGCCGGAGAGGTGGAGGAAGAGGTCTGAGCGGAGGTCGCCGGTGACGCGCACGAAGGTGTGGGCGGCGACCCAGCCGCCGATGCGCCACATGAAGTTGTCGGCCGCGATGAGGGCGCAGAGGAAGATGAAGGCGGCCCAGGCGGCGTCCGACCCCTGTTGGGTGGGGCCGTAGGAGACGACGTCGATCAGGCGTTTGAGACCGTACTGGGTCATCACCGAGCAGGTGACGGCGGCGATGACGGTGGCCAGCACGGTGCCGTGGCCGAGCTTGTGCAGCCAGACATAGCGCAGCAGAAAGGCCAGCGGCCGGCCGCGATAGCGCGTCATGTCGGGCAGCGTGTGGGGCAAGGCAGACTCCGGGCGGCTGGCGCAGGATATTCCGGGTGTTATGCGCCGTCCAATGCGGCGGCAGGATGGCGCGGATTCCCTCTCTGTGCGGGGCGTGGTAGTGCGGGGCATGACCGAGACCCGCCCTTTGCGTATCGCCCAGATCGCGCCGCTGTTCGAGGCGGTGCCGCCGCGCCGGTATGGCGGCTCCGAGCGGGTGGTGCATTGGCTCACCGAGGCGCTGGTGGGGATGGGGCACGCGGTGACGCTGTTCGCGACGGGGGACAGCCGGACGTCGGCCACGCTGGTGCCGGTGCGGGCGCGGGCGGAGCGGTTTGCGCGGAATTTCGAGTTCAACAACGCGCCGTATGCGCGGATGGTGGAGATGGTGGCGCGCCGCGCCGGGGAGTTCGACGTGATCCACAGTCATGTGGATTTTCATCCGTTTTCGGTGCTGTCGCGCCAGGCGGTGCCGTTTGTGACGACGCTGCATGGGCGGATGGATCAGGAGTGGATTCCGGAGATTTACGGGCTGTTTCCCGAGGTGCCGCTGGTGTCGATCTCGGACAACCAGCGGCGGCCGATGCCGGGGCTGGGGTGGGCGGGGACGGTGCTGCACGGGATGCCGGGGGATTTGTTGCGACCAGTGGCGGGCGGGGGGGATTACTTCGCGTTCCTCGGGCGGATTTCCCCGGAGAAGGGGATCGAGCAGGCGATCCGCATTGCCGCGGCGTGCGGGGTGAAGCTGAAGGTGGCGGCGAAGATCGGCGAGGAGGATATGCCGTATTACGAGGAGGTGGTGGCGCCCCTGCTGGAGGGTGAGACGGTGGAGTATGTCGGCGAGATCGACGATGCGCAGAAGCCGGCGTTCCTCGGCGGGGCGCGGGCGCTGCTGTTTCCGATCGCCTGGCCGGAGCCGTTCGGGTTGGTGATGATCGAGGCGATGGCGTGCGGGACGCCGGTGGTGGCGTTTCGGCGGGGGAGCGTGCCGGAGGTGATCGAGGAGGGGGTGACGGGGTTCATCGTCGAGACCGTCGAGGAGGCGATTGCGGCTTGCGGGCGGCTGGGCGCGCTGGACCGGGAGGCGGTGCGGGCGCGGTTCGAGACGCGCTGGACGTCGGCGCGGATGGCGGAGGACTATGTGGCGATCTATCGGCGGCTGATCGCGCGCGCCGCGGTTTCGCCATCATCGGCGGGTAACTGAGCGCCGTCTTTTTCGAGGGGTTTGACCATGCGTATTGCCCAGATCGCGCCGCTGTTCGAGGCTGTGCCGCCGAAGTTCTACGGGGGCACCGAGCGGGTGGTGCATTGGCTCACCGAGGGCCTGGTGGAAATGGGCCATGATGTGACGCTGTTTGCCTCGGGGGATTCGCAGACCTCGGCCAAGCTCGATGCCGTCTGGCCGCAGGCGCTGCGGCTCAACCCGGTGGTGGACTGGAACGCGACCTATGCGATGATGATTGAGCACGTCGCGCGCCGCGCACACGAGTTCGACGCGCTGCATTTCCATATCGACTATTGGCCGAATTCGGTGTTCAGCCGGCTGGGTATTCCGTTTGTTACCACCATGCATGGGCGGCTGGATCTTGAGTTGTTCCAGCAGGTGTTCAATTTCTTCCCCGACGTGCCGATGGTTTCGATTTCCAACAGCCAGCGCGAGCCGGTGCCGCGGCTGAACTGGGCCGGTACCGTGTATCACGGCATGCCGAAGAACCTGCTGAATCCGGTGG
The DNA here is from genome assembly GCA_945874805.1 of Asaia bogorensis. GTDB lineage: Bacteria > Pseudomonadota > Alphaproteobacteria > Acetobacterales > Acetobacteraceae > CAIRTN01. The sequence continues at coordinate 1,676 of CAMCJI010000296.1, read as the reverse complement.
CGAATGGCGGGCAGGGCGGGTATTTCGCGTTCCTCGGGCGGATCTCGCCGGAGAAGCGGGTGGACCGGGCGATCGAGATTGCCGGGGCCTGCGGGGTGGAACTGCGGATCGCGGCGAAGATCGACCGGGCGGACCAGGCGTATTACGACCGGGAGATCGCGCATCTGTTCAAGCAGTCGCACGTGAATTACATCGGCGAGATCAATGACGGGCAGAAGTCCGACTTCCTCGGCAATGCGAAGGCGCTGCTGGTGCCGATCGACTGGGAGGAGCCGTTCGGGCTGGTGATGATCGAGGCGATGGCCTGCGGGACGCCGGTGATCGCGTTCCGCCGCGGCAGCGTGCCGGAGGTTATCGATGACGGGGTGACGGGGTTTATCGTCGATACCGTGGAAGAAGCCATCGCGGCCGCGAAGAAGATCGACAGTATCGATCGGGCGGGGGTGCGCCGGCGGTTCGAGGAGCGGTTCACCAATACGCGGATGGCGCAGGATTACGTCAACATCTACCAGAATCTGATCGACGCGAAGCGGGCGGGTTAGGCCTCGCGGGCGATCGCGGCGATCTTGCCGGCGATCTCGGCCGGGGAGAGGACGAAATCGACGCAGCCGCTGGCGATCGCGCTTTCCGGCATGTCTGGCTCGGCGGCGGTTTCCGGCTGCTGGGCGATGGTGATGCCGCCGGCGCTGCGGATTTCGCGCAAGGCGTCCGCGCCGTCGCCATCGAGGCCGGAGACGATGACGGCGATGATCTGGCCGCGCCATTGCCGGCTGAGCGAGCGCAGGAAGACGGTGATGACGTTCGGCCAGCCGCGTGGCTTGGAGATCGGCCGTATTTCGAACAGGGCGGCGCGCACGTGCAGGTCGTGGCCGGCCGGAATGATGTAAAGGTGATCCGGCCGGACGGGCAGGCCCTCGGTGATCAGCACGACCGGCATGGCCGTGTATCGCGGCAGGATTTCGGGCAGCTGGGTGGCCAGGTGGCGGACGTGGTTGACGATGACGAAGGCGGCGCCGGTATCGGGGGGCACGTGCTGGAGCAGGCGGATGTAGGCGTCCAGCCCGCCGGCGGAGCCGCCGATGCAGACGAGGGGGAAGCCGCCGGCAGGCTGCGGCGCCGTCACGAACGCGGGTCTGCCGGGGGCGGCGGGATCGCGAGGCTGTAGCGGCTGAGGAAGGACCGCCAGACGCCGCCAGGCCGCCGGGCATCCGCCGCTTCGGCCGCCGCCGGGCGAAGCGGCGAGGGGTCGGCCCGGGCGGCTTCGGGTTGGCTGGCCGGCATCTATTTCGGTTCGCAGCGGAAGCCGAGCTTCATCATGACCTGGAAATGCGCGACTTCGCCGTCGATCACGTGGCCCTTGATCTGCGTCACCTCGAACCAGCCGAGATGGCGCAGGGATTCGCCCGCGCTGCGGACGCCGCGCTGGATCGCGTCGTCGATGCTGGTTCTGGATGAGCCGACGATCTCTGTCACGCCATAGACATGGTCGGTCATGTGTTGTCCTCGCCGGGGGCCCGGATGGGGCCCGTAGCGTCACTATGCTGCGATCCTCCGGGGGGGGCAGCGACGGAAACTACGCGCTCACGCCGTTGCCAGCGCCTTTGCCACCGCGATCAGGGTGGCGTCGCTGCCGCGGGCGCCGATGATCGACAGGCCGACAGGCGCGCCGGCGACGG
>CAMCJI010000295.1 GCA_945874805.1 Asaia bogorensis | reverse complement strand
TCTCAGTGAAGGAGCCATATGAATCCTATCGACCCGTTATCTGGGAATCCCCTGATTTCAAGCCGTCTCCGCGACGAAGTGGCCCGACTTACGCAACAGGTCTAATAATCGTTATCCCCGGGCGGCAGCGTCCATACGCAATGCATGTGATCCGGCAAAACAACCCAAGCATCAATATGGAACGGCGCACGCAACCGAACCTGACGAACAGCATCCCGGAGCGCGTCGATATGCGTCACCAACAACTGGCTCCGCCGCTCAAGCAGGTTGACCGTGAAGAAGTAGGTCCCCCCAGCGACACGGTTGCGACGATAATCCGGCATACACGATTACCTCACAGCCAAGCGGCGGATGCAGCAAGGGCCTATCCGCCCTACTACCCCCAAAGGTAGGGCGGATAAGCCCTTGCGTCATCCGCCATTTCGGCTCGCCAACCACCCAATCAATCGCGGAGAACTCTCAAGCCGCCAACCGCCCCTCCCCCGCCAACAACCCCCCAAGATAGACCGCCAAAGCCCCCGTCCCCGACCGATCCGTCCCCGCAATCCCCGCCCGGGCCTCAGCCTCCGGATTGTAGTTCGTGTTCGTATTCACGTCGTAAACCAGCGGCACCCCATCCGCCCCCACGATGAATTCGATCCCCGCCACATCCACGCCGGCCGCGTCCAGAAACCGCTCCAGCCCCACCCGCAGCCCCGCGTCGATCCCGTCCACCACCGTGAACTTGTGCGCCGGCCGGCCGGGCACCTCGCCCACAGGGCAAGCCGCCTCACAGATCGCGCACACATCCGCCGGGCACAGCTCGAACCCCTCGCTGGTATCCACCTCCACCGCATAGGTGAACCGCCGCCCAGCGAATTCCGCCCGCGTGATCACCGGCCGATCCGCCTTCACGTACTCCTGCAACAACTGAATCCCATCCACCGGCGCCTCATACCCCTCGCTGCCGACGTACTCCCGCAGCCCCTCCAGCGTATGGAACAGCTGCACCCCCAGCCCCTTCCCACCCCGGTTCGGCTTCAAAATCACCGGCTGACCCGCAAAATACCGCGCCGCCGCCCCCACGATCTCCTCGCGCCCCGCCACCATCACCGTCCGCGGCGTCCGCAGCCCGGCGGCTTCCAGCGCCGCATATTGCCGCACCTTGCTGATCTCCAGATCCAACGCCCGCGGCCCGTTCACCACCACCCGCCCCCACCGCGTCAGCCAGGCCAGCACGCTCGCGGTGAACTCGGCGGAAAACCGATGGTCGCGCGTATGCGAACTCGCACTCATCCGGTTGTAGAACACTCCCTCCGGCGGCGGTGCTGCCAGATCAAACGCCCCCGTATGCAAAAACATCTCCCCCCACGGCAGCCCGCGCCGGTCCAGCGCCTCGGCCAGCGGCGGCAACCAGGCGGGATTCTCGTGGATCACATGGATACGGCTCATCGGGGCGGTCCTTACTGATAACCCCCCAAAAATGTGCCCCACCCCCCACCCGGTAAATGGACAACCCACCCAAAGATCACCCAACCCGGAGCACATCCGCCTCCCAACCGCCCCGAACGGAGAAAACCCATTCCCTCCGTCCAGCCCGATATTCCCGCTAGACATCATACAGCGAATAAGTTAGTTATTCTGCATGAATACGACGCCCCGGCCCCGCACCGCCACCCCGCTCCAAACCGTCCAGACCCTGGCGATGCGCCTCCTGGCCGCCCTGGCCTTCTGGCGCCTCTTCCGCCGCCTCGAGGAGCTGCTCGCCCTCTGGCGCGCCGGCGCCCTCCCGGCCCCCGCCGCCCCGCGCCCCCGCGCCACCCCCAGCACGCCCACCAGCCGTCCCACGCGCCCCAGCTATCCCCGCGAGCGCGCCACAGCCCACCCACGCCCGATCCACGCCCGGAATCCCCGCGCCGGCGGCCACCTGCCAGCCAACCGCCCCGCGCCCGCGCGCGTCCTCCCGCGCGCCCAGGGTGCCACCTGGCACCCCTCCATCCCCCAATGGCCTCCGCGCGCCGCTTGAGCGCCTACAAGCCGCAAAAACCCCCGGTCACTCCCGGTCGCCCTCGCACGCCTAATCGAAAAACCGCTTGTCCTCTTCCGCCAGATATCCCCGCGCCTTCTCCTCGTTGAAGGTCACGCCCAGCCCCGGCCGGTCCCAAACCTCAATAAACCCGTCCTTCACCAACGGATCGGGGAACCCCTCCAGAATATCCGCCCACCAATCCGGCCGGATCGCCGGCAACTCGAACCCGATATAATTATCCGGCAACGTCGCGCACAACTGCACCAACGCCGCCGTCCCCAGCAGCCCGTTCGCAATCCCATGCGGCGCCATCATGATCCCATGCAGATCGGCATACTCCGCAATCCACTTCAGCTCCGCCAACCCACCCACGTCGCAAGGGTCCGGCCCCACCACCCGCACCGCCCGAGTCTCGATCAACTCGCGGAAATTCTGCCGCAGATAAATCTGCTCCCCCGTATGGATCGGCGTCGACGTCGCCATCGTCACTTCACGGAACAGCTGCGCGCTCACATGCGGGATGTAATCGCCCGTAATGGTATCCTCCAGCCAAAGAATATTCAGCTGCTCCAACGCTCGCCCCAGCCGGATCACATCCGGCACCATCATCCCAGGCCCGCAATCGAGCGCCAGCCCGATCTCATCCCCCAACTCGTCCTTCATCGCATGCACACAGGCGATGATGTGCTTCAACGCCCGCTCCGTCAGCAGCCCCCGCTCCATCATCCCGTGATACGGCGACTCCCGCCGCTCCCCCAGGTGGAACTTGTCGAACGCATGCTTCATCCCCGAATGAAACCCGATCCCCTGCTTCACGATCGTGAACCCATGCGGCGCGGCCTTCATCTTCGCCACCGACGCCGCAAAATCCTCCGGCTCAAACCGCACCATCCGCTCGCGCACCCCGCCATTGTAAACGCGCACCCGGTCGCGAACCTTCCCCCCCAACAGCTTGTAGATCGGCACCCCCGCCGCCTTCCCCGCCAGGTCCCACAGCGCGATCTCCACCGCACTCACCGCCGCCCCGTAAGGCTTGAAAGCCCCCCGCTGGCGGATCTTCAGCATCACCCGCTCAACATTGGTCGGGTCCTCCCCGATCAGGCCAGGCTCCAGATGCATCACGAACGGCTTGATATACGGCTTGGTGAACTCCACCGGCCCATACCCGCTGAGCCCAGAGTCGGTCAGAATACGCACCACCGGGTTGGACCCGAAATTGGCCACGCGCACTTCAGTGATCTTCATGGATCGCCCCCATCGTTTGCCCGATGTTGCGACCGCTGGCGCGATGCCGCAATGGCTACAGTTTCGGCAATCGCACCACGAACCGCGCCCCGATCACCCGCCCCGCCTCATCCCGCCGGTTCTCCGCACTGATCCGCCCCCGCAGGGCCTCCACGATCTGGCGGCTGATCGAAAGCCCAAGCCCCGAATGCTGCCCGAACCGCTCGCCCTTCGGCCGCTCGCTGTAGAACCGGTCGAAGATGTTCTCGAGCCGCGACTCCGGAATGCCCGGCCCCTCATCCTCAACGCTGACCTCCACCATCGCCCCCGTCTCCCGCGCCGCGAGCGTGATCCGCCCCCGCGGCGGCGAGAAGCTCTGCGCATTGCCGATGAGGTTGCGCAGCACCTGCACGATCCGCCCCTCCACCCCCTGCACCACCGCACTCCCATCCGGCGGCATCAGGATCATCTGCGGATCGTCGTCCCCGCGCGTCGTCTCATCGATCTCGACGAGCACCGCGAGAATGGGGGCGATATCCACCGGCTCCACCGCCGCGCGCGAAAGCTCGGCATCGATGCGCGAGGCATCCGAGATATCGCTGATCAACCGGTCCAGCCGAGCCACGTCATCGGCGATGATCGCCGTCAGCCGGCGCTGCTTCTCCGGGTCCTCGATCCGCCGCAGCGTCTCGATGGCCGAGCGGATGGAGGAGAGCGGGTTCTTGATCTCATGCGCCACATCCGCCGCGAACCGCTCGATCGCATCCATCCGCGTCCACAACGCAGCCGCCGACTCGCTGAGCGCCTGCGCCAGCTTGCCCACCTCATCGGTCCGCTCCAGCAGCGCCTGCGGCACCTCGCCGGCCCGCCCGCTGCCCTCGCGCATCTGGGCAGCGGCCCGGGCCAGCCGCAGGATCGGCCTGGCGATGGTCAGCGACAGATACCACGACAGCATCACCGTCAGCCCCAGCGCCAGCGTGAACAGCCCGAGGATCGAAAGCCGCACCGCGAGCAGGCTGTCATCCACCTCGCGCGCCTCGCGCGTCAGCAGCACGATCCCCGCGGTGGCCCGACTGCGCCGCACCGGTTCGGAAACGGTGACCAGCAGCCGGTTGTCGCCGGTGCGGCGGATATAGGGCGGGGCCTCGCGCCCCTGGTTGGTGTTGAGCAGCCGCAGCTCCTCCAGCACGTCCGGCTGCCAGTCCGGCCCGGCCGCCGACGGGCCGGTGTCCAGCAGGTTCGGCCCGCCGCCGTGCAGCACGGCCATCATCTTGTCGGTCAGCATGTCGATGGTGGCCGCCATTGTCCCCCGCTCGACCGCCGGCGGCAGCGGCTGGGTGACGACGATGCCGCCCGCCCCCTGGCGTACCCGGCTGTCGGCGACCACCGTGCCGTCGAGCGCATAGAGCCGGGCCTGGGCATTCGGCGTGGGATCGGTCAGGCGGCGCAGCAGCGGGCGGGCCTGATCGGCGACGAGCCGCGGCGGCTCACCCTCGTCCTCGCGCACCGCCGCCTCGGCGAGCGCGCCGGCGTAGATGCGGGCCTGCTCGCGCAGGGTGGCGACCTCGGCGCGCAGCAGGCCGGATTGGTACTGGTCCAGATACAGCAGCGCCGCGAGCAGCAGGGCCAGCGGCAGCGCGTTGACCAGCAGGATGCGGCGCAGCAGCGGCGATACCCAGGGCTGGCGCTCCAGCGGCGGGGCCGGCTTCAGGCTGGCCGGATTGATGCCGCTGTCAGGCATGGATCACGCCGCGTCTTTGTACCGGTAGCCGATGCCGTACAGCGTCTCGATCGCGTTGAACGTATCATCGGCGCTGCGGAACTTCTTGCGCACCCGCTTGATGTGGCTGTCGATCGTGCGGTCGTCGACGTAGGTGGTCTCGCCGTAGGCCGCGTCGATCAGCTGGTCGCGCGATTTCACCATGCCCGGCCGGGTGGCGAGCGCCTTGACCAGCAGGAATTCCGTGACGGTCAGCTGGATGTCGATGGCGTTCCAGG
>CAMCJI010000294.1 GCA_945874805.1 Asaia bogorensis | reverse complement strand
AACTCGGCCGCATCCCCACGGACGATGCAGCAACGCCCAGCGCCACGCCCCAGCTCGGCCCTGATATCGCTGCCACCTACCGGCGTAAGATCGAGGACATGCGTGCCGCACTTGCCAGGGGCACCGACCCTGAGGCCCTGGAGCTGGCGTGCAAGCTGATCGACAAGATCATCGTCAGCCCACCGAAGCACGAAGGCGATCCGCCGGAGACCGAACTCGTCGGCGACCTTATGCAGATGCTCACCACCGCTGCCAGACCGAACGATCCCAGGAGCTCAAGCTCAGTTGACGAAACCGTTCTTGCCGTGTTCCTCAGTTCGGTAAAAGGGGTACCACGGGCGGAGCCCCCGCCTTACTGCCTTGCCTGCCTACCTCGCCGCCACGCCAACGCGGTCTGGACGAGGCCCATGAGGCAGAGTTGCCCGGCGGCGATGGCGTAGGGGGTGTGCCAGCCGTAGTGGGGGACGGCGGCGGCGAAGAGGCTGGGTCCGGCGACGTATCCGAGGAAGACGACGAGGGTGGATCCGGAGGTGGCGTCGGCGATTCGTTTGGGGGGGGCGAGGCGGGCGATTTCGGCCATGTAGATGCCGTTCCAGGAGCAGCCGAAGAATCCGGCGGCGGTGGCGATGGCGGCGACGATGGGCAGGGGGGCGTTGTCGGGCAGGTAGGCGTAGGCGAGCACGCATCCGGCGGCGATGAAGGATTGTGCGGTGAGGTTGGCGGCGGGGTTGCCGGTGCGGTCGGCGAGGTAGCCGAGGAAGATGCGGGCGAAGACTCCCGCGCCTTGCATGCAGGCATAGGCGAAGCCGGCTTCGGCGAGTGGCATGCCGCGTTCGGTGAGGTAGGTGACGGTGAAGCTGAACAGCACACCTTGGCAGAGGGCGAAGCTCATCGCCAGGGCGGTTATTGTCAGCATGCCCGGCGCGCTGCGCAGGGCGTCCAGGGGTGCGCGCAGGTTGGTGAGTGAGAAGATGGCGCGCGGGTGGATGGAGCGGGTGGGGTCGCGTTCGCTGTCCATCATGCGGCGCAGGGGCGCGATGGCGAGTGAGGAGAGGCAGCCGACGGCCATGGCCAGGATCAGGGCGGAGGGCCAGCCGTAGTAGAGGGCGATGGGGGCGAGGATGAGGCCGGCCAGCGCCCCCCCGGCGGGGGCTCCGGCTTGTTTGACGGAGAAGATCAGCGTGCGGTGGGCGGGGGGTGCGGTGGCGGCGAGGATACGGCTGCCGGCGGGGGGCGTGGGGCCGTAGCCGAGGCCGAGCATGAGGGCGGCCAGCATCAGCGCCGGCCAGTAGCCGGTTGCCGCGATGCCGATGCCGAGCACGGCGCAGAGCGATCCCGCTTGCAGGCTGCGCACGGGGCCGAAGCGGGCGAGGATCGGGCTGCCGAAGGCGAGGAACAGCACCGAGCCGAGTGAGGCGATGGAGGAGAGGTTGCCGATGCGTTCGGGCGCCAGGCCGACGCTGCGTGTCAGCAGCGGGGCCACCACCGGCAGGCACTGCCCCATGAAGGAGGAGGCCGACTGGGCAAGCAGCGTGGCGGAGAGGGCGAGCAGCCAGTTGGGGACGGATTTCACGCAGGTATCGTCTGCCCTGCACCGTGGCGGGTCAATGCGGGTTGGGGCTAGGATCAGGCATGAAAACCTGGACCGTGCATGACATCTCCCCCCGCCTGCGCGTGCAGGTGGTGCGCCCGATGGCGCCTTTGCCGGCGTGGCTGGAGCGCGAGGTGGACGGGTTGTGGGCGCAGGCGCAGGCGGCGACCGGGGGCGGGCTGTTCAACGGGCGGGTGTTCAGCGCGGATGTGATCACGCCGGATCTGATCTGCGGGCATTGGAGCGAGTATCGCCGGTCCGTGGCGCAGATGCGTGCGCCGGCGTTGCACCGGCACCTCGGCGTGCGGCCGTTGGCGGTGGGCGGGGTGGTGCTCGGGCCGGACGGGGTGGTGTTCGGCCGCCGGCCGGCGCGCGCGGTGTATCAGCCGGGCGAGTGGCAGTTGCCCCCGGCGGGAAGCGTCGATCAGACGGCGGCACGGGCGGAGGGGATGGTGGATCTGCGCGCCCAGCTGCTCACCGAGCTGGGGGAGGAGCTGGGGATGGCGGAGGCGGATGTGGGGGAGATCCGCCCGCTCTGCATCGTCGAGCATGCCGGCAGCCGGGTGCTCGATCTCGGCATGCTGGTCCGCACCGGGCTGACGGCGGGCGCCATCCGCGCCGCCCATGCGGCGGGCGGGAACGGGGAGTATGCGGGGCTGGAGGTGGTGGGGCTGGACACCCTGCCCGGCTTCCTCGCCCAGGCAGGCGCCCTGCTGAACCTGCAGGCGCCGACGTTTCTGCGCCGGGCTGGGGTGATCGCCTAGCAACACTCGGTTGCCAATTCACGCAGGATTGCGCATGGCCGCATCTGGCCGGGGGGCGGCGAGGCGCCTAGATTGTCCGGATGAATGACCGCCCCGAGACGCTCCGCCCCGCTCTGGCCCCGGCGAACAGCAAGCCACTGCTGTTCATCCACATCCCCAAGACCGCCGGCACCAGCTTTCTGGTGATGCTGCAGAACCTGTTCGGCGACCATCGGGTGCTGCGCCTGGCGATGGAGGACCCGCACCTCGCCCAGCGGCTCGACAGCCTCTCCGCCGGGGGCCTGGGCGACTATTCCTGCGTCAACGGGCATTTCGCCGCCCATATCTTCGCCGCCGCGTTCGAGCGGTATGAGCCGTTCACCCTGCTGCGCAATCCGGTGCAGCGGGTGCTCTCGCTCTACCGCTTCCTGCGCCGGCACCCGGCGGAGGTGCTGGCCGCCCAGGGGCTGCGGCCGGATTTCAGCTTCGACGACTTCATCGACGCCCGCCACCCGCAACTGTTCGAACAGATCCACAACGGCATGACGCGGATGCTCAGCGGCATCCAGGCGGCGTCCGACCCGCAGGCGGCGCTGTTCTGGACGCTGGACGACCAGCCGGCCGCGCTGGAAGGCGCGCTGGCGACGTTGCAGCGCATCGAATTCGGCCTGGTCGAGCAGTTCGAGGCCACGCACGCTTTGCTGCGCGAACGCTGGGGCATTCCCTACGCGCTGGCGCCGATGCGGCTGAACACCACCGGCACCGGCGAGGCGGAGGCCGATGTCGGCCGCATCCGCCGCATCGTCGAGCGCAACCAGTTGGATATCGCGCTGTATGAGGCCGCGACCGCGCTGTTCGCCCTGCGCAGCCGCGTCGCCAGCCGCCCCGCCGCCGCCCAGCGCGACGACGCGGTGTGGCAGCCGCTGCCCAACGCCCGCACCGCGCTGGGTGACGTGCCCGGCCGGCAGGGCTTCCACCCGTTCGAGGATGTCGGCTTCGCCTGGCTCGACGGCACCGGGCCGGCGCGCGTGTATTTCCGCCCGCCGATGGCGCGCGGGCGGGTGCAGATGGTGGTCTATACCGTCGCCCCCTTCTACCCCGCCGGCCAGATCGCCGTCTGGCTCGATGGCCGGCGCGTGAAGGTGGAGGCGGTGGAGCGCGAGCCGCGCTGGTTCATCCTCACCACCGCGCCGCTGGACCTGACCAGCGCGCTGCATGAGATCACGATCACCACCCCCTACGCCGTGCCGGTGCGCTTCATGGAGCCGGGCAGCTACGACACCCGCGAGCTCGGCGTCGCCCTTTCCAGCATTGCGGTGGTGGACTAGCCTGGGCTCCTGCCGTTTCGGAATTGGGGGATGTGATGAGTGCTGTGCTGGTGCTGGGGCATACGGTCATCGATGGCACCGGGCGGGCGGCGATCGCCGGCGGGGCGGTGCTGATCGAAGACGGCAAGATCGTCGCCGTCGGGCCGCGGGCGGATATCCAGGCGCCGCCCGGCGCCACCATCATCGACCGCTCGGGCGAGACGCTGCTGCCCGGGCTGGTCGACGCGCATAGCCACGTCTCCATCATCCCCGGCCTCGGCCACCAGATCGGCCAGCTGCGCGAGCGCGCGGCGAAGGCGATGCTGCGGGCGGTGCCGAACATGCGCACCAACCTGCGCTCCGGCGTCACCACCATGCGGGTGATGGGCGAGGAGCATTTCATGGATATCGACCTGCGGGATGCGATCAACGCCGGCGCGGTGCCCGGCCCGCGGCTGATCGTCTCGACCCGCCCGATCGCAGCCCGGCACGGCCACGGCACGGCGCTGACGGCCTCCGACGGGCCGGAGGAGATCCGCCGCCACATCCGCGAGAACCTCGCGGCAGGTGCGGATTTCATCAAATACTTCGCCACCGGCGGCACATCCTCTGCCCGCGCACCCGCCGATACCTGCTTCTACTCGGCCGAGGAGATCCAGCTGATCGTCGCCGAGGCGCACCGGGACGGTAAGCCGGCGGCCGTGCACGCGCATGGCGGCCCGGCGATCCGCCTCAGCGTGGAAGCCGGCGTCGATACGATCGAGCACGGCAAGCTCGGCACGCCGGAGGATTTCGCGGCGATGCGCAAGGCCGGCACGTGGCTGGTCACCAACAATTCCATCGGCATGCACCCGGACGGCATCGAGAAAGGCGACGGCGGCAACCCCGCCATCATGGCCAAACTCGCCCGCAGCCGCGCCGCCGTGCCGGCAATGTTCCTCGCCATGCTGGAATCCGGCGTGCGCTGGGCGCTCGGCACCGACTCCATGCACGGCCTGCTATGGTACGAAGCCAAACTGGCGATCGACCTCGGCGCCACACACGAACAGGCCCTGCTGGCCATCACCCGCGACGCCGCCGCCGCCATCGGCCGCAGCGACGTCGGCACCCTGGAACCCGGCAAACGTGCCGACCTCATCAGCGTGCGCGGCAACCCGCTGGTGGACGTGTACGCGCTGCGTGAGGTGGGGCTGATCCTGAAGGACGGGGTGCGGGTAGATACGCTGTCGGCGGTGTAGGGGAAGGGAAGGAAGGCTTCTTTTTTGAAAAAAAGAAGCAAAAAACTTTTGTTCGTTTGGGGGCGGCTTTGGTCACGGACTGGGTTTTTTGAGGCGTGGGGGGTTTTGGCTTCGCCAGTTTTTCACTCGCCTATCCGGTCTGACGGCGAAGCCTCAAAAACCACACCCGCCCATCACCCCCTCCGAGAGCCCACCGCAACCCAACGAACAAAGTTTTTTTGCTTCTTTTTGTTCACAAAAAGAAGACTCTCCCCTTCACTTCGTCGCCGCGTCCGCCCGGTGATGCGTGGCAAACCGTTCCACCATCGTGGCGCTGGCTTCGTTCAGCCCCACCACTTCCACGGTTTTACCCAGGCGGCGG
>CAMCJI010000293.1 GCA_945874805.1 Asaia bogorensis | reverse complement strand
ACACCCATCACACCAAAACGTCGATCATCGCGGGGCTGGTGAACATCGAAGCGGGGTTCATGCCATTCTGAAAAGCCCGACAGATTGGCCCGGTGCCACGAACTGGTGGTCGAAATAGGCCGCAGACTTTCGCAACAAGTCTAATATTCGGCCGACGTTGAAGGACGGGACGGCGAACCCGCTGTCGAACCAGAAGGTGCGCCAGGCACTTAATCTGGCGGTGAACAAGGATGCGGTGATTGCGATCACGACGCGGGGCCTGGGCAAGGCGATGCGGTCGTTCATGTCGTCCACCACGCCTTTGTTCCACGGGCAGGAAGTGTACAAGTTCGACTTGGCCAAGGCGCGGGCGCTGATGGCCGAGGCCGGGTTCGCGCAGGGGTTTGAACTGACCTGCCTGACGGTGGCGGGAAGGCAAGACCCGATTTCGAACCTGACGACGGTGCAGCAGATGTGGTCGGCGATCGGTGTGCGGCTGAAGATCGAGCAGATGGACAGCCCGTCGCTGGTGCGCCGGTTCCGGGCCGAGGAATTCCAGATGCGTACGGCCGGCTGGACGAACGATATTGCCGATGCGGGGCAGATTACCTCGTATTTCGTGTATTCGCCGAATATCGGCGCGCTGCGGTCGGGCTGGGTGAACCCGAGGGCGAACGGGTTATATGAGGCCTCGCAGGTGGAGACCGATCTGGAGAAGCGGCGGGCGATGTACAAGGAGATTCAGGACATCTACCTGGATGCAGCGCCGATCGTGTTCCTCTACGAGACGCCCTATCCCGTCGCGTTCCGCAAGAATGTACGCGGGTTTGTGCAGATTCCGCTCGGCAACAACTACTTCGAGGCGGCGTCGATCGAGAAGTGACTTTGATGTTTGACGGAGCCCCCGCGGCGTGAGTCGCGGGGGGTGGCTGGCGCTGCGGCTGTTGCAGATCATCCCGACCTTCCTGCTGATCGGGGTGGCGGTGTTTGTGATGGCGCGGCTGATGCCGGGCAATGTTGTCGAGGCGATGCTGGGGGATCGGGCTTCGGATGAAGCGATCGACCGGCTGACGCGTGAGCTGGGGCTGGACCGGTCGATCTGGGTGCAGTTTGTTGCTTATATAGAAGGGGTGTTGCGGGGCGAGCTTGGGCGCTCGCTCGCGTACCGGATTCCGGTGGTGCAGCTGGTGGCCGAGCGGTTGCCGGTGACGCTGGCGCTGGCGTTGTTCTCGACGCTGATCGCGGTGTGCGTGGCGGTGCCGCTGGCGTTTGTGGCGGCGCTGAACGCCAACCGCTGGCCGGATGTGCTCATCCGCAGCGTGTTTCAGGTGGGGCTGTCATCGCCGGTGTTTTATGTCGGGCTGGTGCTGCTGACGGTGTTTGCGGCCTGGCTGCGGTGGTTTCCTGTCGGCGGGTATGGCGAGACGTTTGCCGAGCATGTGCATCATCTGTTTTTGCCGGCCATTACTTTGGCGTTCAGTTTTTCCGCGGTGGTGATGCGCAGCCTGCGGGCGTCGATTTTGCAGGTGCTGACGGCGGAGTATGTGGATTTTGCGACGTCCAAGGGCCTGTCGGCGCGGGTGGTGCTGTTGCGGCATGTTTTGCGCAATGCGCTGATTGCGACTGTGACCTTGGTGGGGCTGCATATCGGCGCGCTGCTGGGGGGCGCGGTGGTGACGGAGACGGTGTTCGGCGTGCCGGGCGTGGGGCGGCTGATGGTGGAGAGCATCTTCGCGCGGGATTATCCGGTGATCCAGGCGTTGACGCTGGTTTTGGCTATTCTGGTTTCTCTGGCGTTCGTGATTACGGATATCGTGCAGATGTCGCTTGATCCGCGGATCGGGCGATGAGGCGGGTTCTGAAGAACCCGGCGCTGCTGGGCGGGTTGGCGATCCTGACGATGCTGGCGGCGTTTGCGGCGGTGCCGGAGTGGTTCACGCCCTACGATCCGCTGGCCTTCGATTACATGGCGATCCAGGCGCCGCCCTCGGCCGCGCATTGGTTCGGGACCGACCAGTTCGGGCGGGATGTGCTCAGCCGCACCATCGCGGCGGCGAGGATCGATTTGCAGATCGCGCTGTTCGGGGTGCTGTTTCCGATGCTGATCGGGAGCAGCATCGGGCTGGTGACCGGGTGGTACGGCGGCTGGATCGATGCGGTGTTCGGCCGGCTGATGGACCTGGTGGCGACGTTTCCGTTTCTGGTGCTGGTGATCACCTTCGTTTCGATCCTGGGGCCGGGGCTGATCAACATGTTCATCGCCCTGGCCTGCGTCGGCTGGGTCGCGTTTGCGCGGCTGATGCGCGGCGAGGTGTTGGTGCAGAAGAACGCCGAATACGTCGCCGCGGCGCGGGTGCTGGGGTATTCGACGGCGCGGATCGTGCTGCGGCATATCCTGCCGAATGCGGTGCGGCCGGTGCTGGCCTATGCGGTGACCGACATGGCTTTGGTGATCCTGCTCGGCTCCAGCCTGGGGTATCTCGGGCTGGGGGCGCAGCCGCCGATGGCGGAGTGGGGGGTGCTGATCGCCGATGGCAAGAACTTCCTGTCCACCGCACCTTGGATCACGCTCTCGCCGGGGGTGATGATCGTGCTGGCGGGACTGGGGTTTTCGCTGGCCGGGGACGGGCTGGCCGATCTGCTGGAGGTGAAGCGGTGACGCCGCTTCTGGAGGTCCGCGACCTCCGCGTGACCTTTCGCGGGGCGCGCGGGACAGTGCATGCGGTGGACGGGCTCGACTTCACCGTCGGCGCCGGCGAAGTACTGGGGCTGGTGGGGGAGAGCGGGTCGGGTAAGTCCGTCTCGCTGCGGGCGATCACCCGGCTGCTGCATCCCGGCTCGGACGTGAGCGGCCAGGCGCTGTGGCGGGGGGATGACCTGCTGACCATGGGCGATGCCGCGTTGCGGCGCGTGCGCGGCGGGCAGGTGGCGATGGTGTTCCAGGAGCCGATGTCGGCGCTGAATCCGGTGCTGTCGATCGGCCGGCAGATCGACGAAGTGCTTGTGGCGCACACGCAACTCGACGAGCGGGCGCGCGGGAAGCGGGCGGAGGAGCTGCTGGGGCTGGTGGGGATTGCCGCCGCGCGGACGCGGCTCGCGCAGTATCCGCACGAGTTCTCCGGCGGGATGCGGCAACGGGCGATGCTGGCCATCGCGCTCGCCGCCGACCCAGCCATGCTGCTGGCCGACGAGCCGACCACCGCGCTGGACGTGACCATCCAGGACCAGATCCTCAAGCTGCTGCTGCGCCTGGTGGATGACCTCGGCATGGGGATGGTGCTGGTGACGCACGACCTCGGCGTGGTGGCCGAGACCTGCGACCGCGTGGCCGTGATGTACGCCGGCCGGCTGTGCGAGGCCGGCCGCACCGCGGACGTGTTCGCCGCCCCGCGCCACGCCTATACCCACGCGCTCCTCGGCTCGATGCCCGGCACCGGCGCGGCACGGGCAATGCTGACGCCGATCCCGGGCCAGCCGCCGAAGATCGACAAGCCGCTGCCAGGCTGCGCCTTCGCACCGCGCTGCGCCCACGCTGAGGCGCGCTGTGTTGTGGAACGGCCGGCGATGGAGCGGGGCAGCGCGTGCTTTGCCGCGGATCGGTTGCCGGTTTTGGTGCACGGTTAGGGGTAGCGAGCTGTAGGAAGGCCAGTGGCAGGAAGAGTCTTCTTTTTGTGAACAAAAAGAAGCAAAAAAACTTTTCCGTTGGTTTGGGGCTTTGGTGGCAGATTGGGGTCTTGGTGGAGTGGGTTTTTATGGCTTCGCCGGACTTTGAACCGAATGTGGGGCTATCGGCGAAGCCCAGTTGTTTTGGGTGACGGGTCTTGGTGGTTATGCCGGAATCCAATGGATAAAGTTTTTTTGCTTCTTTTTGTTCACAAAAAGAAGAATCTTCCTGCCCCTTGCCTTCATTCCTTTTCACGAGACCGGAGCATATGAGCGTTTTGTTGAACATCGAGGGACTGACCAAGCGGTTCCCCGGCCGGCGGTCCTTCGCGGATATTGTGGCGCGGCGGCCGCGGCCGGTGGTGCGGGCGGTTGAGGCGGTGACGTTGGATGTGATGCGGGGTGAGACGCTGGGGATTGTCGGCGAGTCCGGGTGTGGGAAGTCCACGCTGGCGCGGTGCCTGGTGCGGTTGCACCGGCCGGATGCGGGCAGTGTGCGGTATGACGGGGCGGATGTGCTGAGCCTGGAGGCGGGCGCGCAGGCGGCGTTCAGCCGGCGGGTGCAGATGGTTTTTCAGGACCCTTATTCGTCGCTGAATCCGCGGATGACGGTGGGGGAGACTTTGGCCGAGGCGCTGGATGTGCATCGGCTGAACCGGCCGGGGCGGGTGGCGGAGTTGCTGGAGCTGGTGCATCTGCCGGCCGAGGCGGCGGGGCGGTATCCGCATGAGTTTTCCGGCGGTCAGCGGCAGCGGATCGGGATTGCGCGGGCGCTGGCGGTGGAGCCGGAACTGATCGTGGCGGATGAGCCGGTTTCGGCGCTGGATGTGTCGGTGCAGGCGCAGGTGGTGAATCTGTTCCTGGAATTGCAGGCGCGGCTGGGGCTGACGATCGTGTTCATCACCCACGACCTGCGGCTGGTGCGGCATCTGACGCATCGGGTGGCGGTGATGTATCTCGGGCGCATCGTGGAGGTGGGGCCGACGGCGGAGCTGTTCGCGGCCCCGCGGCATCCCTACACGCGCGCTTTGCTGCGGGCGGTGCCGCAGTTGAAGCCGGGGCGCCGCGGCGGGGAGGCGGCGGTGATGGGGGAGTTGCCGAGCCCGCTGAACCCACCCTCCGGCTGTGCGTTCCATCCGCGCTGCCCGATCGCGGTGGCGGCCTGCAAGGGGGAGGTGCCGGCGCTGACCGAGCGCGGTGGTGGGTGGCCGGTTGCGTGCATCAACGCCGGTGTTGCGCCGGGCTGAGCTTTGCGCGCGATCGGCTGTTGTCACGAGGGTTTGCCGCGGGGTTCATGATCGGAATCGATTCGGTTCTGTAGCCTGCCGGGAGAACAGGCGGGAGCAGGACATGGGCAAGGGCGTCGTCAAGGTCGTTGTGCCGGCGGACACGATGCTGGGCAATTTGGCGTTTGACCATGTGATCGAGAAGCTGCTCTTCGTCATGAACAAGCCGGACACGCATGTGGTGTCGAGGCGCGTTGAGGCTAAGGCCCGCGAGGAGCTGGCGGCCAGTTATCGGGGCCGGGGAGAATCCATCTACACATCCGCTTTCGAGAAGCATGTGGACAAATGGGCCACGGCGGACCGGGCGAAACTGACCG
>CAMCJI010000292.1 GCA_945874805.1 Asaia bogorensis | reverse complement strand
CGAGGCCGATGAGGGCGCGCATGTCGTCGATGTGTTCGGCGCCGACCCAGCGCAGCGAGAGCGGGGGTTCGCCGCCCTCAGCGAGGGGGGGGACGAGGGCGTTGACGATGGGGCCGCGCACGGTCTCGCGGACGGTGAGGTGGTGGGAGGCGGCGCCCTTCACGGCGATGGTGGCGGTGCGGGTGGTGAAGTGCCGCCAGGCGTTGCCGTCGCGGTAGCGGGTGGGGTCCGCGGGGTCCACGGTTTCGGCGTAGAGGTCGCGGGTGGAGGCGGCGTTGTTGGTCAGGCACCAGGCGGCGGTGCCGTTGCTGCCCCACCAGAGGCCGGGGACGCCGGGGTGGCCGCAGCCGGCTGAGTCGTCCTCGGGGCCGTGCAGGGCGAATTCATACCAGGTGCCGGGCACCCAGAAGGGCTGGTGCGGGTCCCCGGCGAGGATGGCCGCACCGCCGGTGCGGTCGGGGCGGATGGCCCAGTTGTTGCTGCCGGTGGCGTCGTCCGTGCCGGAGGCGAGCGGGGCGCTGAAGGCGGGGTCGGGGAGGATGAGGTGTTCGCTGGCCTCGGGGGTGAGGTACATCTCGCGCAGGCGGCCTTCGGGGATGAAGCTGGCGGCTTCGGCCGCACTCAGGCGGTCGATGCGGCCGTTCAGCGACCACCAGAGGCCGCGGGCGATGGCGATGACGCAGGTGCGCGTGAAGGGCTCGGGCTTGTAGCCGAGGAGGCCGAATTCGGGGGGGAGCTTGTCGCCGAAGGCGGCGATGCCGGCGTTGATGCCGGCGATGAAGGCATCGACCAGTTTTCCGGTTTCGGGGTCGATGGCGGTGGCTTCGCGGGCGGCGATGTCCGGCAGGCCGACGGTGTGGTGGTGGATGTCGATGGCGAGGTAGGTCGGGCCCATGATCTCGGCCTGCCGGCCCAGCGCGCGGCGGCGCAGGCGGTCCATCTGCCACAGCCGGTCCTCGGCCATCGCGAAGCCCAGGCCGTAATGCAGGTCGGTGCTGGACTTGGCGTAGATATGGGGGATGCCGGCGCCGTCGCGGATGATCTCGACGTTGGCGGCGACGGCGGTGCGGTGGGTTGCGGTGGACATGGCGATGGGCCTCCCGGTGGCGGACGGGGGATCATCGGGGGGGATGGCGGGCTTGTCCATCGGGCGGGCGCGGAGGATGGGCTTCTGCCGCCGCCTCACCCCTCGCCGAGGCGATAGACGGAGACATGCGAGCGCGACTCGGCGGTGAAGGCGGCGCCGGTCCAGTCGGCGCAGCGGCTCTCGAGGGATAGTCCGGCCAGTTGGGCCATCAGATCCAGTTCCGCCGGCCAGATGTAGCGGTGCGGCGAACGGACGAGCTGGGCCTGATGGCCCTCGCCGAAGCGGAAATGGTGCGAGACGACCTGCTGGTGCAGGATATCGTAGGTGTCGAGGCCGATGTAGCCGGGATCGGTCTGCCAGACGACGGCGTGCTGGCCGGGTGGCAGCTTGCGCAGTTCGGGGACCCAAAGCTCGATGACGAAGCGGCCGCCGGGCGCCAGATGGCGGGCGGCGTTGCGAAAGCAGGCAACCTGCCCGGCCTGGGTCAGCAGGTTGGAAATCGTATTGTAGACGAGATAGACGAGCGTGTAGTCGCCGGGCGCGGTGGCGGTTGCCATGTCGCCGAGGATTACGGGGATGGTCGCGGCGTCGGCCTTGCGGCGCAGCTCGGCGATCATGGCGGGCGACAGCTCGATCCCGGTGACCGGCACGCCCCGCTGGCTGAGCGGCACGGCAACGCGGCCGGTGCCGATGGCGAATTCGAGCGCGCGGCCGCCGCGCGCGAGGTCCGCCAGCCGGGCGACCGTCGGGTCCAGAACGGCAGGCGCGAACATGCCGGTGCCCGGCGTGTCGTAGCTGCCGGCGGCTGCGGCGCCCCAGAGGTCGTCGGTCTGCATGGGGATCAGGATGCAGCCTTCCGGTGCGGGCCGTCCAGCCTGGGGGGGGCGGTTGCGAGGCGGGGGTGGGCAATGTTATAGTATAACTATGTTTAATGCGCTTTCTCCTCTCGCCGGCCTCGCGGTTCGGCTGCGTCTGGCCGCTTGCGCGGTGGGGCTGATCTGGCTGGGAGTGGTTTGGGCGCTTTGACCCCTCCGGTAATCCGACTCGAAGCGGCCTCATGCCTGCATGACGGGCGGACGGCGCTGGACGGGGTGAGCGGGCAGTTCGCGCCGGGGTCGCTCACGGCCGTCGTCGGGCCGAACGGGGCGGGTAAGACGACGCTGCTGCGGGCGATGGCGGGGCTGCATCCGCTGGCCGGGGGACGGATCGACCGCGGCGGGCTGGCGGCGGGCGGGATCGGGCTGCTGCCGCAGGCGAGCACGCTGGACCGGCAGTTTCCGATCAGTTGCCTCGATGTGGTCGCACTCGGGGCCTGGCGGCGGGCGGGGGCGCTTGCGTCTCTGCGCGGGGCGGAGACGGAGCGGGCGGCGGCGGCGCTGGCGCGGGTGGGGCTGGCGGGGCTTGAGGGCCGCGCGGTCGGCAGCCTGTCCACCGGGCAGTTCCAGCGGGTGCTGTTCGCGCGGCTGATCGTGCAGGACACGCCGGTGCTGCTGCTGGACGAGCCGACGGCGGCGGTGGATGCGCGCACGGAAGCCGCGCTGCTGGACATCATCGCGGCCTGGCAGGCGGAGGGGCGGACAGTGGTGGCGGTGCTGCACGACCTGCATGTGGTGCAGGCGCATTTTCCGCAGACGCTGCTGCTGGCACGCCGGGCGGTGGCCTGGGGGCCGACGGCGATGAGCTTGTCTGCCACCAATCGCGGGCGGGCGCGGTTGCAGGCAGAGGCCTGGGCGGCGGAAGGGCCTTCTGCGTGATCGCGCTGTTGCTGGAGCCGTGGTCGCTGGGGTTCATGCGGCGGGCCTTGGCCGGGTGCGTGGCGCTCTCGCTCGCGGGGCCGCCTTTGGGGGTGTTTCTGGTGCTGCGGCGGATGTCGCTGTCGGCGGATGTATTGCAGCACGGGATCCTGCCCGGGGTGGCGCTGGGGGCGCTGGCGGGCGGGCTGTCGCTGTGGGCGATGGGGCTGGGGGGGTTTGCCGCGGGGCTGGCCGTCGCATTGCTGGGCGGGTGGCTGGCGCGTAGTGCGGGGGCGCGGGAGGACAGCCAGTTGGCCGGCGTTTATCTCATCGCGCTGGCGCTGGGCATTGCCATCGTCTCGGCCACCGCGGGGGTGGATATGCAGCATCTGCTGTTCGGCAGCGTGCTGGCGGTGGATGACCCGGCGCTGTTCCTGATGGCCGGCGCTGCGAGCGTGGCGATCCTGGGGCTCGCGGTGATCTGGCGGCCGCTGGTGCTCGAGAGCTTCGATGCGGATTTTCTGCGCGCGACCGGCGGCGGCGGGGCGGTGTGGCATCTGGCGTTCATGGCGCTGGTGGTGCTGTGCGTCGTCGGCGGGTTTGCGGCGTTGGGGACGCTGATGTCGGTGGGGTTGATCCTGCTGCCGGCGATCGCGGCGCGGCATTGGGCGGCGGGGCTGGGCGGGCAGGTGGGGGCGGCGGTGGCGATCGCGCTGCTGGCGAGCCTCGCGGGGCTGCTGCTCGCCTTTCACGCCGACCTGCCGGCGGGGCCGGCGATCGTGCTGACGGCGGGCGGGCTGTGGCTGGGCAGCCTGATCCTGGGGCGGCGGCAGTCCGCGCTGTCACGGCGGCGGAAAAAGACAGGCTGACAAGTCGGGCGGCGGGCGGCACTGTGGGCCGATAAACAAGAGGGAACGTGTGCGCATGTCGATCAAACGCCTGCAGCCGGAGGCTCGACTGGCCGGTGCCGTGGTGCATGGGGGCATCGTCTATCTCGCCGGCCAGGTGGCCGATGATGCGACGGCGGATATCGAGGGGCAGACCGCCGATATCCTCCGCCAGATCGACGCGCTGCTGGAGGAGGCGGGGACGGACAAGCAGCATCTGCTCTCCGTGCAGATCTACATCGCCGACATGGGCGAGATCGCGGGGATGAACCGGGCGTGGGACGCCTGGGTGAACCGCAATCATCTGCCGGCGCGGGCGACTGTGGAGGCGAAGCTGTACGACCCCGCCTGGCGGCTGGAAATCACCGGGATTGCGGCGTTGCCGTGAGCCCGGGACGGAGCAGGATCGACCCGCCGAAGATCGACCGGCACTGGCTGCGGGCCACATTGGCGACGCTGGTGCTGGTGGGGCTGGTGGCGGCGGCGTTGGGGGCGGATCTGCCGGTGGCGCTGGGGTCGCTGGCGATCTGCGGGCTTGGGTTCGGGTTCTTCTATCTGCTGTTCCCCGGCGGGTCGCATTTCGGGGTGACGATGGCCAATGCGCTGGCCGTCTATGCCTGTCTGTTCGTGTTTTTCCGGGATGCGAACTTCGCCGCCGCGTCCGAACTGGCTTCGATCATCGGGCTGGCGTTGCCGGTGGTGGCGTTCCTCGCCGGGTGTTTCTGGCGGCGGCGGCGGATCGCCGGCTCGATCGCCGCGCGCCGGCGCGACGAGGTGGTGCACTTGCCGCGGATGGACCGCTGGCTGCCGGCGATCGCGCTGGTGGGGGCGGCGAGCTTCGGCCTGCCGTTGCTGGATCTGCCGGCCGGCACGCAGGATGCGGCGCTGATCGCGGCGATGGCGGTGATCGGGGCGGCCGCCGCCTTCGCCTCACGCGAGGTGGTGGTGCTGCTGATCGAGATCGCCTTGGTGTTCGAGGGGGTGACGGCACGGCTGGACCGGCTGCTGATGCCGGTGATGGCGTTCCTGACCTTCTATTCGCTGCTGGTGGTGGTGTTCGCCTGCCTGTATCGGATCGCCGAGCTGACGGCGGGGCAGCCGCAATTCATGGTGGCCGGGCATCCCGCGCGGCTGGGGTTCGGCGATGCGCTGTATTTCAGCGTGATCACCATCGCCACCGTCGGCTATGGGGACATCACGCCGGCGGGACCGCTGGTGCGGGGGCTTGCTGCCATCGAAGTGGTACTGGGGCTGCTGCTGCTGCTGTTCGGCTTCAGCGAGATCATGCGCACGCGCGATCCGGACAAGCGTTAGCCATTATTTGACCATGCGGGCGCCACGCTGCCCGGCCATGATTCGCGTGTCGCAAGGAGTTTCGGAATGGACTGGCAGGGTCAGCGCGTATTGGTCACCGGCGGGGCCGGGTTTCTCGGCAGCAACCTCTGCCACGCGCTGGCGGCGCGCGGGGCGAAGGTGATGGCACTCGACGGGTTTCTGTTCGGCGGCGGGGCCAATCCGGCCAATCTCGACGGGTCCGGGGTGGAGCTGGTGCGGGCGGATATCCGCGAGACCGACCTGCGGCCGCTGTGCGAGGGGGCGGGGGTGATCTTCAACCTCGCGGCCCAGACCAGCCATATGG
>CAMCJI010000291.1 GCA_945874805.1 Asaia bogorensis | reverse complement strand
GGCGGGAATCCCCCGCCGGCTGAGCACGACGAAGCGGGCGAACAGCAGCACGGCGGCCACCGTCAGGCCGAGGATCAGGCCGATCCACATCCCCGCCGCCCCCAACCCCCAGGGAAAGCACAGCACCCAGCCCACCGGCATGCCGATGCCCCAATAGGCCAGCGCGGTGACGAACATCGGCGCCCGCGTGTCCTTCATGCCGCGCAAGGCCCCGGCGGAGGCGACCTGCACGCCGTCGGAGAACTGGAACAGCGCGGCATAGAACAGCAGCGCCGCCGCCCCCGCATGCACCGCGGCGTCGGAGGTATAAAGCCCGACGATCGGCCCCGGCACCGCCAGCATCAGCGTGCAGGCGACGATTTCCACCACGAAGGCGAGGCAGATGCCCACCAGCCCGGCCCGGCGCATCCCCTCCGCATCGCCGCGCCCCACGGCATTGCCGACGCGCACGGTGATCGCCATGCCCAGCCCCATCGGCACCATGAAGGCCACCGCCGCGACGTTGAGCGCGATCTGATGCGCGGCCACGGCCACCGAGCCGAGGCTGCCGATCAGCAGGGCCGCCGCGGTGAACAGCCCGATCTCCAGCACCACGGCCACCGACATCGGCACGCCCAGCCGCAGCAAGCGGGCAAGCTCGCCCACGTCCGGCGCCACCCGCGGGTCGTCCCAGCCGAGATCGGCCATCTGCGGCGACAGGCGCAGCCACGCCCAGAAGCCCAGCGCCTGCACCCAGATCGCAATCGCGGTGGCCATCCCGCAGCCGACCGCCCCCAGCGCGGGCACGCCAAACTTGCCGTACATCAGCACCCAGGCCAGCGGCGTCAGCACGCACAGCCCGATCACGCAGAACACCAGCGTCATCCGCGGCATCGACAGCCCGTCCGCCAGCCCCCGGCAGGCGCAGAACAGGCCGAAGCCCGGCGCCCCGGCGCAGACAGCCGTGAGGAACCCCTCCACCGCCGGCAGCATTTCCGGCGCGATGCCCGCCGCCGCCGCCAGCCGCGTGCCCACCAGCCATGTCAGCCCGCCGAGCAGCGTGCCGAGCGCCACGCCAAGCCAGGCCGCCTGGCGGAACACGAACGCCGTCTCCCCTCGCCGGCCGGCACCGTCGAGCTGGGAGACCGTCGGCGGCACCGCCAGCATCACCCCCAGGATCGCCATGATCGCCAGGCCGAAGATGTTGCTGCCCACCGCCACCGCACCCAGCACATCGGCACCGAGATGCCCGGCGAGCACGATATCGACGATGCTCCAGGAGAACGAGGCAAGCTGCCCGGCGATCAGCGGCAAGGCGAGGCGCAGGGTGGCGCGCACGTCATCCATAATGATGGCGCGGGGATGGGTCAGGCTGGTCATGGCACTTCTGTCCGATTTGCGCCGGAACATGCCGGGAACGCCCAGCCGAGGCAATCGCGCAACGGCATGTCAGACCCCCCGCCAGATATGGCCTTTCCCGCCTGTCCGCCGCATCCTGCCGTTCCCCCGTGGAGACCCGCCGATGAACCCGCTCGATCCGCGCCTCACCGAGGGGCTGCGCGCCCGCTGCACCCGCTGGCTGCCCGGCCACGGCCCGATGAGTGCGCGGCGCTGGACAGAGGCCCTCGCCGCCTCCCCGCATCTCGACCACGCGCTCGATAGCTACAGCGACGGCCCGGCGATGCAGATGCTGGAGACGCAGTCCGCCGGGCTGCTCGGCAAGCCGGAATCGCTGTTCTTCCACAAGGGCATCGCAGGCCAGCAGGCGGCCCTGCTCGCGCTGGTGGCCGAGCGCGGCGGCGGGCCGGTGTTCGTGCATCCCCGCAGTCATCTCGCCGAGGACGAGCGGGACGCGCTCTCCGCCCTCTCCCGCCTCGACCTGCGCCGCATCGGCCCGCATGACCGCCCGTTCACCGCCGCCGACCTCGCCAAATACGGCGAGCGCCCGGCCGTCGTCACCGTCGAGCTGCCGTTGCGCCAGGCCGGCTTCCTCGCCCCGTCCTGGGAGGAGCTGACCGCCATCGCCGCCTGGTGCCGCGCGCACAGCGTCGCCCTGCATCTCGACGGCGCGCGCATCTGGGAGCTGCAACCCTACTACGGCCGCCCGCTGACCGAGATCGCGGCGCTGGCCGACAGCATCTACGTCTCCTTCTACAAGGGCCTCGGCGGCATGGGCGGCTGCGTCGTCGCCGGGCCGCCGGCGCTGGTCGCGGCCATGCGCCCCTGGCGCAACCGCTTCGGCGGCGACCTCTACACCGCCTTCCCCTTCGTGGTGACCGCGCTGGACGGCCTCGCGCGCCACCTGCCGGCGATGCCCACCTATTTCGCGCACGCGACCGCGCTGGCCGCCGGCCTCGGCGGTGTGAGCGGCCTGCGCGTGCTGCCAGCCGCCCCGCACGGCAACTCCTTCCGCATCGAGTTCGACGCCCCGCCCGCCGCCGTCGAAATGGCGGCCCTCGCGCATGCCGAGGCGCATGGCGAATGGCTGTTCGGCCGCATCCTCCCCACCGCCTGGCCCGGCCGCAGCGCGGCCGAGATCGTCATCGGCGCCGCCGGGCTGGACTGGCCCGCCGAGGCGCAGGCCGGAGCCATCGCCGCCGTTCTGGCCACGGCACGCGAAAAGGGTTGAAACCCCGCCGCTTCGGCCGCATGAGACGTTCAACAGTCAATAACCGTTGAGGGGACACGCCATGATCTCGCGTCGCTCGCTGCTCGCCGCCGCCATGCTCGCCGCCGCCGCCCTGCCCGCCGCTGCACAGGAACCGTTCCGGATCGGCCTGATCCTGCCGATGACGGGCCAGTCGCAATCCACCGGCCGGCAGATCGACGCCGCGGTGAAGCTGTGGATGGCGCAGAACGGTGGCACCGCTGCCGGCCGCAAGATCGAGGTGCTGCTGCGCGACGATGCCGGCGTGGCCGACACCACCCGCCGCGTCGCCCAGGAACTCGTCGTGCGCGACAAGGTGAACGCGCTCGCCGGCTTTGGCCTGACGCCGCTGGCGCTGGCCACCGCGCCGATCGCCACCCAGGCGAAGATCCCGATGATCGTCATGGCCGCCGCCACCTCGATGATCGTCGCGCAATCGCCCTACATCGTCCGCACCTCGCAGGTGCTGCCGCAGCAGGCCGCCATCACTGCCGACTGGGCCGCCGCCAACGGCGCCAAGAAGGCCGCCACCCTGGTGACCGACTACGGCCCCGGCTACGACGCGGAGAAATGGTTCACCGAGCGCTTCACGAAGGCCGGCGGGGAGATCGCCGTGGCGCTCCGCACCCCCCTCGCCGGGCCGGATTTCGCCCCCTTCCTGCAGCGCGTGGCCGACGCCAAGCCGGACATGCTCTACGCCTTCATGCCCTCCGGCCAGGGTGCGGCCTTCGCCAAGCAGTTCACCGAGCGCGGGCTCGACAAGTCCGGCATCCGCCTGATCGCCGCCGGCGACGTGACGGACGACGACCGGCTCAACGGCATGGGCGATTCGATGCTCGGCGTGGCCACCGCGATGTTCTACTCGGCCGCCCATCCGTCCGACGTGAACCGCGCCTTCGTCGCCGCCTTCAAGGCCGCCAACCCCGGCATGCGCCCGAACTTCATGGCGGTTGCCGGCTATGACGGCATGACCCTGCTCGCCCGCGCGCTGGTTGCCACCAAGGGCGACTCCGACGGCACCAAGCTGGTCGAAGCGATGAAGGGCCAGACCTGGGAGAGCCCGCGCGGCCCCATCCTGATCGACCCCGCCACCCGCGACGTCGTCCACAACATCTACATGCGCAAGGTGGAACGCACGGGCGGCGAGCTCTACAACGTCGAATTCGCCACCTTCCCGATGGTGAAGGACCCCGCGAAGCCGTAACGGGGACGCGCGACACCGCCGCATGCTGACCATCCTGTTCGACGGCGTCGCCTACGGCATGCTGCTCTTCGTGCTGGCCTGCGGCCTGTCGGTCACGCTGGGGCTGATGAACGTCATCAACCTCGCGCATGGCGCCTTCGCGATGGCCGGCGGCTATGCGGCGGTGCTGCTGGTCAACCGTGCGGGGGTGCCGTTCCTGGCTGCCCTGCCGCTGGCCTTCCTCGCCGCCGCCCTGCTCGGGCTGCTGCTGGAGCGCACGCTGTATGTGCATGTCTATGCCCGCAGCCATCTGGATCAGGTGCTGTTCTCCATCGGCCTCGTCTTCGTCGCCGTGGCAGCGGTGGATTTCACGCTGGGCAGCCAGCAGCAGTTCATCCGCCTGCCGGACTTCCTCAAGCAGCGCTTCAGCCTCGGCGAGGCCTCGATCGGTGCCTACCGGCTGCTGCTGATCGTCGTCTGCGGCGCCTTGGCCCTGGCGCTGCAACTCGTCCTCGCCCGCACCCGCTTCGGCAGCCGCCTGCGCGCGGCCGTCGATGACCCGGTGGTGGCGCGCGCGATGGGTATCGATGTCGGCCGCATCTTCGCGCTCACCTTCGCCGTCGGCTCGGGCCTGGCCGGCCTCGGCGGTGCGCTGGGGGCGGAGATCCTCGGCCTCGATCCCTCCTTCCCGCTGAAATACATGGTCTATTTCCTGATCGTCGTCAGCGTCGGCGGCACCTCCTCGATCACCGGGCCGTTCGTGGCCGCGATCCTGCTCGGCATCGGCGATGTGGCCGGCAAATACTACGTCCCCCAGCTCGGCGGCTTCGTCATCTACACGCTGATGCTGGTGCTGCTGATCGCCCGCCCGCAGGGGCTGTTCGCGCCGCGTGGGGCACGATGACCCCCGTGCGACCTTCCGCGTCGGGCCGGGAACGCGCCGCCGCCGCGCTCTCGGCCGGTGCCCGCTGGCGCTGGTGGGAGTTCGCCCTCTGGGCCGCCGCCGCCGGCGCCTGGGCGCTGCTGCCCACCTACCACCTGCTGATCAACGAGATCGCCATCCTCGCGTTGTTCGCCCTCTCGCTCGATCTCGTGCTCGGCTATGCCGGCGTCGTCTCCCTCGGCCATGCCGCCTATTTCGGCCTCGGCGCCTATCTCGCCGGGCTGCTGACGAAATGGGGGGTGACGGACCCGCTGCTGGGTCTCGCCATCGTCGCCCCCGCCAGCGCCGCCCTGGGCCTGGCCACCAGCTTCCTCGTCCTGCGCGGCTCCGATCTCACCCGCATCATGGTGACGCTCTCCGTCTCTCTGGTGCTGTTCGAGGCCGCCAACCGCCTGACGTGGCTCACCGGCGGGGCGGACGGGCTGCAAGGCGTCGCCCCCGGCCCGCTGCTGGGCGTCTGGGAGTTCGACATCTTCGGCAAAGTCGGCTGCGCCTACAGCCTGATCGTGCTGTTCGTGCTGTTCCTGATCGCGCGGCGCATCGTCCATTCCCCTTTCGGGCTGACGGTGCGCGCCGTGCAGGCCAACCCGCTGCGGGCGGCGGCGATCGGGC
>CAMCJI010000290.1 GCA_945874805.1 Asaia bogorensis | reverse complement strand
TATCGACCCGTGATCTGGGAATCCCCTGATTTCAAGCCGTCTCCGCGACGAAGTGGCCCGACTTACGCAACAGGTCTACTGAACCCCAGTAGAACAGCCCCGGCCCCTCCGCCCCGGGCCGGCGCCCTTGCAACTGGTCCTGGATCGTGCCGCCGAAGGCCCGCGCGTCCGCCAGCCCCGCCTGCAACGTCTCGGCATACACCGGTGCGCCCACCCGGTTCAGGGCGGCGTTGATCTGCGCGTCCGTGCCGTTGGCGATGATGTTGAAGGCGGCGACCAGCGGGGCCGCGGTGGTACCCATCAGCGCAGTGGAGGCGGCGATCTGGTTGCGGGTGGTGCCGAGCTGCAGGAGTTGCCAGGTGAGGCTGACATTGTCGAAGGCGACGGTGACGGGATTGGAGGCGCCGCCGGCGAAGAAGGAAAGCGCCATCGCCTGCCCAGCGAAGGCCGATACGCTGGCGCCGGCGATGGCCGAGCTGATGCGGGTGACCGGCACTGTCACCGGCCCGGACGCGGCGGTGAGGCGGACGATCACGACATCGGCGCTGTTGGCGCCCCCTGTCGCGAGCAGGGCGGACTGGCGCACCAGGGCGACCTGGGCGACATCGTCGGCGGTGCTGCCGTTGAGTTGGGCCGAATAGTCGAACGTGACGGTGATCTGGCGCAGGGCGGCGGTCGGCAGGGTGAAGCCCTGCCAGACGGCGGCACCGCTGGGCGAAGTCTGCGAACTGATGAGGGAGACGCCGCCGGCAATCGCGCTGGGCAGCGTGACGCCGAATGTCGGGAAGGTGAGGCCGCCGAGCGTGGCCGGGTAGGTGCCGGTGGAATGCGAGCCGAACAGTTGGAACGCGGAGCCAGAGCTGTAGGCGCCCGCATCCGGCATGTTCTCGCGCAGCCAGCCGGTTGGCAGCCGGGTGGTTGCGTCGAACGTCTCGAACCCGCCATTGCTGATCATGCTCTGGGCGCCCGCAGGCCCCGCGAACGCAACAGCCGCCACCAGAACACCCGAAAGAACGACAAACCGCATGAGAGCACTCCCTGCGTCGAACGTTGCGTCGGCCCGGCCGATATGCACTCGTGTGGGCTGATGCGGGAGTTGTAAAGTTACGGTGTGCCGGCTTCGCCGCCCGCGCGAAAATTACTTTCCAACTCGCCCCGCCAGCCCCGCCGCTGCAATCCCGGCCAGGGCGCAGGCTTCGTCCTTGTCGGACGTGTCGCCGGAGATGCCGACGGCGCCTATGACCTCGCCCTCCGCGTCTTCGATCAGTACGCCGCCTGGGGCGGGCACGGCCCGGCCCCCGCTGGCCGCGGCGATGGCGGTGAAGAAGGCCGGCGAGGCGGCCACGCGGCCGACCCATTCGCGCGAGCCGAAGCCCATGCCGAGCGCGCCCCAGGCCTTGCCGTAGGCGATATCGAACCGGAGGATGCCGGCCCGGTCCTCGCGCTTGAAGGCGATGAGATGGCCGCCGGCGTCGAGCACGGCGACGGCAAGCGGGGCCATCGATTCCGCGCGGGCGTGGCTGAGGGCGATATCGATGATGGTGCTGGCCTGCGCCAGGGTCAGGCGGGACATCAGGGCCTCGTGGCGACGGGGGTGGTGGGGATGCGGCGGAACGCGCCGTCGGGCTCCAGCAATTCCAGCGCGCCGCTGCGGATGTCGAAGCGCATGCCGCGCAGGCGCAGGGTGCCGGCGCGGACGGGCTGGGCGATCCAGGGGAAGGTCATCAGGTTTTCGAGCGAGAGTTTGACGACTTCCTGCTCGCAGCGCTCTTGCGCCTCCTCCGGGTCCGTGCAGCGCAGCACCGCGCCGCGGGCGACGCGGGCGACGCTGATCCAGGGGGCGAGGAAGTCCGCCGCTTCGTCTGGCACGCCGGTGAGCAGGGCGCGCACACCGCCGCACATCGCGTGGCCCATCACCACGAGGTCGGTCACCTTCAGCACGCGCACGCCGAATTCGAGGGCGGCGGAGGTGGCGTGCTGGCCGCCATCCGGCGCGTAGGGCGGCACGAGATTGGCGACATTGCGGATAACGAACAGCTCGCCGGGCTCCGCATCGAAGATCATGCCCGGGTCCACGCGGCTGTCGGCGCAGGCGATCACCATGGTGCGCGGGTTCTGGCCGTTTTCCGCGAGGTCGTGAAACAGTGCCCGGCGCTCCGGCCAGCCGTTGTGGAGGAACCGCCGGTAGCCATCGATCATCTTTTCCATATCCGGCGATATAGGCGAGGGCGGGCGGGAGTGCGAGGGGCGCGCGCGCACGGGTTCACCGAAGCGTCACGCAACTGACCGCCGCATGTCGCGGTTGGAGCCTATGCCGCGCCTTCATGGAGGCGGGCAGGTCATGGGGCGATTTATCATCAGGCGTTCGGTGCGGATGGCTGTCACGCTTTGGGTGATCGTCACGGCCGTGTTCCTGGCGACCCGTGCGACGGGCAATCCCATCGACTTCCTGATGCCGGAGGGGATGGACCGCGAGTCCCGCGCGCTGATGATCTCCTATTTTGGCCTCGATGGCGGGCTGGGCGAGCAGTATCTGGCGTTCTGGCGGGCGCTGGTTTCCGGCGAGTTCGGCCTGGGGCTGATGGAGCGCCGGCCGGTGGCGACGATCTTCGCAGAGCGGGTGTGGCAGAGTGCGGCGCTGCTGCTGACGACGCTGACGCTGACCATCGCCGTCGGCGTGCCGGTGGGGGTGATGACGGCGATCTGGCGGACCGAGCGGGTGGGCACGTGGCTGCTGTTCGGCGCCTTCCTCGGCTATGCGCTGCCGAATTTCGTGCTGGCGATCCTGCTGCTGCTGCTGTTCTCCTTCACCCTGCACTGGCTGCCGAGTGCGGGCTCCGCGACGTGGCTGCATTACGTGATGCCGACGCTCGCACTGTCGGCCTATTTCATCGCCGCCCTGGTCCGTTACACGCGCAACGCGATGCTGGATGTGCTGGGGCAGGATTATGTGCGCACGGCCTGGGCCAAGGGGCTGTCGCCGGCGCGGGTGATCCTGCGGCATGGGCTGCGCAACGCGCTGATCCCGGTGGTGACGGTGCTGGGGTTGCAGATCACCACGCTCGTCTCCGGCGCGGTGGTGATCGAGACGGTGTTTGCCTGGAACGGGGTGGGCGACCTGCTGGTCGGCGCGACGCTGCGGCGTGACTATCCGGTGCTGCAGTTCGGTGTGCTGGTGGTGGCCGTGGCCGTGATTGCGGTGAATGCGCTGGTCGACGTCGCCTATGCGGCGATCGATCCGCGGGTGCGGGTGGCATGAGCGCCTCGGTGGAGCCCGCCGTTCTGGCGCTGCCGCAACTGCGGCTGCCGCGCCCGCCGGCGGTGCCGCCGGCGATCATGGTGGCCGGGGTGATCGGCCTGCTGCTGCTGGCCGCGGCCGTGCTGGCGCCGGCCATCGCGCCGTTTGACCCGACGCAGCAGAAGCTGCTGGCCCGGCTGCGCCCGCCGGTCGGGTTCGAGCGGGCCAACCCGCTGTATTGGCTGGGCACCGATCAGCTCGGCCGCGATATTCTGTCGCGCTGCCTGTATGGGCTGCGGCTGTCGCTGGCGCTGGCGCTGTTCGGCAGCATCGTCGGCCTGCTGATCGGCGTGGCGACGGGGCTCGTGGCGGGGCTGGCGCGCGGCTGGACGGATGTGCTGCTGATGGGGCTGGCGGATGTGAAGCTCTCCACGCCGTTCACCCTGATCGCGCTGCTGGTGATCGCCATCGCCGGCACGGATGTGGAAGTGCTGATCGGCGTGCTCGGCCTGGCGTACTGGCCGCAATTCGCGCGGCTGGTGCGCGGGCAGGTGCTGCTGCTGCGCGAACTGCCCTACGTGGAGGCGGCGCGCGCCGTGGGTGCGTCGCCCTGGCGGGTGGCGTGGCGGCACATGCTGCCGAATCTCGTGGGGCCTGTGGTGGTGATGGCCTCGCTGAATTTTTCAAATCTGATCCTGCTGGAATCCGCCCTGTCATTCATCGGCATCGGTGTGCAGCCGCCGACCGCGACGCTGGGCAGCATGATCGGCCAGGGGCGCGACTACATGGCCTCGGCCCCCTGGGTGGTGGCCAGCCCCGCTTTGCTGATCGTGCTGGTTTCGCTGGTGGCGATGCTGCTTGGCGACCATCTGCGCGACCGGGTCGATGCCGGAGTGCGCGAACGTTGATGCCTGCCCTCAAGGAGACAAGACAATGAAACGGATACCGATCCTTCTCGCCGGCCTGTTGCTGGCCGGCGCCGCCCAGGCGCAGGAGTTGCGGGTGGGGGTGCAGAACATGGCGCCTTACCTCGACCCCGGCCGCGATTTCTCCAACGTCGGTTCGCAGTTCTACGTCAACAGCTTCGAGCCGCTGATCGGCAAGGACCACACCAAGGCCGAGAGCGTATGGCAGCCGGGCCTGGCGACGGCGTGGACCATCACCTCGCCGACGACGATGGAGCTGAAGCTACGACCGGGCGTGAAGTTCCAGAACGGCGAGCCGGTGACGGCCGAGGACGTGGTGTTCTCGATCGACCGCATCATCAACGCGACCTTCCCGCCCTATATCGTGCGCAAGCGGGACACGCTGCCGAACTTCGCCAAGGTGGAGGCGGTTGACGCCGAGACGATCCGGGTGACGGCGAACAAGCCGGAGCCGCTGTTCGAGACGCTGATGAACGTGCAGCAGACGATGGTCGTGCCGAAGAAGTATATCGCGGCGCTGACTGGCAAGGCCGACGAGATCGAGCCTTCGGACTTCGAGGCCTTCGCCCTGAAGCCGATGGGCACCGGCCCCTACCGCGTCGCCGAGTTCGTGCCGAACCAGCGCATCGTGTGGGAACGGTTCGATGGTTATTGGGGTGAGCGCGCGCCGTTCGCCAAAGTGACCGTGACGCGCATCCCCGAGCTCTCTGGCCGGATCACCGCGTTGAAGAACGGCGAGGTGGACATCATCACCAACGTGCCGCCCGACCAGCTTTCAGTGCTGGCCGGGGACAGCAAGCTGAAGGTCGAGGGGCTGGTGACGCCGATCTTCCACGTCGTCATCTTCAACACGCAGAACCCGAAGATGGCCGATGCGCGCATCCGCCGCGCCCTGTCGCTCGCCATCGACCGCAACACGCTCAATGAGGCGCTGTGGCAGAACAAGGCGGTGGTGCCGAACACGCATTCCTATCCGCAGTTCGGGCCGATGTACATGCCGGAGCTCAAGACCTTCAGCTACGACCCCGAGCAGGCCAAGAAGTTGCTGAAGGAGGCCGGCTATGACGGCTCGCCGATCCGCTTCGATACCGGCTCGGCCTATTAGACCTGTTGCGTAAGTCGGGCCACTTCGTCGCGGAGACGGCTTGAAATCAGGGGATTCCCAGATCACGGGTCGATAGGATTCATATGGCTCCTTCACTGAGAA
>CAMCJI010000289.1 GCA_945874805.1 Asaia bogorensis | reverse complement strand
GAGAACGCCTGGCATTACTCGACGGGGCTGGAGCCGGAGATCCTGGCGGACATGCGTGCCGGGCGCGCCGTGCTGGTGTTCGACCTCAGCAACGAGGGGCCGGCCTATTAGGATGTGATCTTCGACGAGCTGTATGCCTGGATGGAGGGGCAGCGCCTGCCGGCGGGCAGCGTGGTCTGGCTGGCGCAGAACCGCAACATGGCGGCCAGCGCCGCGGCTGCGGCCGGGCCGCGCGCCGGCCTGGTGCGGCACGATCATTACGACTTCTTCGTCAAGGCGATGACGTTTATCTTCAGCAAGCCGGTGGACCCGGTGCTGGGCAGCGACCCCGCCGCCGCGGCCGCGCGGATGTTCGATCCGGCGGCCAAGGACAGCCTGCTGCTGTGCCTGAATGCGACCCCGCGGCTGCACCGGGTGCTGACGGTGGCGGGGCTGATCCATTATGGGCTGCTCGCGGGCTCCCAGGTTTCGTTCCCTGGGCTGATGTATGACAAGGCCGGGACGTCGATGCAGCGGGTCAACGAGTTCGTCGACAGCCACCCGGCGCTGCATTATCTGCGCCCGGCGCTCGACGAGGTGGCCGAGCTGGCGGATCTGCGGGTGGACGCGTTCGAGGAGACGGGCAACGCGCTGTTCGCCAAGATCGACGCGCGGCCGTATGAGCGCAGCTATTTCTCGCTGGTGACCGAGACCGAGTTCACCAACGGCAGCGTGGACCGGATCACCGAGAAGATCGCCAAGGCCTTCTGCATGGGCCACCCGACGCTGGTGGTGGGCAACCCGCATTCGCTGAAGTTCATGACCGAGCTGGGTTTCCAGGACTGGACGGGCACGATGGACCGCCGGTTCGACTCGGTGATCGACCCCGCCGCCCGCTACGATGCGGTGTTCCGCGAGGTGCTGCGCCAGGCGATCGGGATTCGGATGGCGCCGGCGGACTGGCTGGGGCGGGCGCGCGAGGTGGGCAGCCACAACATCCGCCTCTCGGTCTCGGGCGGGCTGATGCGGAACTATATCGCGCTGTACGACGTGCCGGTGGTGGCGCGGATGAAGGCGAGCGTCGGGCTGTAAATATCTCGTGATGCGACAGCGGTTGGCCGCTGGCTCACCGGGCGTTAAACAATGCCAGCGATACCGGCTGCTTCGGCTGGCATGGGAAAGAGGTTCTGGATGAAAAAGGCACTTGTCTGCGGCGCTGGCGGGTTCATCGGCGGGCATCTGGTCAAGCGGCTGAAGCGCGAGGGCTTCTGGGTGCGCGGTGTGGACCTGAAGTTCCACGAATACGCGGAAACCGAGGCGGACGACTTCGTGGTGGGCGACCTGCGCGACATGAACCTCTGCCGCTCGGTGATCGATACCCGCTATGACGAGGTGTACCAGCTTGCCGCCGACATGGGTGGGGCCGGGTTCATCTTCACCGGCGAGAACGACGCCGACATCATGCACAACTCGGCGACGATCAACCAACTGGTGGACATGGTCGCCGACATCGCCGGCAAGAAGATCGAGAAGAACCACATCCCCGGCCCGCAGGGCGTGCGCGGCCGCAACTCTGACAACCATCTGATCCGCGAGAAGCTGGACTGGGCGCCGAGCCAGGCGCTGCGGACGGGGCTGGAGACGACCTTCGCCTGGATCGAGGCGCAGGTGCGGCGGAATTCGAAGAAGGCGGCCTGACCGCCGGCGTGGCGGGGGGTCAGCCCCTCGCCACGAACCGCTCCAGCCAGTGGATCGTGTAGTCGCCCGACTGGAAGGTCGGGTCGTCCATGATCCGCGCGTGCAAAGGCAGGGTGGTTTTCACGCCGACCACCGCGAATTCGGCCAGAGCGCGGCGCATGCGGGCGATCGCCTCGGGGCGCGTGGGGGCGTGGACGATCAGCTTGGCGATCATGCTGTCGTAGAACGGCGGCACGGAGTAGCCGGCGTAGAGGGCGCTATCCACCCGCACGCCCAGGCCACCCGGCGCGTGGAAGGCCGTCACCCGGCCCGGTGAGGGGGCGAAGGTTTCGGGGTCTTCGGCGTTGATGCGGCATTCGATGGCGTGGCCGCTGAACTTTATGTCCGCTTGGGTGTAGCCGAGGGGCTGGCCGGCGGCGATGCGGATCTGTTCGCGCACGAGATCGATGCCGCACACCATCTCGGTGACGGGGTGTTCCACCTGCAGGCGGGTGTTCATCTCGATGAAGGCGAACTGGCCGTCCTGATACAGGAACTCCAGTGTGCCGGCGTTGCGGTAGCCGAGCTTGGCGAGGGCCGCGGTGGCGACGCTGCCGATGGCGTCGCGCTCGGCAGCCGTCAGCGCCGGGGAGCCGGCTTCTTCCAGCAGTTTCTGGTGACGGCGTTGCAGCGAGCAGTCGCGCTCGCCCAGATGCACCACGTTGCCGTGGCTGTCGGCCATGATCTGCAATTCGATATGGCGGGGGCGGTCGAGATACTTCTCGATATAGACGGCATCGTTGCCGAAGGCGTTGCGCGCCTCGGTGCGGGCGACGCGCCAGGCTTCCTCCAGCGAATCAGCGGTCGGCGCCACCTTCATGCCGCGCCCGCCACCGCCGGCTGCGGCTTTGACCAGCACGGGATAGCCGATGCGCTCGGCCACCCGGGCGGCTTCGTCGAGGTCCATCACCTCGCCGTCCGAGCCCGCCACCAGCGGCACGCCGAGCGAGCGCATGGCCGTCTTGGCGGTGATCTTGTCGCCCATCATGCGGATATGGTCGCTGGTCGGGCCGATGAAGGTCAGGCCGTGCGCCTCCACCATCTCCGCGAAGGCGGCGTTCTCGGAGAGGAAGCCGTAGCCGGGATGGATCGCATCCGCCCCGGTGATCGAAGCGGCGGACAGGATCGCCGCGACATTCAGATAGCTCTCGCGCGGCGAGGGCGGGCCGATGCACACGCTCTCATCGGCCAGGCGCACATGCATCGCCGTCGCGTCGGCGGTGGAATGCACGGCGACGGTGGGAATGCCCAGCTCGCGGCAGGCCCGCTGCACCCGCAGCGCGATCTCGCCCCGGTTGGCGATCAGGATCTTCTGGAACACGGGCCTACTCGAGGATGAGCAAGGGCTGGCCAAACTCGACCGGCTGGCCGGAGGCGACCAGGATGCGGCTGACCGTGCCGTTCTTGGTGGCGCGGATCTGGTTGTAGGTCTTCATCGCCTCGATCAGCAGCAGCGTCTGGCCGGCGACGACGCTCTGGCCGGGGGTGATGAAGGGGGCGGCACTTGGCTCGGACGAGAGGTAGGCCACGCCGACCATCGGGCTGGTGACGGCATCGGCGTGCGCTGCCTCCTCCGCCGGGGCGGTGGGGGCCGTGGCGGCGGCTGGGGCGGCGGCCGCGGGTGCGGCGGCATACTGCACAGGGGCCGCCATCTGCACCGCCGGCGGATGCGAGCGGGCGAGGCGGATGCGCCCGTCGCCGGTTTCGATCTCGATTTCCGTCAGCCCGGAATCGGCCAGGATGCTGGCCAGTTCGCGCACGAGGGCCGGATCGACCGGCGTGGTTTTGGCAGCACTCATGCGCCGTCCTCCAGATGATTGGCCAGCGCCTGCAGCGCCAGCGCGTAGCCGTAGATGCCGAATCCGGCGATGACCCCGAGCGCCGCCTTGGACACGTAGGAATGCTGGCGGAATTCCTCGCGGCGGTGGATGTTGGTGACATGCACTTCCGCCACCGGCAGCTCGGCGGCCAGCAGCGCATCCATCAGCGCGATCGAGGTGGTGGTGTAGCCCGCGGGGTTGATGACGATGCCGGCCGCGCGGCCCCGCATCTCCTGCACCCAGCCGATCAGCTCGCCCTCGCCGTTCGTTTGGCGGAAATCGATCGCCAGGCCCAGCCTGTCCGCGGTTTCGGCGCACAGGCTCTCGACGTCGTCCAGCGTGGCGCTGCCGTAGAGATGCGGCTGGCGGAGGCCGAGCATGTTCATGTTCGGGCCGTTCAGCACGGCGATGAGGGGCATCAGTGACATCTGCGGGGGCGTAGCACGCAGGGCCGTATGGCTTCAATGCATGGCGGTTCCTTGCCCCGCCCCGGCCGCATCCCCATACTCCGGGGATGGACAGCGCACCCTGCATCACCCTCAACGGCGAGCGCCGCGCCTTGCGGCCGGGGCTGAGCGTGGCCGACCTGCTGGCCGATATCGGGCTGGACAGCCGCAAGGTCGCCGTCGAGCGCAATGAGGAGATCGTGCCGCGTTCGCTCTACGCCACCACCCTGCTGGGCGATGGCGACGCGCTGGAAATCGTGCATTTCATCGGAGGCGGCTGACATGGACGCGATCATCGACGGGACGGATGATTCCTGGGTCGTCGCCGGCCGGCGCCTGACCTCGCGGCTGATCGTCGGCACCGGGAAATACAAGGACCTGGAGGAGACCGCCGCCGCGATCGAGGCGAGCGGGGCGGAGATGGTCACGGTGGCGGTGCGGCGGGTCAACCTGTCTGACCCCAAGGCGCCGATGCTGCAGGATTACGTCGATCCGAAGAAATACATCTACCTGCCGAACACCGCCGGCTGCCACACGGCGAAGGATGCGGTGCGGACGCTGCGCCTGGCGCGCGAGGCCGGCGGCTGGAACCTCGTGAAGCTTGAGGTGCTCGGCCCGCCGCCGCACCTGTATCCCGACATGCCCGCCACCTTCGAGGCCGCCGAGGCCCTGATCAAGGACGGGTTTGAGGTGATGGTGTATTGCGCGGACGATCCGCTGGCGGCCAAGCGGCTGGAGGAGATGGGCTGCGTGGCCGTCATGCCGCTCGGCGCGCCGATCGGCTCCGGGCTGGGCATCCAGAATCCGGCGATGCTCTCGCTGATGATCGAGCAGGCCGGGGTGCCGCTGCTGGTGGATGCCGGCGTCGGCACCGCGTCCGACGCCGCGATCGGCATGGAGCTGGGCTGTACGGCGGTGCTGCTGAATTCCGCCATCGCCCATGCCCGCCACCCCATCCTGATGGCGCGGGCGATGAAGGCGGCGGTGGAGGCGGGGCGGCTGGCCTATCTCGCTGGGCGGATGCCGCGGCGGATGGGGGCTGACCCGTCGAGCCCGCTGGCGGGGTTGATCAAGTAGGGGGCAGGACCGGGGGAAGCGTCGCGGCCTTCCTGCTGCCGGCGAGCGCCAGTGCGGCGTTCAGCTCAGCGCCCACCAGCACCACATAGGCGGAAATCCAGAACCACAGCATCATCGCCGCCACCGCTGCGAGCGGGCCGTAGGTGGCGCTGAGGCCCATCACGTTCGTCACCAGCAGCGAGAACACCACCGAGGCGATGATCCATACCAGCGTGCCGGCGATGGCGCCCGGCAGGATGCGGGCCGGCCGGCGCGCCGGGCCGAAGCGGTAGAGGAAGGCCATCGCCAGGGTCACGAACACCAGCAGCACCCCCAGCGAGGCG
>CAMCJI010000288.1 GCA_945874805.1 Asaia bogorensis | reverse complement strand
ATGCCTTTTGTCATAAATTGTATTTATAAACCGCTGGCGACATTAGGTTGGACTTATCCTTTTGGCGGTCCACCCGGCCGGTCGTGTCACCGTCCCTCAGCATCGGGCTGGTGGCGACGGACGCAACCGCGTTGGCGTTGAGTATCTGCTGGAACAGCGTGCAGGGCACCATGACCTCGCCCATCTGGAAGGCGATCGAGCGGCCAGGCCTGACGATCTTCGCGCCGATCTGCACCAGCCCCACGATGATCGACGTTTTGGTGTGATGGGTGTCGCGCGGGTTGCGGACGGCTGTCAGCGCGCAGCACCACCACCGCGTCGCACGAAACCAGCCATGTCGCCCCCCCCGGCCATCGAATTCGATTCAATAATCGACTCGAATTTGGTAAACTTCAGCCATGACCAAGCCAGCCCCGACCTCCACGCCCGCGCCCCCGAAGCCCAAGCACGCGGGTGGGCGGCCGAGTTCCTACAGGACAGACTTTTGCGAGCGCGTCGTCGAGCTAATGGCCGAGGGCCGCTCGCTCGACGGTTGCGCCGCGTTGATCGGTGTAAACCCCGACAGCCTTTACACTTGGCAAAACCGCCATCCCGAGTTTGCCGAGGCCGTCCGTGCCGGCAGGGCGGCCGCCACAACATTTTGGGAGACCCGCCTGATCGATATCGCCCAAGGCGGTGCCGGCAACGCCCAGGCGATCGGGTGGGCGTTGCGGAACCGCTCCCGGGCTGCCGCAGGCTGGCACCACGATGCCCAGCGGCTCGAGCACAGCGGCCCCGACGGCGCGCCTGTCCAGGTCGCCCAGGTCACGAACCTCGACGCCTCGAGGCTCACGCCCGAGCAGCGCGATGCGCTTCGGGCAGTGCTGTTGGCGGTGAAGTAGCCCCCAAAGTGGGTTAAGGTATGCCGCAGGGCCACTCAGGCAGCGCCACCCCGTATCAGGCTAACCCACGCTTGATGTGGGGTATATCGTGGGGTGTCTTCCGATACATCCCACATTTTCCTAGCAATATCAACATATTCGCGCAGATCAATGGTATCCCGTACGAGATTCGAACTCGTGTTACCGCCGTGAGAGGGCGGTGTCCTGGGCCTCTAGACGAACGGGACACGAGGCTCGCAGCTTCTAGGACGATCGCGCGGCGACTTCAAGCCGTCATCCGCGCGGGCGGGCAGGTTTCGTCGCGGCGATCGCGCGGTCGCGGCTGCCGGTGCGGCAGGCGTCTGAGCAGGTGCGGATGCTCTCCCAGTCGCGCGCCCATTTCTTCCGCCAGGCGAAGGGCCGGCCGCAGGCGGAGCAAAGCTTGGTCGGCAGGTCAGCCTTGCGCCGCATGCGCGCCATGTCAGCGTGCGAGGGCGATGCGGCCCATGACGCGGCCGTTGCGCGGATCGAGCAGCAGCACCCGGTCGGGCCCACCGCCCTGCAGCTGCACCGCCAGGCGGTCGGCCAGTACGGCGATGCCGGCGATGCGCGTGCCGGCGGGCTCATCGAGCACGCCATCGGCCACGATCGCGGCGGTTGTCCCGCCGCTGCGTTGGACGATCGTGCCGACCACGACGGTCAGACCGACCACAATCATCACCCCCATGACGATCATCAGTATCTTCAGGCCCTGCATGCACGCCTCCCACCGAAATTCCGCCGAGCGCTTCCCCCCGCCGGGCAGGGGGAGTATCGGGATGCCATGTCCCCCCAAATGCCCGAGAACGCAACCGCGCCCAGCGCGATCACCGCCACCGTCGGCGAATCCGACACCGGCAAGCGGATCGACCAGTTTCTGGCCGAAGCCGACACCACCCTGTCGCGCAGCCGCATCAAGACGCTGATCGAGGAGGGCCGCGCCACCCGCGACGGCGAGCGGGTGGAAAAGCCCGGCGAGAAGGTCCGGCCCGGCGAGACCTATGTGCTCGGCCTGCCGCCGCCGGCCACCGCCTGGCCGGAACCGCAGGCCATGGCGCTTGTGGTGCTCTACGAGGATCGCGACCTCATCGTCATCGACAAGCCGGCCGGCCTGGTCGTGCATCCAGCCCCGGGCAATGAGGACGGCACGCTGGTCAACGCCCTGCTCGCCCATTGCGGCGAGAGCCTGACCGGCATCGGTGCGGAGAAGCGGCCGGGGATCGTACATCGGCTCGACAAGGAAACCTCCGGCGTGATGGTCGCCGCCAAGACCGAACTCGCAAACACCGCGCTCACCCAGGCTTTCGCCGCGCGCGACCTGGACCGGGCCTATCTCGCACTGTGCTGGGGCCTGCCGAATCCGGCGGCCGGCGAGATCGAGGGTGCGATCGGCCGCGACCCGCGCGAGCGCAAGCGCATGGCCGTGCGCACCGGCGGCGGTGCGGGCGGTGCCAAGGAGGCGCTGACCCGCTATCGCCTGCTGGCGCAACGGGATGCCGCCGTCTCCCTGCTGGAATGCCGGTTGGCGACCGGGCGGACGCATCAGATCCGCGTGCATCTGGCCCATCGCGGCCATCCGATTATCGGCGATCCCGTCTACCTCCGCCGTGTGCCGGCCCCGGCACGGCTGCTGACGCCGCGGCTGCGCGGGCTGCTGCTGGATTTCCCCCGCCAGGCGCTGCACGCCCACCGGCTCGGCTTCGCCCATCCGCGCACCGGAGAGGTGCTCTCGTTCACGACCCCGCCACCCGCGGACATGCTGGAGCTCCTCAGTGCCCTCGAAATCGCGCTGCCGCGGGAATAACGCAACTTCAATCCGTTAAACGATCCTTTTGTCAGAACCGCATCGTCTCTACGATTGTTAATCCCGACTTCACGGGTCCGGAATATTGACTGGACCAGTTTCGTCCGGTATGAAAACACCCACGGAAAAAGACGTGCGCCACCTGCCCCCGGCCGAACCGGAGGCACGCGTATCAAGGCAGATCGGATTGCCTCCGCCGCCGCAACGGGACGGATGCTCTCCTCAGGGCCGCGCGCCTTGGCTTGCCGAACCGGGCCCGCTCAATCGGAACAACCCGGACCATTCTGGCCTACGCTGATCCACATCGCGCGCCGCCGCACCGCGGTCCGCGCCACTTGATCGGCACGCTGCGCCGCAACGGGCAGCGCTGCCGGCGAGACGAAAGGAGCCTGGGATATGGTTGCTGCTTACGTCAACGTCGCCCCCGAGGGGAATCTCACCCGGTATCTCCAGGAGATCCGCAAATTCCCGATGCTGACCGCCGAGGAGGAGCTGTCGCTCTCCAAACGTTGGCGCGACCATGAGGACATGGCCGCCGCCCACAAGTTGGTCACGTCGCATCTGCGCCTGGTTGCTAAGATCGCCATGGGCTATCGCGGCTACGGCCTGCCGATCGGTGAACTGATCAGCGAAGGCAATGTCGGCATGATGCAGGCCGTCAAGCGCTTCGATCCCGAACGCGGCTTCCGCCTTGCCACCTATGCGATGTGGTGGATCCGCGCGGCGATCCAGGAATACATCCTGCACAGCTGGTCGCTCGTGAAGATGGGCACAACAGCGGCGCAGAAGAAGCTGTTCTTCAACCTCCGCCGCCTCAAGGGCCAGATGCAGGCGATCGACGACGGCGACCTGCAACCCGAGCAGGTGGCTAAGATCGCCAAGGCGCTGGCTGTGCCGGAAGCCGACGTGATCAGCATGAACCGCCGCCTGACCGCGCCGGATCACAGCCTCAATGCCCCCGTCCGCTCCGATAGCGAGGGCGAGTGGCAGGATTGGCTGGTCGATGAGGGCGAGAATCAGGAGACGACCTTCGGCGATCGCCAGGAGATGACGGGCCGCAAGGCCCTGCTCGCCGACGCGCTGAAGACCCTGAATGAGCGCGAGCGGCATATCCTCATCGAGCGCCGGCTGAAGGACAACCCGACCACGCTGGAAGACCTGTCGCAGCAATACGGCATCTCCCGCGAGCGGGTGCGTCAGATCGAGGTGCGCGCCTTCGAGAAGCTGCAAAAGGCGATGCAGACGCAGATCGCCGAACAGCGCCGCGCCGCGCGCATCACAGCCTGATACGAGCCGGCGGCGGCCGGGCTCACTCCCAGCCGCCTCCGAGCGCCTTGTAGAGCTGGACGAAGTTGGTCGAGACCGCCGTGGTGCTGTCCACCAGGTCCTGCTCGGCTGCCAGCAGGTTCCGCTGTGCGGTCAGGACCTGCAGGAAATCCGCGACGCCCAGGCTGTAGCGGGTGCGTGCCAGTTCCAGAGCCCGGCGATTCTGCGCCACCGCCTCGCCCAGACGTTCGCGCCGGCGCTGCTCGCTGGCATAGGCGGTCAGCGCGTCGTCCACTTCATGCAGCGCCGTCAGCAGCCGGGTCTGCCACAGCACCCCGGCCTCCTGTTGCTGAAAGCCGCGCAGGTCGAGGTTCCGTTTCAGCCGCGCCCCATCGAATATCGGCAGGCTGATAGCCGGGCCGAAGGCATAGGTCTGCGCCGCCCAATCGGCCAGGTTGCGGAATTGCAGGCCCTGGATGGCGCCGCTGCCGTTCAGCGTCACCTTTGGGTAGAATTCGGCCACCGCCACACCGGTCGCGGCGGTGGCGGCATGCAAAGCGGCTTCGGCCTCGCGGATGTCCGGGCGGCGGCGCACGAGATCGGCGGGCACCCCCACCGGCACGCGCGGCGGCACCGGCGGCACCGGGCGGGCGGCGGCGAGCTCGGCCGCCAGTGCCTGCGGCGGCGCGCCGAGCAGCAGCGACATCGCGTTGACGAGGCTGTCGCGCTGGCGCTCCAACTCCGGCAACTGCGCCTCCACCCCCGCCACCAGCGCCGAGGCATTGGCGACATCGAGATCGGTGGTCACCCCGCCGGCCGCCCGCTCGCGCGTGAGCGACAGGTTCGAATGGGCGATGCCGAGGTTCTGCCGCGTCGTCTCCAGCTTGCGCTGCACGCCGCGCAGGCGGACGTAGTTGTGCGCCAGCTCCGCCGCGGCGGTCACCATCGCGCCGCGCAGCGCGGCCTCGGCCACGTCCTCCTGCGCCTCCGCCTGCTCGACCATACGGCGCACCCGGCCCCAAAGATCGATCTCCCAGCTGACATCGAAGCCGTACTGGAACAGGTCGTAGGGGCGCAGCAGCCGGCTGTTCGGCTGGTTCGAGCGGCCGGTGACGCCGTTCTGGCTGGTCTGAGTCCCCGCCCCGCTGGAGCCGGAGGAAGCGATCGTGCCCATGCGGCTGAGCTGGTTGCGCGTATAGCTCGCATTCACATTGGCGCTCGGCATCCGCCCGGCATCGGCCACCCCGGTGAGAGCGCGGGCCTGCGCCAGGCGCAGCCCGGCGGCGCGAAGGGTGAGATTGCCGGCGATCAGCCGCTCCTCCAGCGAGGTCAGCAGCGGATCGCCGAGCAGGGTCCACCACTGCGGATCGACCGGCACTTCGGCCGGTTGGCTCGGGGCCGGGCGGGCGGGGGTTGGCGTGGTGGCGA
>CAMCJI010000287.1 GCA_945874805.1 Asaia bogorensis | reverse complement strand
TCGGCCACCCAGATGGCCCCCTCTCTCAAAGACCTGATGCTAACGATCGCCGGTCCAGGGACGCTGTCCCTGGTGGGGGTCGAGGGGGCAACGCCCCCCGCCTTGCTTGCCTTCCGACGCGTCAGGAGCGCGAGGCGTCCAGGGCGGCTTGCAGCATGTAGGCGGCGGCCATTTTGTCGACTTGTTGGGCGCGTTTGGCGCGGGTCATGTCGGCTTCGCCGATGAGGAAGCGGTTGACGGCGCTGGAGGACATGCGTTCGTCGAACATGGCGAAGGGCAGGCCGGTGGCGTCGGACAGGGCGTGGCCCCAGTCGCGGGCGGCCTGGGCGGCGGGGCCGGCGGTGCCGTCCATCGACAGTGGCAGGCCGACGACCAGGCCGCCGGCGCCTTCCTTTTCGGCGATGCGGCCGATGCTGGCGGCGTTGATCGACAGCTTGTCACGGCGCAGGGTGCCGTAGGGGCTGGCGAGCATCAGCGAGACGTCGGTCAGCGCGAGGCCGATCGAGCGGCTGCCGGGGTCGATGCCCAGGATGCGGTGGCCCGGCAGGAGCTGGGCGCGGAGGTCGGTCATGTTGAAGAGCGGCATGGGCGCCGTTATGGTCCCCCGCTCGCCCTACGCCAAGGGACATGCCAAAGGGACTGATATGTCGCT
Organism: Asaia bogorensis; assembly: GCA_945874805.1. Taxonomy (GTDB): domain Bacteria; phylum Pseudomonadota; class Alphaproteobacteria; order Acetobacterales; family Acetobacteraceae; genus CAIRTN01. Next base: position 4,767 of record CAMCJI010000287.1, on the reverse strand, counting down.
CGACCCCGATATGATCCGCCGCATCGCCAAACTCGCCCGCATCCGCGTCGATCCGGGGCAGGTGGAGGGGTTGCAGGGCGAGCTGAATTCGATCCTCGGCTGGATCGAGCAGCTTGATGCGGTGGATGTGGCCGGCGTGGCGCCGCTGACCGGGGCGGCGCACATGGCCGCGCGGCTGCGGGCGGATGCGGTGACGGATGGCGGCATGGTGGATGCGGTGCTGGCCAATGCGCCGGACCGGGCGGGGAATTTTTACGCTGTGCCGAAGGTAGTTGAGTGATGGCGTTGACCGGGCTGACGATCGCACAGGCCCAGGCGGGTCTGCGGGCGGGGGATTTCACCGCGCGGGCGCTGACGCAGGCGCATCTGGACGCGATTGCAGCGCTCAACCCGCGGCTGAATGCGTTCATCACTATCACGGCTGATGCGGCGCTGGTGGCGGCGGATGCGGCGGATGCGGCTCTGGCGGCGGGCTCGGCGGGGCCGTTGGCGGGGATTCCGTTGGGAATCAAGGATTTGTTCTGCACCGCGGGCGTGCGCACCACGGCGGGCAGCGCGATCCTATCGCCCTTCGTGCCGCCCTATGAGAGCACGGTGACGGCGAACCTGTTGCGGGCGGGGGCGGTGTTTCTGGGCAAGACGAACCTGGACGAGTTCGGCATGGGGTCGTCCAACATGGCTTCGGCCTATGGGCCGGTGGTCAGCCCCTGGACGCGGGCGGGCGACGACGCGCCGCTGGTGCCTGGCGGCTCCTCCGGCGGATCGGCGGCGGCGGTGGCGGCGGGGATGGTGATGGGGGCGACCGGGACGGACACCGGTGGCTCGATCCGTCAGCCTGCGAGCTTCTGCGGCATTGCCGGTATCAAGCCGACCTATGGGCGGTGCAGCCGCTGGGGGGTGGTGGCGTTTGCCTCCTCGCTCGATCATCCCGGGCCGATGGCGCGCACGGTGGAGGATTGCGCGATCCTGCTCGGCGCGATGGCCGGGTTCGATGCGAAGGATTCGACCAGCGCGGACCTGCCGGTGCCGGATTTCGCCGCGGCCTGCCGGCGTGGCGTGAAGGGGCTGCGCATCGGCGTGCCGCGCGAGTATCGGGCCGAGGGCATGCCGGCGGAGATCGAGGCGCTGTGGCAGCAGGGGCTGGCGTGGCTGCGCGCGGCGGGGGCGGAGATCGTCGATGTGTCGCTGCCTCACACGAAGTATGGGTTGGCGACCTACTATATTGTCGCACCGGCCGAGGCGTCGTCGAACCTCGCGCGCTATGACGGGGTGCGGTTCGGGGCGCGCAGTGCGGGTGCGGACCTGACGGCGCTGTACGAAAATACGCGGGCGGACGGGTTCGGGGCCGAGGTGAAGCGGCGGGTGCTGATCGGCACCTATGTGCTCTCGGCCGGGTATTACGATGCGTATTACCTGAAGGCGCAGAAGGTGCGCGCGCTGGTGCTGCGCGACTTCACCGAGGCGTTCGCCCAGGTGGATGCGCTGCTGACGCCGACGGCGCCCTCGGCGGCATTCGGCGTCGGCGAGAACATGGATGATCCGGTGAAGATGTATCTCGGCGACATCTTCACCGTGCCGGCGAGCCTCGCGGGGCTGCCGGCGATGGCGGTGCCGGCCGGGCTGGACGGGCAGGGGTTGCCGCTGGGCTTGCAGGTGATCGGCCGGCCGTTCGACGAGGAGACGGTGTTCGCGGTGGCCGGCGCGATCGAGAAGGCCGCGGGCTTCACCGCCAAGCCGGGGATGCGGGCATGAGCTACACGATCGAGGGGCGGACGGGGCCCTGGGAAGTGGTGGTCGGCCTGGAGGTTCACGCCCAGGTCATCTCGAAATCCAAGCTGTTCAGCGGGGCGGCGACCGCGTTCGGGGCGGAGCCGAACAGCCAGGTCAGCTTCGTGGATGCGGCGTTTCCGGGAATGCTGCCGGTGCCGAATGCCGAGGCGGTGGCCCAGGCGGTGCGGACGGGGCTGGGGCTGAACGCGCAGATCAACCTGACCAGCCGGTTCGACCGGAAGAACTATTTCTATGCGGACCTGCCCAGCGGCTACCAGATCAGCCAGTTCGAGCATCCCATCGTCGGCAAGGGCGTGATCGAGATCGAACTGGCGGACGGCTCGACGCGCCAGATCGGGGTGACGCGGCTGCATCTGGAGCAGGATGCGGGTAAGAGCCTGCATGACCAGCATCCGCTCAAGACCTTCATCGACCTCAACCGTTCCGGCGTGCCGCTGATGGAGATCGTCAGCGAGCCGGATATGCGCTCGCCGGAGGAGGCGGGGGCCTATGTGCGGAAACTGCGCTCGATCCTTCGCTATCTCGGCACCTGCGACGGGAACATGGAGGAGGGGTCGCTGCGGGCGGATGTGAACGTGTCCGTCCGGCGCGCGGGGGAGGCGTATCGGACGCGCTGTGAGGTGAAGAACGTCAACTCCGTGCGATTCGTGATGCAGGCGGTGGAGGCCGAGGCGCAGCGGCAGATCGCGGTGTGGGAGGCGGGCGAGGAGGTGCGCCAGGAGACGCGGCTGTTCGACCCCGGCCGTGGCGAGACGCGGTCGATGCGCAGCAAGGAAGATGCGCATGACTACCGCTATTTCCCCGACCCCGACCTGCTGCCGCTGGTGCTGGACGCGGCCTGGGTGGAGGGGCTGCGGGCGGGCTTGCCGGAACTGCCGGATGCCAAGCGGGCGCGGTTCATGGGGGATTTCGGGCTTTCGGCCTATGACGCCTCGGTGATCGTCGATGATCAGTATCGTGCCGAGTTTTTCGAGCGGCTGGTCGCGGCAGGAACGCAGGCGAAACTCGCGGCGAATGCGGTGCTTGGCGCGGTCTCGGCCGCCCTCAAGGACAGCGATGCGACGTTCGAGAGCGTGCTGACGTCGGCTGACAACCCGTTCGCCGGGAATGTAACGACGATCCTGCGGGCGGTGTCTGCCAACACGATCAGCCTGCAATCGGCGAATGTGCTGATCGGGCTTGCCGGCAGCAGCAGTGACGGCGAGATGCAGGCGGAGATCCTCAAGCGGGCGCAGGTCTCCGACACCTCGGCCATCGACGCGGCGGTGGACGCGGTACTGGCGGCCAATCCCGACAAGATCGCCGAATACCGCTCGGGCAAGGACAAGCTGTTCGGCTTCTTCGTCGGCCAGGTGATGAAGGCGATGGCGGGCAAGGGCAATCCGGGCCTGGTGAACGACGCGCTGAAGCAGAAGCTCGGCTGAGCGGCGGGCGGGTTGCCGTCCCGCCCGCCGCTGCCTACCCTCCGGGGAGCAAACGGGAGCGCCACATGAGCATCGAACTCTGGACCTGGAACACGCCGAACGGGCGGAAGATCAGCGTGGCGCTGGAGGAGATGGGGCTGCCCTACACGGTCCATCCGGTGAACATCAGCAAGAACGAGCAGTTCGACCCGGCCTTTCTGAAGTTCAGCCCGAACAACCGCATCCCCGCGATCATCGATCCCGATGGGCCGGGGGGGCAGCCGATCTCCGTCTTCGAGTCCGGCGCGATCCTCATCTATCTCGGGCAGAAGACCGGCAAGTTCTGGCCGTCCGACATTCGCGCGCAGGTGCCGGTGCTGGAATGGCTGATGTGGCAGATGGCCGGCTTCGGGCCGATGCCCGGCCAGGTGCATCATTTCCTGATGGTTCAGGACCCCGCCGATCAGCGTTACGGCCTGGAGCGGTATTCCAAGGAGACGCGCCGCCTGTATGGCGTGGCGGACCGGCGGCTGGCCGAGGTGGAGTTCTTTGCCGGGGACATCAGCATCGCCGACTTCGCCATCCTCGGCTGGGCCTGGCGCCATGAGCGGCATCTGATCGATCTTGCCGACTTCCCCAACGTGAAGCGCTGGTACGAGACGATGATGGCCCGCCCGGCAACCCAGCGCGGTTTCGAGGTGGCGCTCAGCTGATTTGACGTGCCTGCACCGACCGCCTAGAAGGCGCAGGCAAACGTCGTGTGACTTGCTCTCCTGGCGGAGGGGTGGCCGAGCGGCTGAAGGCGACGGTTTGCTAAACCGTTTAGGTTCGTCAAGAGCCTACGTGGGTTCGAATCCCATCCCCTCCGCCAATTTTCCCTCCTGACTACGTTCATCTGCGGCAGGAGCATCGCGCCCGTGATCATCCGTCTTGCATTCTTTCTGCGTCGCAATGCCCTGCTGATCGCTTTCGGTGTTGCGCTGTGTGCGGCTGGCTTGCATGCGGCGGCACAGGTGCTCAAACGCGAGGGAGTCTGGGCGCAGAGCTATGTGGATCGGCCGGCTGATCCGGATGTGCGGTTCGGGCAACTCGCGAACGGCATGCGCTACGCTGTGCGCCGCAACGCCACCCCGGTTGGCGCCACCTCGATGCGGCTGTGGATCGGGGCCGGTTCGCTGGTGGAGCGCGATGACCAGCAGGGGCTGGCGCATTTCCTTGAACACATGGCCTTTCGCGGCTCGGCCCGGGTTCCCGCCGGCGACTTGGTGCGCATTCTGCAGCGCCTGGGGCTGAGCTTCGGGGCGGACACCAACGCCTCGACCAGCCAGACCGAGACGATCTACAAGTTCGATCTGCCGCAAACCGACCGGGAGAGCATCGATACCGGACTGATGCTGCTGCGCGAGATCGCCGGCGAACTGACGCTGGCACAGTCGGAGATGGACCCGGAGCGCGGCGTTCTGCTGTCTGAAGAGCGGGTACGCGATGGGCCGGGCTATCGGCAGAGCATCGCCGAATACGGGTTTCAGCTCGAAGGCCAGCTTGCCGCGCGCCGGCTGCCGATCGGCAAGAC
>CAMCJI010000286.1 GCA_945874805.1 Asaia bogorensis | reverse complement strand
CACGATGGCCGGTGTGGGCACCGTGCCAAAGCTGTTGTCGGGCATGCGCGTGACATCCACCATGTAAGTGATGCCGCCGCCCGGCCAGATATAAACCGGCGCGCCACCGCTGGTGACGTTGACCAGCGCCTGCTTGATGGCCCGGGTCAGCAAGACGGGGTTGTCGGTGACGCCGGCACGCAAGCTGCCGCCGGCACCGCCCAGAAACAGCACCGTGGTCATAGAAGGCTCGCAGTTCTCGCCGATGCGGGCGACGGCGGCGGCGATGGCGGCGGGCATCTCTGCGGGTTGCGGACGTAGGGCTTCGTCGAGCACGAACCAGGCGGCGTGCTCGCCGGTGGTGGAGACCATCAGCAGGCGCAGGCCGGGCCAGGCGATCTTCGGGTCGATGCGTTCGATGATGGCGAGCGGGTCGGCGATGTCGGTGCCGCCCCAGCCCTGGCCGGGATGGGCGACCTGGAAATAGCGGCCGGGGGTGGAGCGGCGGCCGCGGATGCGGATGCCGGCGGCGGGCATAGCGAGAAATTTGCCGGCCTGGTGCTCGCTGAGCACGCCGGTGATGTGGTCGTCCACCACGATCACCTCGTCGGCGTGGCCGAGCCATTGGTTGGCGAAGATGCCGATGGTGGCGGAGCCGCAGCCGACGCGCATGCGCTGTTCGGGGATGCCATCGACGATGGGCGGCGCCCCGGACTGCACGATGACGCGGGCGCCGCCGTCGATGGTGAGTTCCGCGGCGCCGCCATTGGCCAGCGTCAGCATGGTGGCGCAGGTGACGACGCCTTCGCGCTTGGAGCCGCCGGTGAGGTGGCGCACGCCGCCGAGCGAGAGCATCTGGCTGCCATATTCGGCGGTGGTGATATGGCCGATCTGTTCGCCGTCCGCCCTGATGGCGGCGGTTTCGGGGCCGAGGTGGCGGTCGGTGTCGATTTTCACTTTCAGGCCGCAGTAGCTGAAGATTCCCTCGGAGACGACGGTGACGGTGTCCACCCCGTCGATCTCCGCGCCAACGATGAAGGGGGCGGGCTTGTAGTCGGGGTAGGTGGTGCCGGCGCCGATGGCGGTGACGACCACGTCCCGCGCGGCGATCGGGTTGCCGGCCCAGTCAGCGCCGGCGAAGGCGACCTGCTCGGGGTGGCGGACGGCGAGTGTGAGGGGGTCCATCCGGGTGAGTGTGCCGTCGATATTGCCGTAGCGGTCGCAGGCGCCGGTCATGCCGGGCCGGATGCGGCAGAGGACGGGGCAGGCGTCGCAGGTGACGATCATTTGCTCAGAGCGGCCAGGACGCGTGCGGGGGTGGCGGGCAGGGTGGTGATGCGCGCGCCGGTGGCGGCGAAGATGGCGTTGAGGATGGCCGGGGCAGTGGCGACGAGGGCGGGTTCGCCGACGCCCTTCGCGCCGAAGGGGCCGATGGGATCAGGTGATTCGATGAGGAAGGTCTCGATCTCGGGGACGTCGCCGATGGTGGGGATGAGATAGTTGTGCAGGTCTTCGGTGCGGCCGGGGATGTATTCCTCCATCAGCGCGAGGCCGAGGCCCTGGGCGATGCCGCCGTGGATCTGGCCTTCCACCAGCATCGGATTGATGGCGCGGCCGATGTCGTGCGCCGCGGCGATGCGGCGCACACGGACGGTGCCGAGGGCGGGATCAACCTCGACCAGCGCGCATTGGGCGGCGAAAGCGTAGGCGGCGTAGGGCGCGCCCTGGCCGTGTGCGTCGAGCGGGGTGGTGGGTGGATCGAAGCTGCCTTCGCCGCGGAGGACGAGGCCTTCGGCGTCCGGGGTCATGGTTGCGGGGTCCAGCGGCGTGCCGTCGACCGTGATCTTTCCTGATGCCAGCGTGATCTTCGCCTGCTCGCCGGCATTGGCGCGTTGCAGAATGGCGGCCCGCAAGGCCGATGCGGCTGCGCGGGCGGCATTGCCGGAGACGAAGGTCTGGCGGGAGGCGCTGGTCTTGCCGGCGTCGCGCGTGCGGGCGGTGTCGCCGGTGACCAGGGCGATGTCGGCGGGGGGAATGCCGAGGGCTTCGGCGGCGATCTGCGTCATGATCGTGTCCGCGCCCTGGCCGATATCCACCGCGCCGGAGAACAGGATGCAGCGCCCGGCTGCATCGATGCCGATGACCATGCTGGAGGGGTTGGACATCGAGGTGTTGCCGATGCCGTACCACATGCAGGCGATGCCGGCGCCCATCCGCGTTTTGCCGGTATGGGCGGCGGCTTCGGCGCGCATGCGATTCCAGGCGGGGCGCAGGCCATCGAGGCATTCCGGCAGGGCGGCGCCGGCGCCGAGAATCTGGCCGGTGGCGGTGGCGTCACCGGGGCCGAGCGCGTTGCGGCGGCGGAACGCCCAAGGGTCCAGCTGCAGCTTTGCCGCCAGCATGTCCATCAGCGCCTCGCCGGCGATGGCGGCCTGCGGTACGCCGAAGCCGCGAAAGGCGCCCGATGGCGGGTTGGTGGTGTGGATCGCCGTGGTGGTGCAGGTGAGGTTCGGCACGCGATAGGGGCCGGTGGCGTGGACGGGGACGCGGTTGGCCACCGTGGGCCCCCAGCTGGCATAGGCGCCGGTGTCGAAATCGCCGTGGAAGCGGAAGCTTGTGAGCTGGCCTGCGTCGTCGGCCGAGGCAGAGGCACTGATGCGCGCGGGGTGGCGCTTGGTGCTGGCCTGCAGGCTCTCGGTGCGGGTGTAGATCATCCGGGCCGGGCGGCCGGTGAGCCAGGCGGCGATAGCGATCAGCGGCTGGACCGACAGGTCGAGCTTGCCGCCGAAGCCGCCGCCGACGGCGGTGGGGATGATGCGCACGCTCGTTTGCGGTAGGCCGAGGATCAGCGCGATCTCGTCGCGGTCCATGTAGGGGGTTTGCGTGCAGGCGGTGATTTCGATGGTCTCGCCGATGCGCTGCGCCCAGCCGGCTTCGGGTTCGATGTAGGCGTGCTCAACGAATCCGGTGCTTGTGGCGATTTCGGCGGTGATGGGGCCGGTGGTGGCGTCACCGCGGGCGACATGGCCGCGGCAGAGGACGTTGCCGGGGGCGTGGGGGTGCAGGTCCGGGCCGGGTGCGTCCAGCGTGATCGGGGGCAGGGGATGCCAGATGATCGGCAGGTCGGTGTCGGCGATGGCGTCCAGCAGGGCGGCGGGGCCGACGAGGGCGCAGACGGGTTCGCCGCGATGGCGTACGAGGCCGTCCGCCAGCACCGGCTGGTCCTTGCCGGTGGGGTAGATGCCGTAGAGCTTCGCGCCGGGCACGTCGGCGGCGGTGAGCACGCGGACGAGGCCCGGATGGTCGGCGTGCAGCGGGGCGAGGTCGCCGAGGGTGAACCGGGCGTGGGCGTGCGGGCTGCGGATGGCGCGCACGGTGAGGCAGTCCGGTGGGATGGCGTCCGCCCCGAAGTGGGCGGAGCCGGTGACCTGGGCGACGCCATCGACGCGCGGCAGGCGGGCGCCGACCGCGCCGACGCCCTGTGCGTGCGAGACATCCAAGACGGCATCGATGATCTTGCGATAGCCGGTGCAGCGGCAGAGCACGCCGCCGAGGGCATCCATCACCGCCGCCTCGTCGGGCGCGGGGTTGCTGGCGAGCAGGTCGGTGGCGGCCATCAGCATGCCGGGCGTGCAGACGCCGCACTGGGCGGCGCCGTGGCGGATGAAACTGGCTTGCAGCCGCGTCAGGTCGGGCTGGGCGAGGCCCTCGACGGTGGTGACGGCGCGGCCGGCGGCTTGGGCGAGCGGGACGAGGCAGGCGCAGAACTGCGCGCCGTCGATCAGCACGGTGCAGGCGCCGCAATCCCCGGCGTTGCAGCCGATCTTGGTGCCGGTGAGGCCGAGGTCGTCGCGCAGCACGTCGGCGAGGCGGCTGGCGGGGGGTGCCGCGACCGTGACGGGGGTGCCGTTGAGGGTGAATGGCGTGCTCATGCCCCCACCTCGGCGGTGGCGCGGTGCAGCAGTTCGAGGGCGGCGGTGCGGCGGTAGGCGGCGGTGGCGCGGATGTCGTCGATCGGGGAGAGCGGGGCTAGGTCGTCGGCGGTGATGCCGCGGCCGGCGAGGAGGGCCGCTTCGGCGGCGGGCAGGCGCAGCGGCACGGGTGCGCAGGCGCCGACGGCGACGCGGGCGCGGGCGATGCGGCCGGCCTCGCGCCAGATGCTCACGGCGACGGAGACGATAGAGATGACGAGATAGGCGCGCGCGCCGAGCTTGCCGAAGCTGGACCGCGCGGTGCCGGGATGTCGGGGGATGCGCAGGCCGGTGGCGATCTCGCCAGTTGCAAGCAGCGTCTTTCGCGGGGCGGTGACGAAGGTGGCGAGCGGCAGGCGGCGTGTGCCGGTGTGGCTGGCAAGCTCGATCTCGGCGTCCAGCGCCAGCAGGCAGGGGGTGCCGTCCGCCGCCGGGCTGGCGTTGACGACATTACCGATCAGCGTGCCGGCGTTCTGCACCTGCCTGCCGCCGACCTGGCGTGCAGCCTGGCGCAGGGCGTCGAACGCGGGCGGCAGGTCGGCTTGCAGCAGGTCGGTCCAGGTGGTGCCGCAGGGGATCAGCCAGTGATCCGGGTGGCTCTGGATGGCGCGCAGGCCGGGCAGGGCCGAGAGGTCGAGGATGTCCTCATCCCTGTGGCGGTCGGCGCGGGCGGGGAAGTGGTCGGTGCCGCCGGCGAGGATGGTGAAGGGGCGGGCCGCCGCCGCGGTCAACGCCTCATCGAGGGTGGTCGGGCGGAGATACAGGGCCATCGGCGGTCCAGATCGTTTGTGTGCATACGATCTTCGCCGCCATCGGTGGTGTCAAGCAGTATCAGGCGACGTAGCGCTCGCGCAGATGCAGCCGCCGGCCACCGGGGTCCGGCCGCGGCACAGCGGAGAGCAGGGCGCGCGTGTACGGATGTTCCGGCGCGTCGCACACCTGGGCGGTCGGGCCTTCCTCCACCACCTTGCCGCGATGCATCACGGCGACGCGGTCGCACATGTAGCGGATCACCGAGATGTCGTGGCTGATGAACATGAAGGCGAGGCCGAGCTCGTCCTGCAAATTCAGCAGCAGATCGAGCATCTGCGCGCGCAGGCTGACATCCAGCGCGCTGGTCGGCTCGTCGGCGATGATGACGCGCGGGTTCAGCGCGATGGCGCGGGCGATGCCGATGCGCTGGCGCTGGCCGCCGGAGAAGGCGTGCGGGAAGCGCTCGCCCCAGGAGGGCTCCATGCCGACGCGTTCCAGCAGGGCGGCCACACGATCCTGCAGGGCGGGGCCTTCGGCGATGTTGTTGACCAGCAGCGGCTCGGCGACGATCTGGTTGACCGTCATTCGCGGGTTTAGGCTGGCGAAGGGGTCCTGGAAGATCATGCGGATGTCGCGCCGGGCTAGGCGCAGCGTGTCGCGGTCGGCGGTGGCGAGGTCGATGGTAGAGCCGTCCGCACGGGAGTAGCGCGCGGCCCCGCCAGTGGGCTCGACC
>CAMCJI010000285.1 GCA_945874805.1 Asaia bogorensis | reverse complement strand
CAGAATGCGGCGGATGTGGTGTTCCAGGGGCTGCGGCTCGGCCCGGTCGTCGCCGTGCTGCGGATGTCCAGGCGGGCGAAGGCGGTGATGCGCGAGAACATCACTTTGTCGATCGGCTATAATTTCATCATGGTGCCGCTGGCGATGGCGGGGCTGGTGACGCCCTGGGTGGCGGCGGCGTCGATGTCCGGCTCGTCGCTCGTGGTGATGCTCAACGCCTTGAGGGTGCGCCGATGCAAGCCGTTCTGATGCTGATTGCCGCCAGCCTCGGCATGGGGGCCGCGGCGCTGGCGATCTTCCTGTGGGCACTGCGGACCGGGCAATACGAGGACCTCGACGGAGCGGCCAGCCGGATATTGTTCGAGGAGGAGGAGCGGAAGTAGGCCGGGCCTACTTGCCGTCCACCGGGCCGCCCGCCCGCTTCCATGCGTCCATCCCGCCGGCCATGTGCAGCGCGCCCGCGAGGCCCGCGTCCTGTGCCGCCTGCACCGCCATCGCCGAGCGTTCGCCATAGGCGCAGCAGAACACCGGACGGCGGCCGGCGGAGCGGGCGAGCAGGCCCTCCGGCGCGATGGCCGCGCGCAGGTCGGCGTAGGGCAGGTGCATCGCGCCGGGAATGCTGCCGTGGCGGGCCCGTTCGGAAGGCTCCCGCAGGTCGATCAGCACCATCTCGCCGCCAGGCGGCAGGGCGATGGCCTGTTCGGCGCTGATCGCCCAGCCGTGGCGGGCGACCGTTTCCTGTGCGAGGCCCTGGCGCATGTTGGCCGGCACGGCGACGTCCATCATCTTCGGGTTGGGCAGGTTCAGGCCGGCCATCAGGGCCGCGTATTCCTCGACGGATTTCACCTGCAGGCGCGGGTTGAAGCGGCGTTCCTCGGCGATGGTGCTGACGGTGTCGCCCTTGTAGTCATGCGCGGGGTAGACGAGCGTTTCGTCCGGCAGGCGCAGCAGGCGGTTGAAGATCGACTCGTACTGCTGGCGGGCGTCACCGTTCTGGAAGTCGGTGCGCCCGGTGCCGCGGATCAGCAGCGTGTCGCCGGTGAAGACGCGGTCGGGCAGGCGGAAGCTGTAGGAATCGTCGGTGTGGCCGGGGGTGTAGATCACCTCCATCGCGATGCCCTCCACCGTCAGCTGTTCGCCGTCGGCGACCCGCATGGAGACGACATCGACCTGGCTCTGCTCGCCCATGACGGTGATGCACTGGGTGCGGTCCCGCAGGGCGCCGAGGCCGGTGATGTGGTCGGCGTGCAGATGCGTGTCTACCGCCTTCACGAGACGCAGATCGAGCTCGCGGATAAGCTGGAGGTAGCGGTCCACCCGTTCCAGCACGGGGTCGATGATCAGCGCCTCGCCGCCGTGGCGGCTGGCGAGGAGGTAGGAATAGGTGCTGGAGGCGCTGTCGTAGAGCTGGCGGAAGATCATCGTGCTGCTCCGGGGCGAGGGGGCGACATATCATGCCACAAACCATGGAAAGCGCAGAGCATTCTACCGGCCCTTGGAACCTGCAAGGGAACGCGCGATGCTGGCGCGGGGAAACATCATGCACGACACCGACATTCTGCTCCGGCACGACCGCGACCACGTCGCCTGGCTGACGCTCAACCGCCCGGCGGCGCGCAATGCGCTGTCGGTGGGGTTGATGACGGCGCTGGAGGCGGCGCTCGATGATGTGACGGTGGACCCGGCGGTGCGGGTGGTGGTGATCGCCGGCAGCGGCCCGGCGTTCTGCGGCGGGCATGACCTGCGGGAGATGCGGGGGCAGGACGCGGCGGGCCATGCGGCGCTGTTCGCACAGTGCTCGCGGCTGATGACTCGCATCGTGCGCCTGCCCAAGCCGGTGATCGCGCGGGTGCACGGCGTGGCCACCGCCGCCGGCTGCCAGCTTGTCGCCAGTTGCGATCTCGCGGTGGCGGCCGATACGGCGCGGTTTGCCACGCCGGGGGTGAATATCGGCCTGTTCTGCTCGACGCCGATGGTGGCGCTGACCCGCGCGGTGCCGCGCAAGCAGGCGATGGAGATGCTGCTGACCGGCGAGATGGTCGATGCTGCCCGGGCGCGCGAGATCGGGCTGGTCAACCGCGTGGTGCCTGAAGCCGGGCTGGACGCGGCGGTGGATGCGCTCGCCGCCGTGATCGCGGCGAAAAGCCCGCTGACGCTGGCGATCGGCAAGGAGGCCTTCGCGCGGCAGGCCGAGATGCCGCTCGACGCGGCCTATGCCTATGCCGCCGAGGTGATGACCCGCAACATGATGGCCGCCGATGCCAGGGAGGGGATCGATGCGTTCCTCGCCCGCCGCGCGCCGGTCTGGACAGGAGCCTGACATGGACGCCCCGATCTTCGACCGCAGCACCCAGGATGTCGGCAATATCGTCGAGCTCGGGCATGTGAATGTGCGGGTGCCGGATCAGCTGGTCGCGACGCTGTTCTACGTCACCGGTCTGGGGCTGACGCGCGATCCCTATCTGATGACCGGCGTGGACAACATGTGGGTGAATGTCGGCATCGGCCAGTTCCACCTGCCCGTGGGGCCGGCGCAGGTGCTGCGGGGGACAACGGGGCTGGTGGTGCCGGATATCGATGCGCTGGAGGGCCGGCTGAAGATGGTGGCACCCCGGCTGGCGGGCACGAAGTTCGCCTATAAGCGGCGCAAGGATACGGTTGAGGTGAGTTGTCCCTGGGGTAACGCGATGCGCCTGCACGCGCCGGACCCCGCGCGGTTCGGGCGGATCGCGCTGGGCATGCCCTATGTGGAAATCGATGCGATGCCGGGCAGCAGCGACGGCATCCTGCGGTTCTACGCCGAGATTATCGGGGCGAAGGGCAGCAAGGGGCGTGACAAGGCCGGCAAGTTCGCGCGCATCCCGATCGGGCTGAACGAGGCGCTGATCTTCCGCGAGACCGAACGCGCCCGCGTGCCGTTCGACGGGCATCACATCCAGGTGGCGTTTGCCGATTTCTCCGGGCCGCACGCCAAGCTGCTGGCGCGCGGGCTGATCACCGAGGAGAGCAACGAGTCGCAGTACCGCTTCCAGGATATCGTCGATCTCGATACCGGGGCGGTGCTTTCGAGCGTCGAGCATGAGGTGCGCTCGATGCGCCATCCGATGTTCGCCCGCGCGCTGGTGAACCGCGATCCGGCGACGACGAACAACTTCTATGCGGCGAGCTATCAGGCGGGGCGGGTGACGCTGCCGCCGGTTTGACCGTGCGGGGGCGGTAGCGGCGGGGGCCGCCTGTGTGGCAATCTCAGGGGCAACCATGCCCTCCGGAGACCCACGATGAAACGCCGCAGCTTCCTCGCCGCATCCGCCGCCACGCTGGCCGCACCCTCGATCGCCCGCGCGCAGGGGAAGTCGGTGCTCAAGGTCATTCCCGAGGGTGATCTGGCGATCCTCGACCCGGTGTTCACCACCGCCACCGTGGCGCGCAATCACGGCTATGCGGTGTTCGACACGCTGTACGGCCAGGATGCGGAATACAACATCCGGCCGCAGATGGTGGACGGGCATGTCGTCAGCAATGACGGGCTGCAATGGGACCTGACGCTGCGCGAGGGCCTGCGGTTTCACGACAACACGCCGGTGCTGGCGCGCGATTGCGTCGCCTCGATCCGGCGGTTTTCGACGCGCGATGCCTTCGGCCAGGCGCTGATGGCGGCAACCGACGAGCTGTCCGCCCCGGACGATAAGACCATCCGTTTCCGGCTGAAGAAGAAGTTCCCGCTGCTGCCGAACGCGCTCGGCAAAACCGGCACGCCGATGCCCTGCATGATGCCGGAGCGCCTCGCACTGACGGACCCGAACAAGCAGGTGACCGAGATGGTCGGCTCCGGCCCGTTCCGCTTCATCACCGCCGAGCGGGTGCCCGGCAGCCGGGTGGTGTACGAGAAGTTCGCCGGCTACGTGCCCCGCAAGGACGGGCCGGCCACCTTCACCGCCGGGCCGAAGGTGGTGCATTTCGACCGGGTGGAATGGCACGTCATCCCCGACAGCTCCACGGCCGTCGCGGCCCTCGTCAACGGCGAGGTGGACTGGGCGCAGAACCCGGCTACCGACCTGATGGAGATGATGGCCAAGACCGGCAAGCTGACCATCGCCCCGCTCGACCCCGCCGGGGGCATCGCGGTGATGCGCTTCAACACGCTGCACCCGCCCTTCGACAACCCCGCCATCCGCCGGGCGCTGCTGGGGGCTGTCGATCAGGCGGAATTCATGACGGCCGCGGCCGGCGATGACCGCAGCCTGTGGAAGGACCGCGTCGGCGTGTTCTCGCCCGGCACGCCGATGGACAGCGATGCGGGGATGGAGGTGCTGACGGGCAAGCGCGATCTGGCGAAGGTGCGCGCCGATCTGCTCGCCGCCGGCTACAAGGGCGAAAAGGTGACGATGCTCGGGGCGGTCGATTATCCCGCCACCAACGGGCTGGCGCTGGTCGGCGCCGATCTGCTCCGCAAGGTGGGGATGAACGTCGATTACCAGTCGGTCGATTGGGGCACGACGATCCAGCGCCGGGCCAACAAGGGCACGCCGGACAAGGGCGGGTGGAACATCTTCTACACCTACCTCAACGGCACCAATAACTTCGATCCTGCCGGGCATCTGGGCGTGCGCGCCAACGGGCCGGCGGCTTGGTTCGGCTGGCCGGACTCGCCGAAGCTGGAGGCGCTGCGGGCGGCCTGGTTCGACGCGCCGGACCTCGCGACGCAGAAGAAGATCTGCGCCGAACTGCAACTGCAGTTCTTCCAGGATGCGCCGCACCTGCCACTGGGCTGCCTTTATGCGCCGACGGTGTTCGCCAAGAACCTGCGGGTGCAGCGCAACGGCTTCGTGCAGTTTTACGACGTGCAGCGGGTTTGAGGGCGCTTCTTCTCCTGCTGCTGCTGGCCGGCTGCGGGCAGGGGGGCGAGCGCGGCCCCTCCGCCCTGTCGGCCGCACCTCGGGCATTGATCCATGTGCGGCCCATCGCCGAAGCCGTCGATATCCCGCCCGGCGAGATCGGCATCGTGCGCGATGAGAAGGGCCAGGTGGTGCGCCGCCTGACCCTCTCACCGCCGCCCGGGCAGCGCTTCACCGAGGCACTGACGACCGAACTCCGCAACGCCGGGCACCTGCCCAGCGGGCCGGAAGCGCCGTACATCCTCGAAGGCGCGGTGCTGCGCTTTGCCATGGCCGCTGATCCCGGCCGCATCACCTGGGACAGCCGGCTGGACGCGCAGGTCGCCGTTACCCTGCGCCGCCGAGACCGCGCCGTCAGCCGCAGCCTTGTCGCCACCTGCCAGGAGGCAGGCGCCACCCGCCCAGACCACGACAGCGCCGCCGCCTTGGCTACAGCTTGCATCACCCGCCTCGCCCGCCAGTTCCGCGACGACACCGCCATCGCCGGCTTCCTGTCGGGGCTGTGACGGGGGTGGTCGGGAAGCAGGCAAGGCGGGGGGCGTTGCCCCCTCGCCCCCCACCAGGGACAGTGTCCC
>CAMCJI010000284.1 GCA_945874805.1 Asaia bogorensis | reverse complement strand
GCGGCCAGGTCGACCCCGCTCCTGGCGGCAGCGAGAACAGCGATCGCCCGCGTGCGAGCCTGCTCGCAGGTGAGCACCGTGCTCGCCCCAAGGCTGATGCGGCGGGAGCGCCGGCCCACGCGGTATTGCACCATGTAGCCCTTCCGCCCGCTCGGCATGACACGCAACCCGAAGCCGGCCAGATCGTCGTCCCAGATGAAGTAGTCGGCCGCGTGGCTCTCGGCGGCGTCGACGTGGCGTTTGGTCAATTTCGGCATGAACTCGGTTCCCATCCGGTCTATCGTTTTGCTTCCATGCGCCCGGCTGTCCCCGTCCATGGAAGCACTATGGAAGCAAGAGGGCAGGAACCGGGGCGCATATACGCGAAAAGAACAGTGGGGTGAGTGCCAACGGAAATCAACTAAGTTATTGAAATATCGAAGTATTTAGAAATAGCGCGCAGTAGTGCGCAATTTGCCTTCATGCACTCATAACCTGAAGGTCACAGGTTCAAATCCTGTCCCCGCAACCAAATCTCCCAACAATATCCAATACTTAGCGCGCCTTCTGCTTCCAAAAGCATGCCTCCAGAAATCCTCTGGAAGCACTGTGGAAGCAAGAGGGCGCGTAGTGTTGCGTGGTCACGACGGGCGCGCCCGGCATTTTGGGGGCGTCGCATCGTGGCCTGCTACCGCGTCGAGCGTCCCTTGACTGTGTGTGATGAGCTATTGGGCTTGATCGACTTCGTTTTTGCCGCCAAGCGCGACGTGGCCTGAGTTCTGCCGAGCTTCGCCGGCGTCCCTTTTTCTGCTTGCTGCTGGGGCATAGCTTTGCGCGCCAGCGTTTTGTCTCCCGTAGGCCGAGACCCGGCACTCCCCTGCTTTGGCATAGCTTTACGCACCGCCTGCTGAAGCTCTCCCGCTACCAGCTTCGTTCTCGCAGAAGCCTTCGGCCTGTTTAGGTCGGCAGTAGGCCGTGCAGATTTCGCCGGGATGACAGGGACCGTTGTGGCCGCAATTCGCCCGGTGGCCGCTTCACGCCTCGTGATCTTTTTTCGTCGCGCGGCAGCTTTAGGTTCTGTTTCAACTGGAGTATCGCCGGACGCCATTTCCAATCCGAACAGGGCGGAGATATCGTCGTCCACCAGCACCCTGGCGGCGTCTGGTCGGTTTTTGGAGAGCGGTAGAGGGCTATCCAGGTTCGTGACCAGTTCTCTCTGGTCCACTGCGCGCAATTGGAATAGCAAGTCGGGCTGCTCATCCAGCCGCGCGCCTACGCCATAGAGCACCGCGGCGACATGCTTGCACATGAACGCGTAATCCGGGCAACTGCAGGAGAATTTGATTTCCGAGGGTTTCGGAAACAAGCCCTTACCCTGTTGGCATATCCGCTCCATCACCCCTTTGGAAAACCGGCCTTGCAACAGTTCCACCAGGGAGTCGATGCCGCTGGCGCAATCGCGGCAGGTCGCCTGCCATTGCGCCCTGGACAAGGCGCCGATGCTGACGGTTACGCGGTAGAGCGACGATCCGCTGACCATTGCCCGGATCTCACCCGGTCTGATCTGCAAATCCAGTACAGATCCGTTTCGGACATAGGTGCGGCCGCGTGGCAGCCGGTTCTCGAAATCCTGATAGCTCTCCAGATTATCGCACCAGGCCTTACCCCAGAAGCTGCTGGCGATTTGCTTGCCGGTTATTTTCACCGGCGAGGTCGCCTGCCCCTGCTTCGCCATTTTCGCCACAGCTTGCTCGGCGCGTTTGCGACGCTCGGCCACAGGAACGTAAGTGCCCCAGCCGCCGTAATAGCGTGACACCGGGCTCAGTCCTTCATCACGGCATGCAAATCCAAGGCAACCAGACGCATCAGTTCATCGTCCGCCATTTCGGTGAGTTTGATGTCCGCGGATCCCGAGTCGGCCAGCAACTCGTTCGAAAGAGCCTTCTTGGATTCGATCATGGCGTCAATTCGTTCTTCCACGGTGCCTTGGCAGACGAATTTATGCACGAGCACGTTCTTCTTTTGTCCGATGCGATAGGCGCGGTCGGTGGCCTGGTTCTCGACGGCCGGGTTCCACCAGCGATCGAAATGCACGACGTGGGATGCCGCGGTCAGGGTCAGACCGGACCCGCCGGCTTTTAACGAGAGGATGAAGAACGGCACGGTCTCGTCATCCTGGAAGGTCCGCACGAGCGATTGGCGATCGCGGACGGCGGTCTGGCCATGCAGAACCAACCCTGGGCGGCCGAAGATGCCGGCCAGGAAGTTTGCCAGCGGGTCTGTCATTTCGCGGAACTGGGTGAAGACGAGCATTTTTTCCTGGCGGGAGGCCGCGACGTCGGCGATCTCCCGCAGTCGCGTCCATTTGCCGCTGTCTTGCTCTGCCCAGATCCCGTCGTTCAGCCATTGCGAGGGATGGTTGCAGATCTGTTTCAGCCGCATCAGGGTCGCCAGCACGATGCCCCGGCGCTGGATGCCGTCGGATTCCGCCAGCGCCTCGGCAAGGTCGGACACCGTCTGGCCATACAGCGCTGCCTGTTTGCGGCTGAGGTTGCAGTGGGCCGTCATTTCCGTCTTGTCGGGCAGGTCCGCGATGACGGTCCTGTCGGTTTTCATGCGGCGCAGGATGTAAGGGCGGACGAGATCGCGCAGTGGGCCGTACGGGTTCTCCACACGCTCCGCCAGGCCCTTGGTGTAGCTGGCGAACTGTCTGGCGGTGCCCAGCAGCCCCGGATTGATAAAGTCGAAGATGGACCACAGATCGCCCAGGTGGTTTTCCACCGGCGTGCCGGTCAGCGCGATGCGCGCCTGCGCGCTCAGGGCCTTGGCGGCTTTGGTCTGCTTGGCGTTGGGATTCTTGATCGCCTGGGCTTCGTCCAGCACCACAAGGCGCCAGCTCATCCGGGCAAGCAGTGGAATCCGCAGCAAGGCGCCGTAGCTGGTGATCGCCAGGTCGGTCGAGGCCAGATCGGCGGCCGTCAATTCCTGCACCTGCTTCGCCGTCATCGCCGAGGGGTGCAAGATGCGGGCGGTCAAACTCGGTGCGAACCGCTCGATCTCCGCCGCCCAGTTGGCCAGCAATGAGGCCGGCACCACCAGCAGGCTCGGTTTCCTGTCCCCGCGCGCCTTCGTGTCCAGCAGCAGCAGGGCGAGCACCTGGATGGTCTTGCCCAGCCCCATGTCGTCGGCGAGGCAGCTCCCCAGGCCAAGGCCGGACAACAGGCGCAGCCACGCCACGCCGGCCTGCTGATAGGGCCGCAACGTGCCCTTCAGCGCTGGCCCGGGATCGGCGCCGTTGCCGCCGGGTGCGCGCAGGGCCAGCAATGTCTGTTCCAGCCAGGGGCCGGCGGTGATCCTTGCCCAGTCGGCGATCACCGGATCGTCGTGGCCGTTCACGATGCTGGCGCCAGACAGCAGCCGCATGGCTTCGGCGAAGGTCAGGCCGTCCCGTTCGGCGAGCAGTTCAGCCGCGCGGAACCGCTCCATGGCGCGTTGCAGCTGTTCCCGGTCGATCTCCACCCATCGCCCGCGCAGCAGGACGAGGCTGTCGGTGCCAGCCAGCAGGTCGCGCACTTCCCGGTCCGTGAGCGGTTCCCCCTCCAGGGTGACCGCCATCTGGAAGTCGAGCACCGAGCCCAGGCCCAGCGCCGAGGGCGCGCGCGCCCCTACGGTCGCGGTTACCTGCGGCCGGGCGGGGCGGTTGGCTTGCCAGCCGGCGGGCATGCGCACGACGACTCCGGCGCTTTCCAACGCCGGCACGCTGGCGAGGAAGCCAGCGGCGTCGCCCGCGCTCCACCGCAATGGGTGGAAGATCTCTCCCCCATCGACCATGGATTTGAGCCAGTTGCAGGTCTCCGCCGCGCGCTGCACCGGCAGCAGCAACGAGAGCAGCTTGTCGCGGTTGGCCGCGCCGGCATAGTCCCGCAGCGCTTGGCCGAGCGGTACATGCTGCGCGCGGGCCTGCGCGGACAGCTGCGTCGTATAAGTCGCCATGAA
The DNA here is from genome assembly GCA_945874805.1 of Asaia bogorensis. Classification (GTDB taxonomy): domain Bacteria; phylum Pseudomonadota; class Alphaproteobacteria; order Acetobacterales; family Acetobacteraceae; genus CAIRTN01. The sequence continues at coordinate 1,502 of CAMCJI010000284.1, read as the reverse complement.
AGCGAACGGCAGTTCCTGATCGCGCTTGTTTTCCGCCAGGTTGAAATGCACCCGACCGACCAGATTCCACGCGGGATTCAAACCCTTCAGGAAACGCTGCAGATCCGTGTTTGCCTCGGCAAGCGCTTGGCTGAATGCGTCACCAATCTGGCGCCACAGTGCCCGGAGGAGATCGGTGGTGATGTATTCCGCGCCTGGCATCATCGGTGCGGTTAGCACCAGTGAGGCCAGCTCGGCGTCGGTCGGTGGCGGCACGACCGGCACCGTGGCGCGATCGGGTGTTCCGGGCGACAGCAGGCACTGGGCGCCGACATACTGAGCCGAAAAGCTGCGCCACCAGACGAACGCAGGTGGCAGGAACCGCCCGACTTCCCCCGCGCCGAGTTGGAGAAGACCTCGACCCGTGTTCTTAACAAATGCTGCCGCCAGCCGGGCGGCGGCCTGCTCGTCCAGGTGAGGCGCGCCTGACGCTTCCTCCAGTATAAGACGGCCATGCGGGGTCAGCCGTAATCCGACACCAGGTACGATGGGCCGGTCCTCTGTTATGTCCCGGGCTACCATCATCGTAGTGCGCTCGCGGGCTGTAAGGGCGGGCTCATTGGGGATGAAGCGGCAAGCCACTCGTTCAACTTCGACCACCGCCGCCGCCCTGACACGTTGTGCACCGCGATGGCGACCGCCTTCTTCTGACCAACCAGAACCACCAGTCGTTTGCCGCGGGTCACGCCGGTGTAGAGCAGGTTGCGCTGCAACATGGCGTAGTGCTGGGTCAGGACCGGGATGACGACCGCTGGGTATTCGGATCCCTGGCTCTTGTGGATCGTCGCGGCATAAGCCGGCACCAGCGTGTCGAGCTCGCCGAAGCCATAGGTCACGGCGCGGCCGTCGAAGCTGGCCGTAAGCTCGCTGGCGTCGACATCGACGTCGTCGATGTAGCCGATATCGCCGTTGTATACTTCTTTGTCGTAGTCGTTCTCGATCTGCATGACCTTGTCGCCAGGCGCGAAGGTCCAGCCAAAGCGCTCGACCTTACGGTCGCCGGCCGGATTGAGTGCGGCCTGCAATTCGATGTTCAGCGAACGCGCTCCGACCCCGCCACGATTCATCGGGCACAGCACCTGGATGTCCCGGATGGGATCGAGGCCGAAGCGTTGGGGAATGCGCGTCTTCACCAGCTCGATGATGAGCGGCACGGCGGTTTCCGGATCGTCGGCCGTCACGAAGAAGAAGTCGCTGTCGCCCTCCGGCCGGGATAGGTCGGGTATTACGCCCTGGTTGATCCGGTGGGCGGCCATGATGATCCGGCTCTGGGCGGCCTGCCGGAACACCTCGGTCAGGCGCACCACCGGTACCGTGCCCGACGCGATGATGTCGGCCAGAACCTGACCCGGCCCGACTGATGGTAGCTGGTCGATGTCCCCGACGATCAGCAGCGCGGCTTCGAGCGGCACCGCCTTCAGCAACGCCTGCATCAGCATTACGTCGACCATGGAGGTCTCGTC
>CAMCJI010000283.1 GCA_945874805.1 Asaia bogorensis | reverse complement strand
GGGGGAGGGTGAATTCGCGGATGGAGTCGGGTTCGGCGGCCATGGTGATGGCGAGTTCGGAGGGGGTGGCGTGTGAGCCTTCCTGGGCGCCATAGAGTTGTTGGCGCAGGGCGTTGACGCCGGGCAGTTCCCACCAGCTGCGCAGGCGGCATTGGATGCGTGAGGGGGCGGCGCTGGCGAAGCTTTCGGCGGTGTGGAATTCCTGGATGGCGCTGCGGATGGGGGCGACGTTGCCGCCGTGGCCGTTGAGGAAATAGACGCGGGTGAAGCCGGTGGCCTGCAGCGAGGCGATCAGGTCGTGGATGACGGCGGACAGGGTTGAGGGCCGCAGGGTCAGCGAGCCGGGGAAGCCGAGGTGGAATTGCGACATGCCCAGGGTGATGGTGGGGGCGACGAGGACGCCCTCGCGCGCGCCCATGCCGCGGGCGATGGCCTGGGCGCAGAGGTGGTCGGTGCCGATCAGGCCGGTGGGGCCGTGCTGTTCGGTGCTGCCGGTGGGGACGATGATGGCGGTGCTGCGCGCGAGGTAGGCGGCGACGGCGGGTGATGTCATCAATTCCAGGCGCATGTTGTTCCATCCCATCGAGCGAGGCCGCGAGTGATCCTGTACCAGACCGAGCTGTCCAGCGTCAGCCGCAAGCTGCGTGTGGCATTGGCGTTGAAGGGGGTGGAGGTGGCGTTGCGGGTGCCGCCGGGGGGGAGTTATCGCAGCGCGGAGTACCGGGCGCTGGTGCCGGTGGGGTCGGTGCCGTCGTTGGTGGATGGGGCGCTGGTGCTCAGCGAATCTGACGCGATCATCGAGTATCTGGAGGAGTTGTATCCCGCCCGGCCGCTGTTGCCGGGCACGCCAGGGCAGCGGGCGCGGATTCGCATGCTGTCGCGGCTGCATGATTTCCGCATCGATCAACCGTTGCGGGCGCTGTATCCGCAGATCCGGACGCAGGGGCGCGACGAGGCGGTGGTGGCGGCGGCTTTCGGGCGGCTGGCGGAGGGGCTTGCGGTGATCGCCGGGCAGGCTGATCCGGCCGGGCCGTTCCTGGCGGGGGAGGTGCCGACGATGGCGGATTGCGCGTGGCCGGCGAATTTTCTTTGGATGGATGCGATGTCGGCGCATTTCGGCGTGGCGCTGCCGGTGCCGGAGCGGCTGGGGGTGGTGCGGGCGGCGCTGGCAGCGCATCCGGTGGTGGCCGGCGCGATGGCGGGGTATCCGGCGCTGGTTTCCGCCTGGGTGGCGGCGGCGGGTTAGCTGTTCAGATCGAGTGCGAAGGCGACGCACCAGTTCATCAGCGGGTAGGGCGTGCCGGTGAGGCCGGGGATGTCGGCTTCGGGGTAGTGGCCGGTGGTGGCGTCGTATTCGTAGCGGTCCTCGGCGAGGCTGGGGTCGCTGTCGTGCAGGCCGCCGCGGCCGCCGTGGCGGGTTTTGCCGGCGTAGCGGATGCGGGCGCCGGGGCCGGGGGGGCGGGTGAGGGTGAGGGCGACCGTGTCGGGGCCGGCGATGGCGACCTGTTGGAGCGGGATTTCGCCGGCGTCGTCGAGGACGGCGAAGCCGTGCTGCGGCACGTCCATCCGGCGCAGGCCGGACATCGGCTGGCCGAAGCGCAGGGGGGCGACGGGGACGTGGAAGCGGATGGTCGCGACCAGGCCGTCCAGGGTGGCGCCGGTGGGGTGCAGGGGCTGCCAGGGCAGGTTGCGGCTCAGCACGTGGTGCATGACCTTGCCGAACTGGGCGCCGAGCCAGCGATAGCCGTTGGCGTCGAGATGGCCGCCCTTGTCGGTGACGGGATAGACGGGGGCGGCGAGGAAGATGCCGGGGATTTCGAGCGCGGTTTCCAGCTGGGCCATCGGGATGGCCATGTGGTCGGCCGCGTAGGCGCCGCCGGTCTGGTAGAGGAACAGGGCGGGCGGCAGGTCCTGGCCGGCGAGGGCGGTGAGGTCGGCCAGCATGTCCCGGTGGAGGGTTTGCAGCAGGGCCTTGTAGGCGGCGCGGTCGTCGGTGCCGCCGTCGATCGCCCAGTTGTTGTGTTCGCCTTGCAGGAGGAGCAGCGCGGTGAGGCCGTAGCTGCGGCCGGCGGATTCGGCGGCGGCGCGGCCGAGGCGGACGCAGTCTCGCAGGCGGTGGAACAGCTCGGGCTGGGCGCCTTTGGCGAGCCGCTCGATCGGGCGGCCGCCGACGCCGCAGGCGCTGGCGAGCAGCAGGTTGAGGCCGCGCACGGCGCCTTCGGCCAGCATGCGGCCGCGCCAGAGGCCCAGCGCGCCCTCGACGACGGTCTCGCCCAGGGCGACGTGGCCGCGGGGGAGCGCGGCGATGGCGGCGGCGTCAAGCATTTCGCCGGTTTGCTGGTTTTGCACGGTGGCGCGCAGGCGGGTGAGGGCCGGGCCGCCGACGGGGACGAATTCCGGCGCGTGTTCGCTCAGCGGACGGACGCTGGCGCCGAGCATCAGGGAGTCGTGGCGGGGGGTGGTGGACAGCGCCGGCCAGCCCTCCCAGCCGGTCGAGAGCGACTGGCCGTAGGCGATGACGTGGTTGATGCCCTGCGTCGGCCGGGCGAGGGGCGGCAGGGGCGGCACTCAGCAGCCCATTTGGGTGGCGAGGTCGGCGATGTCAGCGGCGACGATGTCCCACGGTCCGTCGGCGGTGAAGTCGCGGACCTGACGGGGGCCGTATTCGGTGGGGCGGGGCCAGAAGGCGGTTTTCAGGCCGTATTTCTGAGCGGCGGCGAGGTCGCCGTTATGGGCGGCGGCCATCATGACCTGGCCGGGGTCGAGGCGCAGGAGGGCGGCCGCGCCGAGATAGGTTTCGGGGTCGGGCTTGTAGGCGCGGGTGACGTCCGAGGCGAAGATCATGTCCCAGGGCAGTCCGGCGGCTTTGGCCATGTTGACCAGCAGGGCGGTGTTGCCGTTGGAGAGCGGGCCGATGATGAATTTCGTCCTCAGGCGGGCGAGGCCGCCGACCGCCTCGGGCCAGGGGCGCAGGCGGTGCCAGCCGCGGTTGATCCAGTCGAGATCGGCTTCGCTCAGGCCGGTGATGCCGAGTTCGGCGACGAGACGGTCGAGCGAGGCGCGGTGGAGGTCGTCCAGTACGGTCCAGGGCTGCTCGCCGGTGCGGACCTTCTGCATGGAGGGCTGGTAGGCGGCGCGCCATTCGTCGACCAGGGTGGCCCAGTCGGCGGTGATGCCGCGCGTGGCGGCCCAGGCGGTCAGCTCGGCGATGAGGCTGCCGCGCCAGTCGACGACGGAGCCGAAGGTGTCGAAGATGATCGCGCGCACGTTTGACAACCCGGGGTTCTGCATGGCGTGTCTTCCTATGCCGCCCCGGTGACGGGCAGGCGGCGCTGCGCTATGAGGTTAGGCTTACCCGGAGGCACGCGACTTGAACAAGCCCATAACCCCCTCGCCCGGCGCCAACTCCCTGCGCAACGGCCCCGATTCCGGCGGCCGGTTCGGCGGCTTCGGCGGCCGCTTTGTCGCCGAGACGCTGATGCCGCTGATCCTGGAGGTGGAGGCCGCCTACAACGCCGCCAAGGCCGATCCGAGCTTTCAGGCCGAGCTGGACTACTACCTCAAGCACTATGTCGGCCGGCCGAGCCCGCTGTGGCATGCCGAGCGGCTGAGCAAGCGCCTGGGTGGCGCGAAGGTGTATTTCAAGCGCGACGAGCTGAACCATACCGGCGCGCACAAGATCAATTCCTGCATGGGCCAGATCCTGCTGGCCCGGCGCATGGGCAAGACGCGCATCATCGCCGAGACCGGGGCGGGGCAGCATGGCGTGGCCACCGCGACCGTGTGTGCGCTGTTCGGCCTGCCCTGCACCATCTACATGGGTGCGACCGACGTGGCACGGCAGGCGCCGAACGTGTTCCGCATGAAGCTGCTCGGCGCCGAGGTGAAGCCCGTCACCTCCGGGGCGGCGACGCTGAAGGACGCGATGAACGAGGGGCTGCGCGACTGGGTCGCCAATGTGCATGACACCTACTACCTGATCGGCACCGTCGCCGGGCCGCATCCGTTCCCGACGATGGTACGCGACTTCCAGAGCGTGATCGGCGATGAGGCGAAGGTGCAGCTGATGGAGGCCGAAGGGCGGCTGCCGGATGCGCTGGTGGCCGCGATCGGCGGCGGCTCCAACGCGATGGGGCTGTTCCATCCGTTCCTCGACGATACCTCCGTGCGGCTGATCGGGGTGGAAGCCGCGGGGCATGGGCTGGATTCCGGCAAGACCGCGGCGAGCCTCTCGCGCGGGCGGCCTGGCGTGCTGCACGGCAACCGCACCTATCTGCTGCAGGATGACGACGGGCAGATCACCGAAGCGCACTCGATCTCCGCCGGACTCGACTATCCCGGCATCGGGCCGGAGCATTCGTGGCTGCATGAGATCGGCCGGGTGGAATACGTCTCCGCCACCGACGACGAGGCGCTGGAAGCCTTCCAGATGTGCACCAAAACCGAGGGCATCATCCCCGCCCTGGAACCCGCCCACGCGCTCGCCGAAGTGATGAAGATGGCGCCCAAGATGGGGCCGGAGCAGATCATCATCATGAACCTCTGCGGCCGGGGAGATAAGGACATCTTCACCGTCGCCGAAGCCCTGGGGGTCAAGCTGTGAGCAGCCGCATCGCCGCGCGTTTTGCCGCCCTGAAGGCCGAGGGCCGGGGGGCGCTGATCCCGTTCCTGGAAGCCTGGGACCCCGATGCCGCCACCTCGCTGGCGATCCTGCGCGGGATGCCGGGGGCCGGCGCCGATCTCATCGAAATCGGCTGCCCCTTCACCGATCCGATGGCCGACGGGCCGACCGTGCAGCTCGCCGGGCGCCGGGCGCTCGATGCGGGCGCGAACATGCACCACACGCTGGCCATGGTCGCGACCTTCCGCGAGGAAGACCAGACCACGCCGATCATCCTGATGGGCTACTTCAACCCCATCCTCTCCTACGGCGAAGAACGCTTCTGCGCCGATGCCGCGCGCGCGGGCGTGGACGGGCTGATCATCGTCGATCTGCCCAGCGAAGAAGCCGGCATGGTCACCCCCTACGCCGCCACACACGGGCTGGATATCATCCGCCTGGTCGCGCCCACCACCGACAAGGCACGGCTGCCGCTGGTGCTCAACGGCTCCTCCGGCTTCGTCTACTACGTCTCCATCACAGGCATCACCGGCACCCGCACGGCCTCCGCCTCCGAACTGGCGGACGCCATCCCGGTGATCCGCCAGTTCACCGACCTGCCGATCGCGGTGGGCTTCGGGGTACGCACCCCCGCCCAAGCCGCCGCAGCCGTACAACACGCCGACGCCGCCGTGGTCGCCTCCGCCCTGATCGACACCCTGCTGAGCACCCTCGACCCCAACGGCAAAGCCACCCCCGCCACCGTGCCCGCCGTGCTAAATCAGGTCCGCGACCTGGCAACCGCCATCCGCTCAGCGCGTGTGCCGGCGTAGGGAAGGAAAGCCAGGGGCTCTGCCCCTGGACCCCGCAAGGGGCAGCGGCCCCTTGACCCATGACCTGGACGGTTCTTGAGAGAGGGGGCCGACCGAGCCTCGCGACGGTACGG
>CAMCJI010000282.1 GCA_945874805.1 Asaia bogorensis | reverse complement strand
TCACCGGCTGGCGATGAGCGCGCTGGTGCTGGGGCTGGCCGCGCGCGAGACGGTGCGGGTGGACGACTGCGCCTTCATCGACACCAGTTTTCCGGATTTCGTCGGGCTGATGAACGGGCTGACCGCCGGCAGCGCCCCGCTCAAGCCGTGATGCCGGTCATTGCAATCGACGGGCCGGCGGCGGCGGGCAAGGGCACGCTGGCGCGCCGGCTGGCGGCGCATTTCGGCCTGCCGCATCTGGATACCGGGCTTTTGTATCGCGCCGTCGGGCGGCTGGTGCTCGATGCCGGCGGCGATCCGCATGATGCGGCCCAGGCCGAAGTCGCCGCCCACGCGCTGCGTGCCGCCGACCTCGACCGGCCCGACCTGCGCGACATGGCCGCCGCTGCTGCCGCGAGTGCGGTGGCGGTGCATCCCGGCGTGCGCGCCGCCCTGCTCGCCTTCCAGCGCAATTTCGCCGCCGAGGGGGCGGTGCTGGATGGGCGGGATATAGGCACCGTCATCGTGCCGGACGCGGCGGTGAAACTGTATGTGATCGCCAGTATCGATGCGCGCGGCCAGCGGCGGTTCCGCGAGCTGGCGGCAAGCGGGCGGCAGGCGGATCTGGACCGCGTCACCGCCGACCTCGCCGCCCGCGACCAGGCCGATGCGGCACGCGCCGCCGCGCCCATGAAGCCGGCCGAGGACGCGATCGTGATCGATACGACCGACCTCGACCCCGACGAGGCCTTCGCTATCGCCCTGGCGGCGGCGCACCCCCGGCTGAGCCGCGCCCGCGGCGCTTGACTCTGCCGGGCTTCCGGCGCTTTCCTGCGCCCGGTTCGCCCGTGGTGGGCGCGCCATATCCAATCCGGCCTGCGCCGATATCGCGCGGGCAAGCCGTGTTTCCGGGGAACCGGGACTGCGCAGGCCTCGCGCCCAGGCGAACCTTCCGCCGGCGCCCAAGGAAATATCCGCCTCATGGCTTCCGCCGCACTCAACATCGAAAACGACTTCGCCGCCCTGCTCGACGAGACGCTGGGCCGCGACACCGGCTTTGACGGCTCCGTCGTCACCGGCCGCGTCATCCGCCTGACTGAAGAATTCGCCATCGTCGATGTCGGCCTCAAGAGCGAAGGCCGCGTGGCGCTGAAGGAATTCGCAGCCCCCGGGGGCAAGCCCGAAGTGAAGCCCGGCGACACCGTGGAGCTCTATGTCGAGCGCTACGAGGATCGCGACGGCTCCATCGTGCTGTCCCGCGAGAAGGCCCGCCGCGAGGAGGCCTGGACCAATCTTGAGAAGGCGTTCGAGGCGCAGCAGCGCGTCAACGGCACCATCTATGGCCGCGTCAAGGGTGGCTTCACCGTCGATCTCGGCGGCGCCGTGGCCTTCCTGCCCGGCAGCCAGGTGGATATCCGCCCGGTGCGCGACGTCGGCCCCCTGATGGGCCAGCCGCAGCCGTTCCAGATTTTGAAGATGGACCGCGCCCGCGGCAACATCGTCGTCAGCCGCCGTGCGGTGCTGGAGGAGACGCGCGCCGAACAGCGCAGCGAGCTGATCCAGGGCCTCAAGGAAGGCATGATCCTCGACGGCGTGGTGAAGAACATCACCGATTACGGCGCCTTCGTGGACCTCGGCGGCGTCGATGGCCTGCTGCATGTGACCGACATCGCCTGGCGCCGGATCAACCATCCGTCCGAGGCGCTGACGATCGGCCAGGGCGTGAAGGTGCAGGTGATCCGCTTCAACAGCGAGACGCAGCGCATCAGCCTCGGCATGAAGCAGCTGGAAGCCGATCCGTGGGACGGCGTGGCGGCGAAGTATCCGCCGGGTGCGAAGTACTCCGGCCGCGTGACGAACATAACCGACTACGGCGCCTTCGTGGAGCTGGAGCCGGGGGTCGAGGGCCTGGTGCATGTGAGCGAGATGTCCTGGACGAAGAAGAACGTCCATCCGGGCAAGATCGTCGCCACCAGCCAGGAAGTCGACGTGATGGTGCTGGACGTGGACAGCGGCAAGCGCCGCATCTCGCTCGGCCTGAAGCAGGTGCAGCGCAACCCCTGGGAGCAGTTCGTCGACGAGCATCCGATCGGCACCGAGGTCGAGGGCGAAATCCGCAACATGACGGAATTCGGCCTGTTCATCGGCCTGACGGCGGACATCGACGGCATGGTCCACATGTCCGACCTGTCGTGGGACGACTCGGGCGAGCTGGCGATGGCCAAGTACGAGAAGGGCCAGATCGTCCGCGCCAAGGTGCTCGACGTCGATGTGGAGAAGGAGCGCATCTCGCTCGGCATCAAGCAGCTGGCCGATGATCCCGCCGCCGCCGTGCTCGACCGCGTCAACAAGGGCACGGTTGTCACCTGCGTGGTCACTGCGGTGCAGTCCAACGGCATCGAAGTGAAGGTCGACGAGGTCCTCACCGGCTTCATCCGCCGCGCCGAACTGGCCCGCGACAAGGGCGACCAGCGCCCCGAGCGCTTTGCCATCGGCGAGAAGGTCGATGCCAAGGTGACCGGCGTCGATCGCGCCAACCGCAAGCTCCAGCTCACCATCAAGGGCAAGGAGATGGAGGAGGACAAGCAGGCGATCGCCGAGTTCGGCACGTCCGACTCCGGCGCCTCGCTGGGCGACATCCTGGGTGCCGCGATCCGTCGCCGCAACCAGACCACGGAAGACTGATCGGGCGCGCACGTGTCGCTCGAAACTGATCTTCTGCTGGACAGGCGGCGCCTCAAGCGCCGCCTGTTTTTCTGGCGGGTGGCGGCCCTGGGGGCATTGCTCGTGGCCGCCGGCGTCGGCTTCGGCAGCGTCGCCAGCCCGGGCGGGCGGGCGCATGTTGCCCGGCTGACCGTTGCCGGCGTGATCACCGACGACCGCAAGCTGATCGAGACGATCGACGCGCTGGCCAATAGATCCACCGTGCGCGCCGTGATTGTAGCGATCGACAGCCCCGGCGGCTCGGTTGCCGGCGGCGAGTCGCTGCATGCGGCCATCGCCCGCGTGGCGGCGAAGAAGCCGGTCGTCGCCGTGATGGGCGCTACCGCGGCCTCGGCCGGCTACATGATTGCGATGCCGGCTGCCCGCGTGTTCGCCCGCGATTCGACGCTGACCGGCTCGATCGGCGTGCTGCTGCAAACCGCTGAGATCTCGGGCCTGCTCTCCACCATCGGCATCACCGCGGAGGCGATCACCTCCGGCCCGCTGAAGGACCAGCCGAGCATGACGCGCGGCCTGTCCGATCCCGGGAGGGCGGTGCTGCACGGCATGGTGATGGACATGTACGACCAGTTCGTCGGCATGGTCGCCGCCGGGCGGAAGATGGAGCCGGACCGCGTGCGGGAGCTGGCGGATGGGCGGGCCTATACCGGGCGGCAGGCGCACAAGCTGGGGCTCGTCGACGAGATCGGCGGCGAGCGCGAGGCGCGGGCCTGGCTCGCGGAGGCGAAGCAGATTCCGGCGACCCTGCCCATCGAGGATGTGGAGCGGCGGAGCCTGACGGAGCGGGCTTTTGAAGGCTCCGTCGGCTCGATTTTGAAAACTGTTCTGACTCAAGGACTTAAGCTTGACGGCGTTTTAGCCCTCTGGCAGCCTTCGCTGGTGGGGCGATGATCATGGGGGCGCAGGCGCGGCGATGACCAAATCCGAACTCATTGCGGAACTCTCCGCGGCCAATCCACATCTTCTCAGCCGGGATGTGGAAACCATCGTCGGCACCATCTTCAACGAGATCACCGCCGCCCTCTCGCGCGGCGAGCGGGTGGAGCTGCGCGGCTTTGGCGCCTTCACCATCAAGAAGCGGGATGCCCGCACCGGGCGCAACCCGCGCACCGGGGCCGCCGTGCCGGTGGACGAAAAGGTCGTGCCGTTCTTCAAGGCTGGCAAGGAACTGCGCGAGCGGGTCAACCGCGGCAAGCCCAGCGCCTAGGCCGCACCGATGCGCCGCCTGATCGTTCTGCCCATCACGATCGCCTTCCTGATCGTGCTGACCTCCTTCACGCTTTCGAATACGCAGAGCGTGACGTTGGGGCTGTGGCCCACCGGCATGTCCACCACCCTGCCGCTGTCGCTGGCCGTGCTCGGCTGCATGGCCGCGGCCTTCTTCATCGGTGGGGTGCTGATCTGGGGGGCCTCGCTCGGCGCCCGCCACCGCGCCCGCCGGGCGGAGGAGCAGGTCCGCCTGCTGGAGGCGCAGGTCGCCACCCTCAAGGCCGCCGCCAGCCCCACCGCTCTACCGCCTCCGGGTTGACCCGCGCATGACCGGCCTCATCGCCGCCCTGGACACCACCGATCCGCAGCGCGCCCGCGCCTGGGCCAGCGCGGTGGCACCGCATTGCGGCATGCTGAAGCTTGGGCTGGAATTCTACCTCGCCAACGGGGCGGAGGGGGTGCGGCTGATCGATGACCGCCCGGTCTTCCTCGACCTCAAGCTGCACGACATTCCCAACACCGTCGCCGGCGCGGTGCGCGCCGTGCTGCCGCTGCGCCCGGCGCTGCTGACGCTGCACGCGGCCGGTGGCAGCGCCATGATCGCCGCCGCCCGCGCCGCAGCCGAGGCGGCCGGCCCCGCACGGCCGAAGCTGCTCGCCGTGACGGTGCTCACCAGCATGGATGCCGAGGCGCTGCACGATATCGGTGTTGCGGGCGGGCCGCGCCAGCAGGTGCTCCGCCTCGCCCGCCTCGCCATCGCCGCCGGTGCGGACGGGCTGGTGTGCAGCGCGCATGAGGTCACCGCCCTGCGCGCCAGTCTCGGCCCCGACGTGCTGCTCGTCGTGCCGGGCATCCGCCCCGCCGGCAGCGACAAGGGCGACCAGGCGCGCACGATGACCCCGCGCGAGGCCGCCGATGCCGGGGCGGACTGGCTGGTCGTCGGCCGGCCGATCACCGCCGCGGCCGACCCCGGCGCCGCCGCGGGTGCGATTGCCGCCGAATTGGCCCCCCCCTCGGCATGATCCGCGTCAAGATCTGCGGTCTGACCGACACGGCGGGCATCGACGCCGCCGTCGCCGCCGGGGCCGACTGGATCGGCCTGAACTTCTTCCCCGCCTCCCCGCGCGCCGTGCGCCCCGTCCAGGCCGCCGCCTTGGCGGCCCGCGCCCCCGGCATCACCCGCGTCGGCCTGTTCGTCGAGGCGGGCGACGACGAGATCGCCGCCACCCTGGCCGCCGTGCCGCTGGACGTGTTGCAGATCTACGCTGACGCCCCGCGCGCGGCGGCCATCCGCACCCGCTTCGGCCTGCCGGTCTGGCGCTCCGTCGGCGTGTCTGACCGCGGCGAGCTGCCGGCGGGAACCGAGGGGGTGGACGCGCTGCTGATCGAAGCCAAGCCCCCGCCCGGCGCCACCCGCCCGGCCGGCAATGCCGTCAGCATCGACTGGTCGCTGCTGGCGGGCTGGGCGCCCGACTATCCCTGGCTGCTCGCCGGCGGGCTGACGCCTGACAACGTCGCAGAGGCGATCCGCCTGAGCGGGGCCACCGCCGTGGACGTCGCCTCCGGCGTGGAGCGCACCAAGGGCGTCAAGGACCCCGCCCTCATCCACGCCTTCGTCGCCGCCGCCCGCGCCAGCAACGCAGACCCCCGATAGCCGCAGGCTCC
>CAMCJI010000281.1 GCA_945874805.1 Asaia bogorensis | reverse complement strand
GTGGGCGGCCTCGTTGACCTCCTCGCGGGCGCCGAGGGAGGTGATCATGATGGGCACGCGGTATTTCACGCAGAGCTCGACGTCGTGCATCAGGCGTTCGTTGGTGCGGTGGACGATCTGGTTGACGGCGTAGGGGGCGGCGGGGGATTCCGGGTGTTTGGCGTCGTGTTCGCCGAGTTCGCCGGTGATGCGCTTGAGCCATTCCTCCAGCACCGGGCCGGGACGGGCGTTCAGGGCGGGGAAGCTGCCGACGATGCCGGCCTTGCATTGCGCGATGACGAGGTCGGGGTTGGAGATGATGAACAGCGGCGAGCCGATGATGGGCAGGCGCAGCCGGTCGAAGATCGGAGGGAGGGCCATCGGCGGGTTTGCTCTTGCGGTGTCTGGACGTCGGGGGAGGATGGCACAGGCCGGGGTGCGGGGGAATTGACGCACCCGCTGTGCTGGCTGACTCTGGTGGGCAAGAAAACGCGACGGGGCAGGAAACGGGATGGGGCAGCCGCACCGGCATGTCTGGGAGCAGCATTATCCCGCGGGCGGGCGCTGGGATGCGCCGCTGGAGATCGGGACGCTGCCGGGAATGCTGGCGCGGGCGGCGGCGGCGCATGGGGATAAGGCGGCCATCGAGTTCCGGGGCGGGCGGATCGGCTATGCCGAGTTGCAGCGGCGGGTGGAGCGGTTCGCGACGGGGTTGATGGCGCGGGGCGTGGCTAAGGGCGACCGGGTCGCGATTTATCTGCACAACACGCCGTATCATCCGATCGCGGTGTTCGGGGCGCTGCTGGCGGGCGCCATCGTGGTGCATCTTTCGCCGCTCGATCCGCCTTTGGCGCTGGCGCGCAAGATCGCGGATAGCGGGGCGCGGATTGTGGTCGGCACCAATGTGCCGGGGCTTTTGCCGAACGTGCTGGCGCTACTGGAACTGACGGAGGTGGCGCTGATCCTCGGCGACGATGCGGCCTGGGGGCTGCCGAGCACGGGTCTGCCGATTCCGGTGGGGCCGCGGGTCGCGCTGTTTTCCGAGGTGGACGGGGTGGCGGGGCCCTGGCCGGCGGTGGGGCCAGAGGATATCGCGCTGCTACAGTATACCGGGGGGACGACCGGGCTGCCGCGGGCGGCGATCCTGACGCATGCCAATCTGACGGCCGCGGCCGGGAGTTTTCGCGCCTGGGGGCGGGCGCAAGGCACGCAGATCACGCCGGCAGACCGGGTGGTGGGGGTGTTGCCGCTGTTCCATATCTTCGCGTTCACCGGGGTACTGCTGATCTCCATCGCCGGGGGAGCGGAGATTCTGCTGCGGCCGCGCTTCGATGCCGCGACGACGCTGGATGACCTGTCGGTCGGCCGGGCGACGGTGATGGCGGGGGTGCCAACGATGTGGATCGCGCTGAATGCGCTGCCGGAGATCGGGGAGCGGGATTTGTCGTCGTTGCGCTCGGCCGCGTCCGGGGGGGCGCCGTTGCCGGCGGAGGTGGCCGCAAGGTTCGAGGGGATCACCGGGCGGCGGCTGGGCGGCGGCTGGGGGATGACGGAGACGGCGCCTTGCGGGACCTCGATCCCGCCGGGGGTGGCCTACCGGCCGGGGATGATCGGGGTGCCGCTGCCGGGGGTGGAGATGGGGGTGGTGGCGCTCGACGATCCGCGCCGCGCGCTGCCGCCCGGGGAGGTGGGGGAGTTGCGGGTGCGCGGGGCGAACATCACGCGCGGCTACTGGAACCGTCCGGAGGAGACGGCGGCGGCGTTCGCGGATGGCTGGTTCCTCACCGGCGATCTGGGATACATGGCCGAGGACGGGGTGTTCTTCATCGTGGACCGCAAGAAGGACATGATCATCTCCGGCGGGTTCAACGTGTATCCGGCGGCAATCGAGAATGCGCTGCATGAGCACCCCGACGTGGCGGAGGCGGCGGTGATCGGCATTGCCGATGCGTATCGCGGCCAGGCGGCGAAGGCCTTCGTGGTCTTGCGCCCGGGTGCGGCGGGGCTGACACTGGATGACATGAAAGCCTTCCTTGCCGAACGGCTGGGGCGGCACGAGATACCGGCGGCGCTGGAGTTGCGCGAGGCCCTGCCGAAGACGGCGGTGGGCAAGCTCTCGCGCCGCGAATTGCTGGACCAGGAAACGGCCCGCGCGGCCGGATAGGGAGACGAACGATGGACCTCGGCTTTACCAGGGAAGAACTCGCGTTCCGCGACGAGGTGCGGCAGTTCTTCCGCACGGAAATTCCCGAGTCGATCCGCCGCAAGGTGCTGGCCGGCGAGCATCTGTCGAAGGCGGAGATCGTCGCCAACCAGCGCATCCTCAATGCGAAGGGCTGGGCGGTGCCGAACTGGCCGGTGGAATGGGGCGGGCAGGCCTGGTCGCCGGTGCAGCTGTATTTCTTCCAGGACGAGATGCAGCAGGCCGGCGTGCCGGGGCCGTTGGGGTTCAATACGTCGATGCTCGGGCCGGTGGTGATCCATTTCGGCAGCGAGAAGCAGAAGCGCGAGATCCTGCCGGCGGCGGCCAATCTGGACGTTTGGTGGTGCCAGGGGTTTTCGGAGCCGGGAGCGGGATCGGACCTTGCGTCGCTGCGGACCAAGGCGGAGCGGGTGGGCGATACCTGGGTGATCAACGGGCAGAAGACCTGGACCACGCTGGCCCAGCATGCCGACAAGATCTTCGTGCTGTGCCGGACGGATTCGACGGTGAAGAAGCAGGAGGGGATCAGCTTCATCCTCGCCGACATGAGCACGCCGGGGATCACGGTGCGGCCGATCCAGACGATCGATGGCGGGCATGAGGTCAACGAGGTGTGGTTCGACAATGTCGTCGTGCCCTACGAGAATCTCGTTGGCCAGGAGAACAAGGGCTGGGACGCGGCGAAGGTGCTGCTCGGCAATGAGCGCACCGGCATCGCCCGCGTCGGCGCGAGCAAGGCGAAGATCAAGCGCATCCGCGAGCTGGCGGCGATGGAATTGAACGGCACCACGCCGGTGCTGGACGATCCGAAGTTCCGCGAGAAGCTGGCGATGGTGGAGATCGAGCTGAAGGCGCTGGAGATGACGCAGCTTCGCGTGGTCGCCAATGAGCGCAACAAGGTGAAGGGCAAGCCGGACCCGGCGAGCTCGATCCTCAAGCTGAAGGGCTCGCAGATCCAGCAGACCTGCACGGAGCTGCTGATGGAGGTCGTGGGGCCCTATGTGCTGCCCTATGTGCCGGAGGAGGAGGGGCGCAACGAGCCGGTGATCGGGCCGGAATATGCAGCCCTCGCAGCGCCGATCTACTTCAACAATCGCAAGGTCTCGATCTACGGCGGGTCGAACGAGATCCAGCGCAATATCATCGCCAAAGCGATCCTGGGGTATTGAGAGATGGATTTCGATTTCAGCGACGACCAGCGGATGCTGAAGGACAGCGTGGATCGGTTGATGTCCGACCGCTATGACTTCGAGGCGCGCAAGAAATACATGAAGCAGCCGGATGGCTGGAACCGCGAGATCTGGGCGCAGTTCGCCGAACTCGGGCTGCTCGGCCTGCCGTTCGACGAGGCGCATGGCGGGTACGGCGGCGGGCCGGTGGAGACCATGATCGTCATGGAAGCCTTCGGCCGCGGGCTGGTGCTGGAGCCGTACTACGCCACCGTGATCCTCGGCGGCGGGCTGGTGCGGCGGCTGGGCAGTGCGGCGCAGCAGGCGGAATTGCTGGGGGGGATCGCCTCGGGCGAGTTGCTGCTGGCGTTCGCGCAGCAGGAGCGGTACTCGCGCTGGAATCTCGCCGATGTGCAGACGACCGCGCGGCGGCAGGGTGATGGCTGGGTGATCGACGGGGAGAAATCCGTCGTGCTGCACGGCGATGTTGCGGGCAAGCTGCTGGTGAGCGCGCGCACGGCGGGCGGGCGGATGGACCGGGCGGGGATCGGGCTGTTCCTGGTCGATGCCGAGGCGCCGGGTGTGACGCGGCGCGGCTATCCGACGCAGGACGGGCTGCGGGCAGCCGAGATCGGCTTTGCCGGGGTGGCGGCAGTGGCGCTGGGCGATCCCGGCGGTGCGATCGAGGCCATCGAGCGGGTGGCCGATGAAGCGATGGCGGCGGGGGCGGCGGAGGCCGTGGGGCTGATGCAGTGCATGCACGAGATCACCGCCGACTACCTCAAGCAGCGCAAGCAGTTCGGCCGGGCAATCAGCGAGTTCCAGGTGCTGCAGCACCGGTCGGTGGATATGCTGGTGGCGCTGGAGCAGGCGCGGTCGATGGCGATGTTCGCCACCGTCTCGGTGGCTGACGACAACGCGGCGAGCCGGCGGCGGGCGGTCTCGGCGGCGAAGGTGCAGATCGGCCGGTCCGGCAAGCATGTCGGGCAGGAGGCGGTGCAGCTGCATGGCGGTATTGCCATGACGATGGAATACAAGGTCGGCCATTACTTCAAGCGGATGACGATGCTGGAGACGATGTTCGGCGATACCGATCATCACCTGCGTATCGTCGCCGATTCGGGGAGCATGTACTGATCCCATGAGCGAGAGTTGGAGCGGGTCTGACTGGCTGGCGCAGGCGATCGCCTCGGCCGGGGTGCGCGATGTGTTCTTCATCGACGCGGTGCTGCGCCGCACGCTGGTGGCCCTCGAGGGCCAGGGCGTGGCCCGCCATCTCGCCCATACGGAAAAGGGCGTGGTCTATATGGCCGACGGCTACGCCCGCGTGGCCGGCACGCCGACCCTGTGCTTCGCGCAGTCCGTGGGCGCGGCAAACCTGGCGGCGGCGTTGCAGGACGCCTATCTCGCGCGGGTGCCGCTGGTGGCGCTGACCGGGCGGAAGGCGGCCGGGCATCAGCATGCCAACGCCTATCAGGAAGTGCCGCATGGGCCGCTGTTCGCCCCGGTGACGAAGTTTTCCGCCGATGTGCCGGTGGCGGCCGATCTGCCGCGGCTGCTGCGGGCGGCGCTGCGGGCGGCGGGGAGCGGCACGCCGCGGCCGGTGCATCTCGATCTCGGCGGGCTCTCGGCGGAGGTGGTGGAGACAGGCGTGGTCGGCGAGCCGCCGGTGATCGACCGGGCGCTGATGGCGGTGCCGCCGCATCGGCCGGTGGCGGCGGTCAGCGAGATCGCCGCGGCGGCGGAACGGCTGCTGGCGGCGCGGCGAATTGTCATTGTGGCTGGGGATGGGGCGCTGGCCTCCGGCGCGGGAGCGGAGGTGCTGGCGCTGGGCGCGCTGTTGCAGGCGCCGATCGCCACCACGCTGGGGGCGCGGGCGCTGATCCCGACGCGCCATGCGCTGTGCGTCGGCGTGGCCGGCAGCTATTCGGCGCCGCCGGCCAATCAGGTGGTGGCCGCGGCCGATCTGGTGCTGTTCATCGGCTGCGATACCGGCGATCAGGTGACGCATACCCAGCGCATTCCCGCGCGCGGCACCGCCTGCGTGCATATCGACTTCGATCCGCAGGAGCCGGGGCGGAACTATCCCAACACGTTGGCGGTGGTGGGCGATCCGCGCGACACGCTGGCGGCCTTGATTGCAGCACTCGGCAAGCCGGTGCGGGAGAGCGATTTCGCCGAGCAGGCGGCGGCGGTGATGGCGGAGTGGCGGGCGGAGATGGCGCCGCACTTCGCATCCAACGCCCCGGACATAAGGGTGGAGCGGCTCTGCGCGGAGATCGAGCGGGCGCT
>CAMCJI010000280.1 GCA_945874805.1 Asaia bogorensis | reverse complement strand
CGATGGCATGGCACATTGCCGCATCCTCATCGGCGATTGCCGCCGCCTCGGCATAGGCCGCGCGCACCCGCCGCTCCGGCGCCAGCGGCCGCAGCACCGCGAGCATCCGCGCCATCGCCCAGGCGAGGTTCACCGCAGTCGGCCGCGTGGCATTCAGCGTCGCCGCCGCCGCCTCCATCGCGACCGTCCCGGCATCCGCCCGCAGCGCCAGGCACAGCCCATAGGCCGCCACCGCCCCGATCAGCGGCGCGCCGCGCACCTGCATGGAACGGATGGCATGCGCCGCCTCCTCCATCGTGCTCAACCGCAGGATATCCAGCGCCCAGGGCAGCCGCGTCTGGTCCAGTATCCGAACCGCCCAGCCATCCAGCGGCTCCACCCACACGCTGCGGTACGGGATGCCGTCGATCTTCATGCGCTGAGGTCCTCAGATTCGTTGGTGCAGAACACAGACCAGGGTGAACAGCCGCCGCGCCGTCTCGAAATCGATGGCGATCTTGCCCCGCAACCGCCCCTGCAGCAGCTGCGCGCCCTCGTTGTGCAGTCCCCGGCGGCCCATGTCGATGGCCTGGATTCGCTGCTCCCGCCCCTCGGACACGGCGGTCAGATAGCTGTCCACCAGCATCTGGTAGTCCTTGATCAGCCCGCGGAACGGCCCGAGCGCCAGGTGATGCGCCACCACAAGGTCCTCGGCTTCCGTGCGGATATCGAACACCAGCCGCCCCTCCTGCACCGACAGCGTCAGCGCATAGGGGCCAGGGGCGAACACCACGTCGGGCTTCGGATGCACCGGGGCGAAGCGGTTCTCGGCAGCCAGGTCCGCCACCGCCTGGGCGCGATCGGCCTCCAGGATCGGCGACAGGCGCGTCAGCGCCTCGCCGGCCAGCAGCACCCGGGCAAGCCGCGCCGTCTCCGGCGCCAGATGCGCGCGCTCAGGCATCGCTCCCTTTGGCATCGCTCCCGAGCATCCCAAGCCGGGTCATCAAACCCACCGTCGCACCTTTCACCGGCCGGATCAGCGCCAGCGTCAGCCCCAGCGTCAGCGGCACCCAGATCACGCTGTGCACCCACAGCTCCGGCCGCACAGCCTTCTCCATCCACAGCATCATCGGCACGATGAAATGCCCGACGATCATGATGGTGATGTAAGGCGGCAGATCATCCGCCCGCAGCGACCCCAGCGGCGCCCCACAGGACGCGCACGCCGGCACCACCTTCAGAAACCCGCTGAACACCCGCCCCTCGCCACAGGCCGGGCAAGCCCCGCAGGCCCCACGCCATAGCGCAGTGCCCATCGGCGGCCGCCCCCAGGGGGACGGCGCCACACCGCGGTCGGGCGACCAGATCACAGGAGCGGCAACAGGTGCTGCATCGGACACGGGCAAAATCCTCGGGCACCGGGCAAAGCGTCCGGTGCGGCATGGCAATACTTGATACCGCGGCGCATGGCGATCAAGATTTGACCATGGCCCATATCCTCTTCGCCAATCCCAACAGCAGCCTTGCGTGCAGCGCGGGGATCGACGCCGCCATCGCCCCCTTCCGCTTTGCGGACGGCCCCACCCTCACAGTGGCCACCAACACCCAAGGCCCCCCCGGCATCTACTCCTGGCGGGACTGGCACAGCGTCGCAGACCCCCTCTGCCGCCAGGCCGAAACCACGGCGGCCGACGTCTTCGTCATCGCCTGCGCCTCAGACCCCGCAATCGAGGCCGTGCGCGCTGCCACCCAGACCCCCGTCCTCGGCATCTTCCGCGCAGCCGTCGCCGCCGCCATGCTGCGCGCCGAACGCTTCGGCGTCATCGCCCTCGTCGACGCCTCCATCGGCCGCCACGCTTTGGCCCTGCGCAGCATGGGCGTCGAATCCCGCCTGGCCGGCGAAATCCCGATGAACCTGTCCATCGAGTCGCTGCTCGACCCGCTTGCCGCCCGCGCCGGCCTGCTCGCCGCCGCCCGCGCGCTGGCCGCCCAAGGGGCCGGCGCCATCATCCTCGGCTGCACCGGCATGGCCGGCCACCGCGCCGCCCTCGAACAAGCCGCCGGCGTCCCGGTCATCGAGCCCTGCCAAGCCGCCGCAGCAGCCGCGCTCGCAATCGTGGCCAGCCATGGGTGACAGCACCGCCCGCCCCCGCTAAACGCCCCCCTCAATCGAGAGCCTGGAGCCCACCGTGAAAGATTCCGACATCGCCCGCGTGCAAGCCTACCTGCGCGCCACCCTCGGCAACAAAGACATCCATGTCGACGCCCCGAAACGCCGCGGCGCCTCCGCCGAAGTGCGCGTGCGCGACGAATTCATCGGCACCCTGCACCGCGACGACGAAGAAGGCGAAGTGAGCTTCTCACTCACCATCTCCATCCTCGACGAAGACCTCCCCCAGATCGCCGCCCCCAAGCCGCGGTAGGCAAGACAAGGCAAGAATCTTCTCTTTGTGAACAAAAAGAAGCAAAAAAACTTTGTCCGTTTGGGCACGTCTTTACTTGCGTGATTGGCTTTGATGCGGACGGATTTTTTGGCTTCGCCAAAGGACCCACGACAGGATGGCAAGACGGCGAAGCCATAAAAACCCCAAAACGGCCCGCCGAAACTCTCCCACCCAAGCCCCAAACCAACGGAAAAAGTTTTTTTGCTTCTTTTTGTTCACAAAAAGAAGACTCTTCCCTTCCCCTACCCCTCGCCCGCCCCCCGTTAAACCCCCACGAATCCTGCCAGATCGTCCGGCAGTGCGTCCCCCCACCAGCACACGCGCCGGTCGGCTCGCACGAGGGTCAGCCGTGCGGGCATGTCGAGGCGTACATCCAGCACTGTCAGCGGCATCCCCGCGATCCCGGCTGCTGCTTGCAGGGGTGCCGTGGCGATCTCCGTATCCGTGCACACCAGCGTGTAGAACCGCGCGAGATGCGGCAGCACGTAGGCCACGTCGAACACCCCGCCATCCATCGGCATGATCGGCGAGGCCGCGCCGGCCGTCTCCGCCGCGTAGGCCGCGGGCATCCCCGGCCCACCCCAGCCTGCCAGCATCGCCAGCAGATGCCAGGGCGGCACGGCGGCGGCGCACACGAAGTCCCCCTCGCCCTCGGCCACCACCAGCAGCGGCCCTTCGCGTTCCCCCCGCGCGTCGAGCCGCTCCACCGCGAACCCCGCCTCTTCCAGCGCCGCCGCCAGGGCGTCGTTGCCCAGCACCCGCACGTCCGTCATGGCTTGTCCCCGCCGAGAAACCGTTCCAGCCGCGCCACCTCGGCGTCGAAGGCGCGGTTGAATGCCCCCCCCTCCGGCCGCCCAGCGCGAAACCCCGCCTGCACATCGAGCCCGCCCGGCCCGCGCGACGCATTCACCCAGCCCACCAGCGCCTCGCCCCACAACAGCGGCATGGCGTAGTAGCCCATCACCCGCTTTTCCGGCTTGGTGTAGGCCTCGAACCGGTAGGGCCAGTCCCACAGCGCCTCCAGCCGCCGGCGGCTCCAGATCAGCGGATCGAACGGCGCGAGGATGCGCACCCGCCGCGGCGCCGCCTCCGCCTGCTCCGCCGACTCGGCCGGCGCGATCCAGTCGCTTCCGCCATGCCGCTCCCGCCGCAGCACGGCCTGCCGCAGCAATGCGCCGACGGCGTCGAGCCGGGAGCGCGGCCCGAGCATCCGCCCCGCCAGATACGCATTGATCGTCGCCAGGCTCGCCGCCGGCAGCGGATGCATCAGCCGCGCGACCGCCAGCACCAGCCCCTCCAGCCGCTCCTGTGGCGACAGCCCATGCGCGTCCACCTCACGCGGCGCGTAAACCCTGATCCCCGCCTCCCGCCGGATCACCCGCAGATGCCCGCGCAGTTGCAGCCAGTGCAGCGCCCGCGTCGCCGCCGAGGATACGCCGCCCCAATCGTTCACCGCCTGCGCCCGCCCGAACACCGCGTCGAGCGCGCGCGGATGCGCCGCCCCCTCGGCGCGCACATGCGCCAGCACCTCGGCCTCCAGGCCCGAAGGCGCCGGCTCGCCGAGCCTGGGATAGGCCAGCCCCGCCACCTCCGCCGGGGCGAAACCGTAGACGTGCAGATACACCTCCTCGAGCCCGAGCCCGGCGAACCGCCGCTCCAGATCGCCGGCCCGGTAGCCGGTCACCCGCTGCCGCAGGATCAGGTCCTGCGCGCGGGCCGGCGCGCGGATCGGGTCGGCCTGCACGAAGCCCATCGCCGCCACTGCCTCGCCCAACGGCCGCGGCGGCGGGAACGCCGCCGCCACCGCCCGCCGGCGCAGCGCCTGGCTTATCGCGTCGGCTCCAGGAAGTCCCCGACCAGCCGGTTGAACACCGCCGGCCGCTCGAAATAGCCGGAATGCCCGGCCTGCGGGATGCGCGCCGCCCGCGCGCCCGGCACCACCGCGGCAATCGCCTCGGCGGACATCGGCGGCATGACGATATCCTCGTCGCCGGCGATCAGCAGCACCGGGATGCCCGCCTGCCCCAACTCCTCCGGCGCCCGCGTCCTGCTCGCCATCAGCCGCCCGCGCAGCCCCTCCTTGTCCATCGCCGCGTTCTGGTCGTCGATATGCCGGTAGAGCAGATGCATCGCCGGCTGCTCGGCCGCCATCCGCATCCCCGCCGCCACATGCACCCCCGCCGCCTGACACATCTTCGCCTGCGCCGCCCCCGCCTCCGCCCAGCCTTCCAGCTGCCCCCGCTCCGGCTCGCGCAGCTTCGCGGTCGAGATCGACCCCGTCGTCGCCGCCATCACGATCGCGCGCAACTCCGGCGGCCGCGTCATCGCATACTCCACCGCCGACCACCCCCCCATCGACTGCCCGACCACCCGCACATCCCCAAGGCCCAGATGCGCCACCCGCGCCGCCACATCCGCCCCGTACGCCATCGGGGCCGGCCCCCCGACCAAAGGAGACGACGGAAAGAACCCCCGATGCGCAAACGTCACGCAGGTCCAACGCGGCGCGAAATGCGCCACCTGCTGGAACCACGACAGATGGTTCCCCCCCAACCCATGCGCAAACACGATCGCCGGCCCGCTGCCGGTGACCTCATAGGCAATGGAGCAATCGGGTCGCTCCAGCGTCCCCCGCCGGCGAGGTGGCATGTTCATGACCAAAACCCTTCAGTTGAAACGCGAGGGATCATAGGGTGCAGGATCGATCACCGGCACAAGCCCGCCGACGATATCCGCCACCAGCCGCCCGGTCATCGCCCCGGACGCAAGGCCGATATGCCCATGCCCATAGGCATGCACCACATCCGCACAGCCGCTGGCCTTGCCGATACACGGCAGACTATCGGGCGTGGACGGCCGATGCCCCATCCACACCCGCACCTTCTCCAACGGCAGGTCGCGCGGCAACCCGGGATAGGACCGCAACGCCAGGTCCCGCAAAACCTCCGCCCGCTGCCAGTTCGGCGCGGCGTCGAGCCCGGCGATCTCCACCTGCCCCGCGATCCGCAGCCCATGCGCGGTCACCGTCGTCGCCGTCTTGCCATCGCTCGGCATCACCGGCACCCGCGGCCCCACCCCAGGCACGTCGATCATCACGTGATACCCCCGCTCGGTCTCCAGCTGCACCCGATCCCCCACCATTTCGGCCAACGCCCGAGACCGCGCCCCCGCCGCGATCACCGCCCCCTCGCACGCCATCACCCCCGCCGACGTCCGCACCCCCGCCAAC
>CAMCJI010000279.1 GCA_945874805.1 Asaia bogorensis | reverse complement strand
ACGGCGGGCAAGAACACCCTCTCCGGCGGGTCGTTCGTGCAGAACGACAACAAGATCACCGGCACGGCCAGCAACGACCTGACCGGTGGCTCGATCGGCAACACCGGCACGATCTCCAGCCCCGCCAACACGCTGACCGCGACCACGACGGCCATCAAAAATTCCGGCACCATCACCGGCGGCGGCACAGATACGCTCAAGGCCGCGACGACGATCACCAACACGACGACCGGCGTGATCAGCAACACCACGGCGAGCCTGACGGCCGGCACCGGCATCAACTTCGACGGCAAGCTGACCTCCACCGGCACGGCCACGCTGACGACGACGACCGGCGGCATCAGCCAGACCGGCGGCACCATCGACGCGGCGATCCTGGACCTCAACGTGCTCACCTCGGGCGGCGTGACGCAGACCGCCGGCACGATGAAGGCCACCACGCTGCAAAGCACCAGCAACGTTCAGGACGGCGTCTCGGCGCTGAGCTCGACGACGAACGACATCGCCAATATCGGCAAGTTCGAAGTGACCACTGGCGACTTCCTGTTGCAAGACAAAACCGCCGTCAACATCACCGGCGCGCTGCTATCTAAGGCCGGTGATGTGAAGATCATCAATACAGCGGCTGGAACCGCGATCACCGTCACCGCCTCCGTCGCCACCGGCACCGGCAAAACGGCGACGCTTGACGCGAGCTCGCTCGGTGCGATCTCGATCTTGGGTCTTGTCAATGCCACCTCCACCGGCACGGCAACGCTTTCCGCGGCTGGTGACATCAGCAATGGCGGCACAATCACCGCCGGCACGGACGGGCTGACGGCAGGCGGTAAGATCGCCAATACCGGCAGCATTATCGCCATCGGTGCCGCGACCATAACGGCCGGGACGGGGATCACCACCAGCGGCACGATCGATGCCGCCACCGCGACGCTGAAAACCACCTCCGGCGGCATCGCCCAGACCGCCGGCCTGATCAAGGCACCCACGCTGGACCTCAGCGCCGGCGCCGACGGGGTCACCCAATCCGGCGGTGCGATCACGGCGACAACGCTGCAAAGCGCCTCGGGCGTTACCGACGATGTCGCGCTGACGGCCGGGACGAATGCGATCGACAAGATCGCGACGTTCAACGTGACCAAGGGCGACTTCTCGCTGACCGACACCGTCGCCGTCGATGTCATCGGCGCGCTGACGGCGGTCAATGCCACCATCACCGGCCCGGCGATCACCGTCAGCAACACGATGACGACAACCGGTACCAACAAGCTCGCCGCGACCGTGGGCGGGATCAAACTCGCCGGCACCATCGCCGCCGGCGGCGGCACGCTCGACGTCTCCGCGGCCAGCGGGGTGAGCCAGACTGCGAACAACATCACCGCCGACACGCTCACCAGCAGCACCGGCGTTACCGGCAACACGGTGCTGACCTCGGCGACCAATGCGATCAGTAAAATCGCCAAGTTCGCGGTGAAAACCGGCGACTTCACCCTTGTCGATGCCGCCGCGGTCACCGTGACCGGCGCGCTCTCGGCGGTCAATGCGACCATCACCGACACCGCCGCAGCGGTAAGCGGCACCTCGCTTGCCATCGGCAGCACGGGCTCGATCATCGTGACGAAGGACCTGACGCTGATCACCCAGGGCCAGGCGGGCGGGCAGAACATCGGCATCACCGGCGGCGTCTCGGCGCCGGGTACGCTGACGACGACGGCGAACGGCACCATCCTTCGCACCGGCTCGGCGAGCTTCAGCGCCGGCAAGCTCACCGGCTCGGCGGTCGGCTCCGCCCGGTTCGGCGAAACCTTCGCCGGCGACGGGCAGATCAGCCTTGGCACGCTCGGCAAATTCACGGTCACCGGCGGCGGCAGCACGCTGGCCCTGGACGACTCTGGGCCGCTGTCCATCACCGGGCCGATCTCCGCCGACTTCCTGCGGATCACCGCCACCGGGCAGATGACCGTCTCCGGCGATATCGCAACCCTAGGGCAGACGCGCGCCGACCAGAACCTGCTCAACGACACCGATGTGCAGAACCCGGCGGTGATCACCAAGGCCGCGCTCACCGCCGGGAGCACCGGCAGCTATCTTCGCGTGAATCCGAGCGGTGGGAGTGCTAGCTTCGTCCAGAACGGCACGACAAACCTCACCTCCACCACGGGCGGGCTGGCGACTTTGCGCATCGACATGTCAGATCCGGGCGGAAGCGTCGCCCTGAACAACCTCGTGGGCGCCGGAGCCGACGTGGTCCTGTTCATGCGCGGCGGCGTCGCCACCGGCAACGTGGTGCTGAACGGCCTGACCATTATCGGCACAGGCGGCAACAGCGACATGTTCGGCGCGCTCGGCGGGCTGACAGGCTCGGCCGCGGCCGGCCGGGCGAAGATCGGGCCGCAGCCGAACGCGAAGTATCAGTTCAACTCCTGCCCGGTGGGCTCGGTGAACTGCGTGCTCACCCCGATCGGCACCGTGCCGTTGACCAACCCGCTGACCAACATCGTGATCGGCGGAACGCGTCCGCCCACCGATGATCTCGACCTGATCCTTCCGAACGTCTCTGACGAGGACTACTGACATGCTGAACATCCGGTCCGGCGTGCTTGCAGCGGCTACCCTGCTCGGCCTCGCCGCCTGCGAGGGGCCGCCGCCTGAGTCCTACGTCACCGTCGGGCAGAGCGCACGGGCTCCCACAGGGGTGGCCATCGGCACGAATGCGGTGGGCGAGAAATGAACGCAGCAGCGGCTGAGCGACGGCGCGGCCGACGTCTATTGCGGCGATGCCTCCCAGCCCGCCCGCATTCGCGCGGCTGGGCGCGCGGGGCCGGAAGCCCTCGCCTCGCTCGCCACCGCCAGCACCTGGCGTAGCAGCCTGAACGACCGGTTCAACTGTGCCGAGCCGCAGCCGACTACAATTCTGAACGGGCAGCCCGCGGTGCTGCTGCAATGCACCCAACGGCTGGGCGGCTGGCCGCATCGCGCGCTGGTCGCTTCTGTCAACGGCACAGCCTGGTATGCCGATGGCGTGCTGCCGGCCCAACCGGCGATGGAGCGTTCGATCGGGGTGATGGCCGGCGTTCTGCAGGCCGAGGCCGCTGGCGCCTCCAGCGCCAGTGACGCGCTGGCCGCATCGCGCCTCGCCTCGCAGTCCTTCGGCTCCAACGATGTCAGCCGCTTCGAGCAGCTGATGACCCTGGCCGCCCGCGCCAACCAGAATGAGCAGTTCGCCGAGGCCGAGAAGGCCTATCGCGCTGCCCTCGATATCCATGAGAAGGCGCTGGGCCGCGACAATCCGGCGACCTCCGCCGCCATGCTGAATCTGGGCCTGCAGATCTCGAACCAGAAGCGCTTCCCGGAAGCCGAGGCGCTGTTCACCCGGGCCGACCGCATCGTCGGCGCGGCACCCGACGCCAGCCAGCGCGCCCGTCTGACGCATTACCGCGCCCTGCACGCCCGCAACCAGGGAAAGCTGGAGGAGGCGCTCTCCTTCCTCGACAAGGCCGAGCCGGCTTACGCCGAACTGCTGCCCCCGGAAGTGCTGAACGCGCGGCCGAGTGCGATCGGCCGCGGTGGCATCGGCAGCGGCAGCACCGCCACCGACCTGCTGTCCAACCGCGACCTGCTGACTGACGTGACGACCCGTGCCGGTCTGCTCGGCCTGATCGAAGTCCGGCGCTACCGGGCCGTGGTACTGCGCAGCCTTGGCCGCTTCGCCGAGAGCGACGTGGCGCTGAAATCCGCCTCCACCCTGGCGGCCGGCAACGGCATGCGCCAGCCGGTTCTGACGGCGAGGATGACGCGCACGACAGCAGCGATCGCCTCGGCCCGCGGCGATGCGGCCGGCGCGGCCGAGGCCTACGGGACGGCGGTCAACGCCTTCACCACCGCCCTGCCCGATAGCCGCCCGGTGGCCGAGACGCATCTGCTGCGGGCGGCCGAGTTGCAGCGCTCCGGCGACCTCCCCGCCGCCCTCGGCGCCTGCCAGAGCGCGGTGTCCGTACTGCGCGCGATCAAGATCGGCTCGGACGCTAAGCTGCTCGCGCCTTGCCTCGACATCTACGCGGCCTCGTCCGAAAAGCGGCCCGCCCCGGCGCGTCAGGCGCTGCTGGTGGAGATGTTCGAAGCCGCCCAGCTTTCCCAAGGCGGCGTGACCAGCGCGCAGATCGCCCAGGCCACCGCCCGGCTTGGCGAAAACTCGCGCGATCCGCGTGTCGGCGATGCCATCCGCGCCCGCCAGGACGCCCGCAACAAGCTGACCGACCTCTATCGCGAGCGCGATCAGGCAACCGAGGCGAAGGGCCCCGATGCTGCCCGCAGCCCGGTTTCCGCCGAACTCGACAAGCGCATCTCCGACGCACAGGAAGCGATGAACAACGCGGACCTCGCGGTGCAGGCGGCCAGCCCGAACTATGGCCAGCTCGTCCAGCAGCTCGTCCCCGTCAGTGCGATGACCGCCGCGATGAACCCTGGCGAAGGCTTCGTCTCGATGGCGCTGACCGAGACCGGTGGCTGGGCCTTCCTGCTTCGTGATGGCCAGGTCTCGATCTCGCCGATCACCGGCGGCACCAAGCGTGTGGCCGAGTTGGTCAAGCGCGTGCGTGCCAGCATCGAAAGCGACACCGGCCTGCCCCCGCCCTTCGACACCAAGGCAGCGGAGGAGCTCTACACCGTGGCCATGGGCGGGCTCGACCGCGGGATGCAGGGCATGCAGTCCCTCGTCGTCGCACCGTCCGGCCCGCTGCTCTCCGTGCCCTTCGGCCTGCTGCTGACCGGGCCGGCGGATGCGGCGAACCTGCCCGCGGCCCCCTGGCTGCTGCGGCGGATGGAAATTTCGCATGTGCCGGCTGCGGCCAACTTCGTGTCGCTGCGCAAGATTGCCGGCACCTCGCGCGCCTCGCGCCCGTGGTTTGGGTTCGGCAACTTCGTGCCGGTCACCCGCGCCCAAGCCAACCGCACCTATGGCGCAGAATGTGCGGACTCGGCGCAGAACTTCGCAGGCCTGTCGCTGCTCCCCGGCGCCTCCCGCGAACTTGCCGCGTCCCGCGTGCTGCTCCAGGGCGATGTCTCGGCGCAGATGCTCGGCACCGGCTTCACGGCCGCGGCAGTTAAGAAGGCGTCCCTGAAGGACTTCCGCATCCTCCATTTCGCCACCCACGCCCTGCTGCCGAGCGAATTGAAGTGCCAGGACGAGGCGGCGATCGTCACCTCCGCCCCCAGCGGCGCGGCCGATGCCTCCGGCGCCCTGCTGCGCGCGTCGGAAGTGACAGACCTTGATCTCGATGCCGATACCGTCATCCTTTCGGCCTGTAACTCTGGCGGTCCGGGCGGCAGCGGTGGCGGTGAAAGCCTCTCCGGCCTTGCCCGCTCCTTCTTTTATGCGGGTGCCCGCTCCCTGATGGTCACGCACTGGTCGGTGAACGACGCCGCCGCCGCCTACCTCGTTGCCGTAACGATGCGCCGCCTGGGCGAAGGCACAACCAGCGGCGTAGCCGGTGCGATGCGCGCCGCCCAACTCGAAATGCTCGATGGTGCGGGCAAATCCCTGCCGCCGGGTCTGGAACACCCCTTCTACTGGGCACCGTTCGCCCTGATCGGTGAGGGCACCAACAAGAAGGCAACAGCCTCGGCCTTCCAGGCGGCGGTGCAGCAGTAACGAAAAACGCCAGGGGGCGGGGACCCCCTGGCGCTGAATATGATCCGGAGGGGCGGGGAGAGTGCTCCCCGCCCTTT
>CAMCJI010000278.1 GCA_945874805.1 Asaia bogorensis | reverse complement strand
GCGCCGAGCGGGCCGAGGCTGGCACCGGGAGGCAGGGGGGCGGGCAGGTGGAGGCGGAAGCGGCCGTCCCAGGTGTCGGTGGCGGGGACGGCGGGGGCCATGGCGGCGGCCTCGCGCAGCAGCAGCAGGCTGCCGGGAGGGCCGGCGCGACCGGCGGGGATCAGGCGGACGCCGGCGAGGGTCGCGGGGCGGGGGCTGGCTGCGAGGGCGGTGACGCGGGCAGTGGAGGGTGTGTGACCGGCGCCGGCGAGCATGGCCAGCAGGGCGCCCAGAGCGGCGGGGGAGAGCGGGCCGGGGGTGAGCAGGGCGAAGCCGGCGGGGTGCAGGGTGGCGCGCACGGCGAGCTCCGCGGCCACGGCGTGCTCGGCCTCAGCCCGGACAGTGGCCTGGGCGGCGGCGGCGGCGACCAGGGCGATGGTGGCTTCACCCGTGCCATCGGGGTCTCGGCGGAGGGTGCGCAGCCGGGCGCGCTGGGCGGCGGGGTTGCTGTTCGACGGGTCTTCGACCCAGGCCATGCCAGCGGCGTGCAGGGTGGCGCGCAGGCGGCCGGGGGGCGTTGCCAGCAAAGGGCGCAGCAGGCGGATATCGTGCGTTTCGGTGAGGCCAGCGATACCGGCCAGCCCGTTCGGGCCGCTGCGGGCGAGCTGGCGCATCAGCACCGTCTCGGCCTGGTCGCCGGCGTGGTGGGCGAGCAGCAGATGCAGGATGCCGTGGCGCCGGCAGGCCTCGGCGAGGGCGGCGTGGCGGGCCAGGCGGGCGCGGGCGGCGAGGCCGGGGCCGGGGGCGAGGCCGGTGAGGGGCAGGATTTCCGCCGGGATGCCGCGCGTGGCGAGGCGGGCGGCTGTGAGGCTGGCCTCGGCCGCCGAGGCGGGGCGCAGGGCGTGGTCGACGATCAGCGCCCGGCAGATGCCGCCGTGTGCGCGCGCCCAATGGTCGGCGAGAAGGGCCAGCGCCGTGCTGTCGGCGCCGCCGGAGACGGCGACGGCCAGAGCGGGGGCGGGTTCGAACGGCCCGAGCGGGGCGATCAGGTTGGCGAATTCACCTTGTGAGACCGGCCAGATGGCCGGGGGTGGCGAGACCGGCCGCATGGCCGGGGGCTGTGAGACCGGCCACATGGCCGGGGGGGGCTGTTACTTGCAGCCCGCCCGCTGCCGCGCGGCGCTGACATTGTCGCGCAGGTCCTGGCGGAGGGTGGGGAACTCGGTGCGCAGCTTGTCCAGAGTGGCGCAGGAGGCGCGCTTTTCGCCGATGCTGTTCAGCGCGTTGGCGAGACCAAGCAGCGAATCCGGGGCGCGGGCGCCGGTGCGGGCGCGGTTGTAGCTGTCGTCGTAGGCGATGGCGGCGGACTGGAAGTCGCGCTTGCCGTTCAGGGCCTGGGCGAGGAGGAACTGGGCGTCGCCGGCGCGGGGCGAGCGGGGGAAGGCCAGCACCTCGCGCGCGGCGGCTTCGGCTTGCGCGTAGTCGCGGCGGGCCAGGGCGGCGTTGCCCTCCTGCATTGCCACTTCCGGGGTGCGGCGGGCGGCGCCCGGGGCCGCGGGGATGGCGGCGGGGGCGGCCGGGACGGTGCCGAGCGGCTTGGCGGCAGGGCTGGTGGAGGGCGGCGGGGTGGCGGCGCCGGCGCCGAGCTTGAAGCCGAGGTCGTCGATTTCCTTCTTGAGGTCGTCGCCCTGGCGCTTGCGGGCGTTCTCCTCCTCATCGATGCGGCCTTGCAGGCGGCGGACGGTATCTTCCAGCTGGCTGACACGGTCGAGGAGGGCGGCGGTCATCTCGCTGCCGCCGCCAGAGGGGGCGGGGGCGGGGCGGCTGCCGCCACCCAGCAGCGAGCTGCCGCTGCTGCCGCCGCGGCCGGCCTGCTCGCGCAGGCCCTGCATGTCCCGGCGGAGTTCGAGGATCTGGTTGCGCAGCTCGATCGCCTCGCGGCTGTCCAACTGGGCGCGGGCTGGCGGGGCGGACATCAGGCCAGTGAGGACCAGCATCGCGAACAGGATGGGCTTCATGCGTCGGGCTCCAGGCAAAGGGGCGATTCGATGCGGGAGGTATAGCATAGTGGGACGTCAAGCGGGGCGGGAGGCATAACGCGGAAAACCGGCAACCTTGCGGCTGCCGGCTGACCAAACCGGACGTTGATCGAAAAGCTGTGCCACCGCGCGGGTTTCCCCGCGCGGTGCAGCGGCTTAGCGAACCGAGGTGATGGCGTTGCGGTTCTGGGCCCAGGCCTGCTCGTTGGAGCCGAGGGCGACCGGGCGGTCCTTGCCGTAGCTGATGGTGGTGATGCGCGCGGCGGCAACACCCTTCGCCTTCAGATAGTCGGCGGCTGCCTTGGCGCGGCGGTTGCCCAGCGCGAGGTTGTATTCGGCGGTGCCGCGCTCGTCGGCATTGCCGGCGACCTGGACGTTGTTGCGGGCCCACTGGGCGAGCCAGGCGGCCTGGCGGTCGAGCGTGGCGCGACCCTCGGGCTTCACGGCGGACTTGTTCAAGTCGAAGAACACGCGGTCGCCGACGTTGGCGACCAGGTCTTCCTGGCTGCCGGGCACGGGGCCGGCGGTGACCGGGGCGGAAGCGGCCGGGGTCGGTTCATTGGAGGAGCAGGCGGCCAGCAGTGCCACGGCGGCGAAGGCGCCAAGAATCTTCGTGTTCATCGGTTTGCGTCCCTGGTCAAGGATAAGTAGCTGGTTTGTGCCCGAGAGGGCACGCGATTGAAAGCCAAAAGTGACGGTCTCGGGGGCAAAACGACGGAACGTCGCATGACTCCAAGACCGAAACCGTTTGGACAGCGTGCGCTTAGACCTTCCGCCTGCGGCCGGTCAAGGCGCCGTATCAACATGGCACACATATCTTCCATGTTTCCGGCAACGATCCCCGAAATGTTACTGCTGCAAAGGTCCCCAGGCGGGGTCGGACGCATCGGTCGGGGTGGCGACCACCCTCTCGTTGAAGCCGGTGATGTCGATGCTGACGATGCGCGAGGAGTAGCCGTCGCCGCGGGCGTTGCGGGCGGGGGTTTCGCGGGTGAACATGATGACGCGGCCGTTGGGGGCGAAGGTGGGGGCCTCGGCGAAGAAGCTCTCGGAGAGGATGCGCTCGCCCGAGCCGTCCGGGCGCATGACGCCGATGGCGAAGTTGGACGCATTGAAGCGGGTGAAGGCGATGAGGTCGCCGCGCGGGGACCAGACCGGAGTGGCGTAGCGGCCCTGGCCGTAGCTGATGCGGCGCACGCCGCCGCCATCGGCGCCCATGACGTAGAGCTGCTGGTCGCCGCCGCGGTCCGAATTGAAGACGATCTGCGTGCCGTCCGGGCTGTAGCAGGGCGAGACATCGATCGCGCCGCCGGATTCGGTCAGCTTGCGCACGCCGCCGCCGCCGAGGCCGACGGTGAAGATCTCCGCGCCGTTGCCGACGGTTTGCGCCATCACCACGCTGTTGCCGTCCGGGGCGAAGCGGGGGCTCAGCGTCATCTCGCCGAAGTTGCCGAGCATCTGCTGGCGGCCGGTGCCGAGGTCGAACAGATACACGCGCGGGCGGTTGTTCACGTAGCTCATGAAGGTGATCTGGTCGCGGGTGGGGTGGAAGCGCGGCGAGTAGACGAGGAAGCTGCCGTCGGTGAGGAACTGGTTGCGCTCGCCGTCCTGGTCCATCACGGCGAGGCGCTTGACGCGGCGGTCGCGCGGGCCGGAGCCGGCGACGTAGACGATGCGGGTGTCGAAATAGCCCTTCTCGCCGAGCAGACGCTCGTAGATCACGTCCGAGATGATGTGGGCGATGCGGCGCCAGTTGGAGAGAGTGGCGGTGTAGGCGGTGCCCTGGATCTGCGCCTGGGGGAGGACGTCCCACAGGCGGAATTCGACGCGGAGTTTGTCGCCGCCGGCGTTGTCCACCTTGCCGGTGACGAGGGCCTGGGCGCCGATGGCCTTCCAGTTGGCGAAGTTCGGCACGTCGCCCGCCGTATTGGCGTTGATGAAGGCGGCGGGGTCGATCGGGCGGAACAGGCCGGAGCGGGCGAGGTTGTTGCTGACCACGCCGGCGATGTCGCGCGCGAGGCGGGCGGCGTCTCCGCCGGGGGCGTTGAACATCGGGATGGCGATGGGGATGGGGGCGGTGCGGGCGCGATCGACGGTGATCTCCGCGGTTTGCGCCGAGGCGCGGCCGGCGCGCAGGGCGACGAGGCCGGCGGCCCCGGCCAGCAGCAGGCGGCGGCTGACGGCGGCCGTGCCGGCCGGTGGCGGCAGGTCGGTGGTGGTGAGATCAAATCGCGGCGCGGGAATGGTCGTCATCGGTCGAATATCCTCATGGCAGTGCCCCCGTGCTCACATTGGGACTCAGGGGCGGAAACGGAAGGTCACGCGGCCGGGGCGGCCGATTTCATTTGCCGGCAGGCGCAGGCGGGCGCAGCGGCGGTCCATCATGCCGCGGGCGGCGCGCACGGCGAAGCTGCGGAAGCCGGGGTCGTCGAGGCGGGCGCGGTCCTCCTCGGCGGGCTCGGCGAAGCGGACGAGGCCGCCAGCGTCGTAGGTGGCGACGATCTGGACGGCGCCGACATCGCCCCAGCCGCCGGCGGGCTTCGGGGCGCAGGGCTGCATGGCTTCGCGCAGGGCGCGCGCCGCCTCCTCGCCCAGCCTGGCGTCGGCGAAGGGGGGAGTGGGCAGGCCGGCGGGGCGGGCGGGCAGCTGCTGGCTGCGCAGCCGCTCCAGCGTCGTCTCCAGCGCGGCGGCCGGGCTGGGCTCCGGCGGCGGGGTGCAGCCGGCGAGGAGGACGACGGCAAGGACGGCGCGCGGGCTCATGGCTGGAACCGGAAGGCGACGCGGCCGGGCCGGCCGCGCTCGCTGGCGGGCAGCGGCAGGGCGGCACAGCGGGGGTTGCGCACGGCAAGCATGGCGCGCTCGGCGAAGGCGCGGAAACGGGTGTCGGACAGGCGGTCGCGGTCCGCGCCCTCGACCAGCACGGAGCGGACGATGCCGCCAGCGTCGTAGGTTGCCATCAGCTCGACCCCGGCGGGGTCCGGCTGCTGCTTCGCGTCGGCAGCCCAGCAGGCACGGACGGAAGCGGCGATCGCCTGGCGCTGCGCCGGGGTGAGGCGGGCGGTGGCGTCTGGCGGGCGGCGGTCGTTCAAAGCGGGGGGCGGCGCCGGGGGGGCTGCCGGTGGGGGCGCGGGCGGCGGCGGGGCGGCGCAGGCGGCGAGGGCGAGGAGGAGGGGCAGGGCTCTCATGGGCGGAACCGGAAGGTGAGCTTGCCGGTTTTGCCGAGTTCGGCGGCCGGCAAAGGGAGGTTGGCGCAGCGGGGGTTGAGCACGGCGTTGCGGGCGCGCTCGGCGAACGCGCGGAAGCGCGGGTCGCCCATGCGGGCCTGGTCGTCCGGGCCGAACTCGGCGAGGCGGGAGATGCCTTTTTCGTCATAGGTGACAATCAGCTGGACCGACTGGCGTTCGATGCCCAGGGCGCCGCCGTCAATCTCCCAGCATTCGCGCACGCGCTCACCAATGGCACCTAGTTGCGCCTCGGACAGGCGGCCGGTGGTGTTGCCGCTGGGGCTGCCGCCGGTGGTCGGCGCGCGGGCAGCGTCGGGGTTGGCTCGTGCGGTGGGCGCGCGGGTCTGCGGTTGGTTGGCGCGCAGGCGCTCCATTGTCGCCTGCAGTTCCTTGCTGTCGGTCTCTGTTGTCTTCGTCTCGTTCGGCTGCGCCGTGCGGCTGGGGGGCGGCGGGGCGGGCGGCGGTGGGGCCGGGGGTGGGGGCAGCGGCA
>CAMCJI010000277.1 GCA_945874805.1 Asaia bogorensis | reverse complement strand
GCGAATCACATCCGATTCCAACGACTCAACTTCTTTGTGGATGGGTTCTAAACCCACCAATTCGATTCAAAGGCTGGCGCAGCAAAAAATCCCAACTGCACCAAGAGCCAACATGGTGAGCCAAGAAACCCACCAAAGAGAAAAGTTTTTTTGCTTCTTTTTGTTCACAAAAAGAAGACACTTCCTTCTCCTTGCCTTACCTACCCCCGCGCGAGGCGCCGTTCCATCCACCGCACGCCGGCGGAGACCAGCAGGATCAGCACCAGGTACTCCACGATCAGCACCGTGTAGACTTCCAGTGGCCGGAATTCGACGAGATTGAGTTCGTTCGCCCGCCGCGTCAGGTCCTGCAGCCCGACGACCGAGACGAGCGACGACATTTTCAGCACATAGACGAACTGGTTGCCCAGCGCCGGCAGGATGCGCCGGATGGCTTGCGGCAGCACAACGAGGCGCATCGTCTGCCACGGCGTCAGCCCCAGCGCCTGTGCCGCCTCCTTCTGCCCAGTGCCGACCGACTGGATGCCGCCGCGGAAGATTTCCGCCTCGAACGCGGAGTCAGACAAAGCGAGCGTTATAACGCCGGCGGTGAACACCCCGAATTCGATGCCGAACACCACTGGCAGCCCGTAGTACACCCACAGCAGCAGCACCAGCACCGGCAGCGCGCGTACCACCTCGACATAGCTGCGATACGCCCCGCGCAGCCAGGCGCTGCGGCTGCCGGCGATCAGCGCCAGCGCCGCGCCGGCGACCAGCGAAATGCCGATCGCCGCCAGCGACACGCCGATCGTCGCCCCCAGCCCATCGACGAGGAAACGCAGGTTGCGCATCCCCCGCTCGTTGAACGGGGATACGACATACCAGCCCCAGCTATAGCTGTTTTCCCGGGCGCAAGCTGCGAGCAGCAGGCAGGCAGCGAGCGCGAGAAACCTCATCCGGGCGATATCAGCCCTTCGGCAGCCATTTCGCTTCGAGCGCCGCGAAGAAGCCTTCGCTGGTCTTCAGCGTCACCCAGGTATTGATGAAGTTCAGCCCGATCGGGTCTTCCTGCGCCACCACATAGGCGAACGGCCGGCGTGCCCGCAGTTCCGCCCCCGGCCCCAGCAGCGAGAGGTTGGGATAGCGCTGGATCAGCGTCGATGCCTCCACATTGCTGGTCAGCGTCGCCTCGGCCCGGCCGGACAGCACTTCCTGATAGCCGGTCGCCGGTGACTGCACCGCCCGGATCTCCGCCTTCGGCAGAAAGCGGCGGGCCTGCTCGTCGAACACGGTGCCCATGCTGACGGCAACCCGCACCCCGGCCGCGTTCAGCGCCTCCCAGGTCGGGTACTTCGCCGCTGCCGCCTTGGTCGCCACCGGCACCGTGCCGGCCACAAGATAGGGCGTCGAGAACGCCGCCGTCTTCGCCCGCGCCACGCTCACCGAGGCGCCGGAGAAGATGTCGAACCGGTTTGAGGCCACCCCGGCGACAATCGTCGCCCATTCCGTCTGCACCCACTCCAGCTTCACGCCCAGTTCCGCCGCCATCGCCTGCATCGCCTCGATATCGAAGCCGCGATACTCGTTCGAGCCGGGGTCGCGGAACGACATCGGGTTGAAGTCCCCCGTGGTGCCCACGCGCACGCTGCCGCGCTCAAGGATCTGCGCCAGGCGGGACCGCGAGGCGGTCTGGGCGGCGGCCGGTGTGGCTGCCATGGCCACGCCGGCGACGGCGAGACCCAGGCTGGCGGCAATGTCGCGACGATTCATGCAGGGGCGTTCCTTGGTGCGGATGTCAAACGGGAGGCAGAATGGTGCGGCGAGGCTTGGCAAAGACGCGTTGCACCATCGGCGCAAAGACGTCGAGCGGCAATTCATCCCCACGCGGGGAAATCGTCGACTGGTCATAGCGGGCGACGAACTCCGCCGCCGCCGCAAACCACGGATGCCCGCGCCAGCGCTCCCGCACCGCCGCGTCCACCGCCGGGTGGCTCTCGCAATGCGCGTCGAGAAACCACTGATGGCGTTCGAGAATCCAGACCAGCTCATCGGGCAGATAGGGCGCCATCAGCGCCGCCGAAAACGCCCCGTGCGAATCCGGGCAGGCGACGAACCCGATGTCGTGCAGCAGCGCCATCACGACATAATCCTCGTCCCGCCCGTCCTTCAGCGCCGCGGTGGCCGCCTGGATGCAGTGGCGGTAGTTGTTCACCTCATAGCCGAACCCGGCATCGTCGCGCGACGCGGCAAGCAGGCGCAGCACCTGCGCGCCCTGCTCCTGCGCATAGTAAACCCGTCGCTGCGTGCCCAGCAGCGTCCAATCGCCCAGCGTGAACTGATCCAGCGCCGGCTTCTCGATATATCGCCACTCCGGATCGAGCAGCCGGGATCGCACGTCTGTCATGCACCGCTCCTGAAAGCCTGAGCCTAGCCGGGAGAAGACGGCCCCGCCAAGCACGGAGTCATTAACGCGCGGTGAAACGCAATAATATCGCTCGGCTGACAAGCCCCCGCCATCCTGCCCTGGACGGTGGGAATTGCGCGATGGGATGGAACAAAGCGGCAGAGCGGCTGGCCGGTTCAATGCGGAAGGCAGGGCAGTTGATCGACATGCTGCGCGGCCGCACCGCGCCCCCCCGCC
This sequence comes from Asaia bogorensis, assembly GCA_945874805.1. Lineage (GTDB taxonomy): Bacteria > Pseudomonadota > Alphaproteobacteria > Acetobacterales > Acetobacteraceae > CAIRTN01. The sequence continues at coordinate 3,110 of CAMCJI010000277.1, read as the reverse complement.
GCGCGTTTGATCCCACCCCCCCCGCACGGCCCGCTGCGCGGCATGTCGGAGGCCCCGCTCTCTCTGCCGGCAGCGCCGGTCGGCGAGCCCCCGTTTCCGCTTCGTCCGCCGTCTGGCTGGCAACCCAAGGCCACGGACGCGCCCTTTCCAACAACCGGCCCGCAAGGGCACAGGGCACGGATGCGCGAAAAACTGCTGCAGCGCGGCCCGGATGCCCTGGCTGACTATGAGCTGCTCGAAATGCTGCTGTTCCTGGCCTTCAAGCAGGGCGATACGAAGCCGCTGGCAAAGTCCCTGATCAACCGCTTCGGCAGCTTCGCGGCCGTGCTGGCGGCCCCGCAGACCGTGCTCATGGAGATGCAGGGGCTCGGCCCGCATGCGGTATCGGCAATCAAACTCGTCCAGGCGGCGGCCTTGCGTCTCGCCCGCGCGGAGGCAACCGACCAGCCGGTATTGGGCAACTGGGACCGGCTGATGGACTACCTGAACGCCGTGATGGCGCGCGAGCGGATCGAACAGTTCCGCATCCTCTACCTGGACCCGCGCAACCGCCTGCTGGCCGACGAGGTGCAGGGCAAGGGTACCGTCAACCACACCCCCGTCTATCCCCGTGAGGTCGCAGGGCGGGCATTGGAACTGCACGCCACCGCCCTGATCCTGGTCCACAACCACCCAAGCGGCGACCCGTCCCCCTCGCGCGACGATATGCTGATGACACAGGAGATCATGCGCGCCGCCGATGCGCTCGGCATTGTCGTCCACGACCACGTGATCGTCGGCAACGGCCGCTGGTTCAGCTTCAAGAATGCCGGGCTGTTGAAACCCTAGCAGCCCGGCCTAGGACATACATGACCCGCATGGCCATCGGCACGGAAGGTCGGCAGAAGCCGAAGCCTTCCCACGAGCACGATATAGAGGTGGGACTCTTCGCTGTGGGGGATCCGAAATGGTGGGCGCTGAAGGATTCGAACCTTCGACCCGCTGATTAAGAGTTACCTAGTCTGGTTTTCCCTGGCCGTTCCGGGGCTTCCTCCGCTGTATATGAACCGACGGATATTGCTTGCGATTATGGGGCATAACCCACTAATCTCCGTTCCGGGGAACGCCCGAGAACGCCCCATTGTTGAAGCCCCGCTGAAGCCCCATTGAAGCCCCGAGGAAACCATGTCGGTCAAAATGACGGAAACCGCGATCCTGGCCGCTGCAAAACGTGCAGTTGAGACGGGCGGACGGCTGGACCTGTCGGATGCGACGCTACCCGGCCTACGACTGCGGCTGACGCCGGCTGGTGGACGATCATGGGTGCTGGCCTGCCGTGACACGCTGGGCGGGATGCGGCGGTTCCCGCTGGGCGAGCATCCGGCGATGGGCATTGCCGACGCGCGGGAGGCAGCGCGGGCCATGCGGGCAGAGATTCGCAAGGGTGCCGATCCAGTCGCAGATGCCCGGCGCAAGCGGGTGATAGGGCGGGAGGCGCGGGAGGGTATCGGCACGTTGACCGCGCTGCTGGACCTCTACGCCATCAAGCAGGGCGGCAAGCTGAAGTCCTGGCCGGAGTGCCGGCGGCGGATCGATCACGTGTTCGCGTCGTTCCTGAAGAAGCCGTTGGCGACAATGAAGCCGGGTGATCTTCAGATGACGGCCGATGCACATAAGGCGCAGCAGTCTGCGGCGGCAGCCGTGAGGTATCTGCGGCCGGTGCTGAAATGGGCCAGCGCATCCGGCCGGGGCTACGTATCCACCGACCTCGCCAGCATAGCCCCTCCCGCCACTGTGCGGCGCCGTGAGCGGGTTCTGTCGCGGGATGAGTTGGGCAGACTGCTGCCGGCGATGAAGGCTTCCACACGCCCCTATGCGGCTGCGATGCAGGTCATGTTGTGGACGCTGGCGCGGCGCGAGGAAGTCGGCGCGGCGCGGTGGAAGGATATCGATCTGGACGCCGGAACATGGACAATTAGTGCAACGAAAAATGGGCAAGTCCACGTGGTTCCGTTGCCGCATCAGGCCATCGCTTTCCTGCGGGATCGCCGCCCCGAGACGGTGGACAAGGCCGCGCTGGTGTTCGCCACCGAAGCAGGCAGCCGGCTGGCAAACTGGGATCGTGAAGCGAAGGCAATCATGGAGGCGAGCGAGACGGCCGGCTGGACGCGCCACGACCTGCGCCGCACGGGCGCGACGCTGTTGGGCGAAATGGGCGAACTTCCCGATATCATCGAAGCCGCGCTGAACCATGTTTCGATCCGGTCGCCCATTGCATCGCTCTACAATCGCAGCCGCTACAGGCCGCAGGTCGCCGCCGCGTTGCAACGGCTGGCGGATGCGCTCGACGGGATCGAACAGGGCGCAGGCGAAGTTGTGCCGTTGCGGGTGGCGGGCTGATGCCGGAGCCGAAGAACACGTCTGAGCCGACCGAAGAACAGCATCCGACCGATGATCCAGCGTTTGCTGCGACGGTCCGTCGCCTCTCAAAGCCGATTGAACTACCAAGGATTAACCGCGCCGACGCTCTCGACGCCCTACTCGCGCTTCACGCGAAGCGGACCTACAAAGCTCAGGCAGACCGAGAAGCTGGAATTGCACAGCCATTTTCGCTTGTTAACGAGACAGAAGCGTTCGAGACGTTTCGAAAAATAGCGATTTTGTCTGACCGATTCACCGACCTCACATCGAACGAGGAAGCCACCGCACTGCACTTTTACCTTGCTGCCATTGGACAAGAGACGATTAAAAGAGCCCCCGCCGGGAGAAAACCGTTCCGTTTTCCAGACATTGATATGATGCGTATTGGCGCAGCCTATGACAAAATGCGAAATGGATCACCAGAACTTACAGATGATGAACTGATAGCCGACATAGCCGACCTTGTATTGTCGGGAGCGATCAAGGTGGGATGGCATATCGCTCCCCCCGATCAGGCACGCCAAGCCATGCGGACGCGGATTAGGCGGGCGGTTGCGGTATATAATACCAAGGCCCGGAGAATGTGACTCGCGGGGCTTCCCCGGCTCGGTCCTGATCTGATTCTCTGCCTGGTGAACGCCGGAGGTTCGCCATGCCGCTTCCCCTTCGATCTGATTTTGACGCTTCTGCGCTGCGCGCGGCGGCACGAC
>CAMCJI010000276.1 GCA_945874805.1 Asaia bogorensis | reverse complement strand
GGGATGAGTCTGTCCGCAGCGTGCCCGAAGGCCCAACCAGTGGCTTTCGGGCATGCTGAAAATGCCTGATGTTGGCCCTAGAAACCGAAAATCGGCGCTCAGGCAGAGGATTTTCGGCCTTGAGTGGGGTTCTTCAGCAGCCTGCTAGGCCTCGCGATAGAGAATCAGCATCGCGCCCACGAGCAGGAAGCACAGCGGCCAGACCCAGCCGGCAATCCGGCTGCCGGGCGGGTTCAGCCGCAGCTCCAGCCAGCGCGCCCAGCCCGCCGCCACGCCGGCGAGGGCCAGCGGCGTATGCGTCAGCTCGATCAGCAGCTGCTCCTTGAGGTTTTCGATCGCGTGGCTGTGCGTCAGCAGCGCCGCCCCGCCCAGCGCCGTCGCCAGCGGGAACACATAGGGTGTCCAGCCGGTGCGGATGCCGAAGGCCCGAACCCGCCATTCGAACACACCGAACAGGATGGTCAGCAGCACGAAGAAGCGGTGCTGCAACACCTCCACATCGCGCAGGCTCGCCCAGAAGCCGATCGGGCCGAGCGGCCACACCTCGGGGTCGGAGCGGAAGAACAGGAAGGCCGCCAGCCCCAGGAACAGCACCGGCCAATGCCGCGCCACCCGCACCCCGGCGTGATTGAGCAGGGCCAGCAGCCCGATCGCCAGCACGAACATGCCGGACCAGTGGTGGTTGTATTCCGACCAGGCGATATCGGCGGCGTTGCGGGCCGGGCCCTCGGCGGAGCCGGGGAGGAAGGCCAGCGGCCGGCGGCCGGCACTGACGGCGGCATCGGCATCCAGCCGCGCCTGCAGGCCGGGCAGGGCCAGCGTGTCGCGATCGGGCGAGACGAGGCGCGGCGGGCGCGGGGTGTTGCGCTCGATGATTTCCGCCATCGTCACCCGGTCATGGACCAGATCGACCGAAGGCGGCACGGAGGTCAGCGAGGCGGCGGCAAAGAACAGGGTGAAGCCGAGCCCCACTTCCACCTCGGCAAACCGCTTCAGCCGCGTGGCATCCCCCTTGCTCCGCCCGTTCCAGGAACGGATGAGCCGGTAGTTGCCATGGCCCAGCGCCAGCAGCCCGGCGAACATCGCCACCTTCGCCCCGGTCATCACCCCGTAGGCGGTGCCGTAGATGGCGTGGATATCGCCGACATAGGCGTAGGCCAGCCCCGCCGCCGAGACGACGATGCAGCCGACTCCGATCATCGACAGGGCGGAGAACCGCTCCCCCACCACGCGCCAGGCGGCCACCCCGTCCACCCGGTTGAGGGCGGCGATGAAGCACGGGATGCCGCCGATCCACAGGGCCGCGCCGAACTGGTGCAGCGCCGAGAGGGCCAGCAGCACCGCCCCGCCTTCCACCCGCGCGGCCGCATGCGTGCTCATCAACGCCGTGCCGAGGATGCCGGCGCAGAAGATCAGCGCCAGCCACCCCGGCGTCACCGGCCCGGCGAGGAACAGCAGCAGCGCCAGGCACAGCGCCAGGCCGGTCTTGACCAGTGCGGCAACGGCGAACTGCGAGCTGGCGGCATCGAGCCACGTGATGTCGAGCGTGGCGGTCAGCACCGCCCCCTGCAACGCCACCGTCGCGGCCTCCGCCACCGCGAGAGCCAGCGCGCTCCAGGCAGCGATGCGCGCCGTCCGCGCAACGATGGCGATGCCCGGCGGGCCGAGCATCCAGGCGGTCGCACGCGCATGGAAGATCAGAAACAGCACCCCGCCGATCGCCATCGACTGGGCGACGATCACCAGGCCATGCACGATGATCGAAAGATAGCCGAAGAGATCGACGAGCAGTTCCATCTCAGGCGGCCGTCACGGTGAAGGGCACGTCGCCGCGGGTGATATGCCCATCCAGCGCCAGCACCTGCCAGCGCAGCACATAGGAGCCAGGCCGCAGGGTGGCGACCGCGGTGAAGATGTCCCCCGCACCATCCGCCTCGATATGCAGCGGATTGGTGGTTTTGTCCGGCCAGATCAGGGTCAGCCGCGAGCGTACGGCATCAATGCGGCTGTTGAAGCGCAGCCGGAAGGCGATGGTGCCAGCCTTCACCCGCCCGCCGAGCGGCGGCGTGCTGTCCAGCAGCACGGCATGGGCCTGGGCGGCAGCGGGCATGAGAGCGGCGAAGGCCACCGCGAGGGCGGCGCGGCGCGGCAGGGTCGGCTGCATCTATGTGGGTCCTCAGAATGCGCCGGTCTAGCAAGCCGCCGCCCGCACTGTCCATCGGCCGGGTTTGCCGCGGCGGGCGGACGTGGTGTAGTCGCCCGGCCACAACGACAGACCGCCCGCATGAGCCGCCCGCCGCCCGCCACCCGCGCCGCCTTCCGCTGGTTCCACCGCGTCACCACAAGGTGGCACGACAACGACGTGTTCGGCCACGCCAACAACGTCGTCTACTACGCCTGGATCGACACTGCCGTGAACCGCTTCCTCATCGAACGCGGCATCCTCGACCTCAAGACCAGCAGCATCGCCGGCGTGGTGGCCGAGACCGGCTGCCGCTACCGCTCGGAGATCAGCTACCCTGACGACGTCACGGTCGGCATCCGCGTGCAAACCCTCGGCCGCAGCTCGGTGCGCTACGAGATCGGCATCTTCCGCGCCGAGGACGACATCGCCTCGGCGGAGGCGCATTTCGTCCATGTCTATGTCGATCGCGCTACCATGCGCCCGGTGCCGATACCCGATGCCTGGCGCGCGCAGATGCAATCAATCACGTTAGAGTCTTAACCAAGAACGCAAATCTTCGTCTCGGGCGAAGTGGCCCGAAACGATATTGCTCAACGAAGGAAACCGACCATGGATTTCGGCCTCAAAGGCAAAACCGCCCTCGTCTGCGCCGCCAGCAAGGGCCTCGGCCGCGCCTGTGCGATGGCCCTGGCGCGCGAGGGGGTGGACGTGACCATCACCGCCCGCGGCGCCGAGGTGCTGGAAGCCACCGCCGCCGAGATCCGCGCCGCCACCGGCGTGAAGGTGACGACCGTCGCCGGGGACATCACCAGCGAGGCCGGCCGCGCCCAGGCGCTCGCCGCCTGCCCGAACCCGGACATCCTGGTCAACAACGCCGGCGGCCCGCCCCCCGGCGACTTCCGCGACTGGGACCGCGACGCCTGGATCAAGGCAATCGACGCCAACATGCTCACCCCGATCTTCCTGATCCGCTCGGTGGTGGACGGGATGATCGAGCGCAAGTTCGGCCGCATCGTCAACATCACATCCGCCAGCGTGAAATCGCCGATCCCGCAGCTCGGCATGAGCAACGGCGCCCGCGCCGGCCTCACCGGCTTCGTCGGCGGCCTCGCCCGGCAGGTGGCGCGGCACAACGTGACGATCAACGGCCTGCTGCCCGGCCCCTTCATGACCGACCGCATCAAAACCACCAGCCGCGCCGCCGCCGAAAAGTCCGGCCGCACGGTGGAGGAGGAGATCATGGAGCGCGCGAAGTCCTCCCCCTCCGGCCGCGTCGGCGATCCGGAAGAATTCGGCAACGCCTGCGCCTTCCTGTGCGCCGCCTCGTCCGGCTTCATCGTCGGCCAGAATCTGGTTCTGGACGGTGGGTTGTTCAACTCGACGATGGGGTAGGGAAGGAAGACTCTTCTTTTTTGAAAAAAAGAAGCAAAAAACTTTCATCCATTGGCTTCGCCGCCAGCCGGGTCACCGGTTCCAAGACGGCGAAGCCAAAAACCCCCTATCCGGCAAAATCAAACGCCGCCGGTAGAGCCCCACCCAAACGAACAAAAGTTTTTTGCTTCTTTTTTTCCAAAAAAAGAAGACCTTGCCTGCCCCTTGCCTCCCCGGGAACACCAAGCATGCGCAAAACACAAGAACCCGGCGCGGTCGCCGATTGGCACGCGCATATCTACTTCACCACGCCCGAGGAGCGCGCCCAGGCGGCGGTCCTGCGGGAGGAGATCGGGGCGCGGCACCCGACTGCCGTGCTCGGCCGCTGGCATGAGGGCAAGGTCGGGCCGCATCCGGTCGCGATGTATCAGGTGCTGTTCCAGCCGGCGGATTTTCCCACGCTGCTGCCCTACCTCGCGCTCAACCGGGCGGGGTTGACGGTGCTGGTGCATCCGAACACGCACCGCCCGAAGGATGATCATCTGCTGCACGCCATCTGGCTCGGCGCCGTGCTGCCGCTGGATGCCTCGATGCTGCCGGAGACCGCACATGGCTGAGATCGAATGGCGCCGGATGCGCGCCGACCAGTTGCGCGAGCTTGCCGCGCGCGATGCCATCGTCATCCTGCCGATCGGCTCGATCGAGCAGCACGGGCCGCATCTGCCGGTGGAGGTGGATTCGCAGCTCGGCGAACAGGTCGCCCTGCGCACCGCCCGGCTGCTGGAGGCACAGGGCGTGCCGGTGGCGGTGTTGCCGAACATGTGGACCGGAGTCTCCGAGCATCACATGAGCTTCGGCGGCACGATCACCCTGGATTTTCCGACCTTTTCGGCAGTGATCGAGCAGATCATCCGCTCGGTGATCCGCCACGGCTTCCGCCGCATCGTGCTGCTCAACGGCCATGGCGGCAACGAGAACGGGCTGCGGGTGATCACCGATGAGCTGACCCCGAAGCTGGGCGTGCCGATCGTCGAGTTCACCTACTGGTATGCCGCGGCCGAGGCGATCCGCGCGATCCTGGAGACCCAGACCGGCCTGCTGCACGCTTGCGAGGCGGAAACCGCCATGATGATGGAAACCCATCCGGAGCTGGTCGCCGAAGACCGCATCCCGCTCGCCAAGGCCAACCGCACGACGGACATCAGCGAGATCGCCACCGGCGTCTATCGTTGGCGGACCATCGGCGCGATGTCCTCCACCGGCGTGATCGGCAATCCGGAAGCGGCAAGCCGCGAGAAGGGCGCCCGGCTGTTCGCCGCCATCGCCGAGACGCTGGCGGGCAAGCTGGCCAATCCCGAGGTCTGGGCGCTGCCTTGGGAGCATGAGTTGGGGGAGTGAGCCAGAGCCTGCTTTTCGGTCCCCAAAAGCCAGACTTACCCCGCTAAGGCCGCGCCGCCACCATCGCCAGGCACGCCGCCTCGCCGGTCGCCGGCGGGGTGCGGGCGGCGGCGTGCGCCACCCGTGGCCCGTCCGGCTGCGGATAGAACACCACATCGACCCGGCAGCCCCCCGCCGTGGCGTAGAGCCATACCACGGCCGGCCCGTCCCTGCGTTGCAGGTCCGGCGCGCCGAGGGCGGCCTGCACCTCAGCCGGTGCGGCGTCCATCAAAGCTGCCGCCTTCGACGGCACGGCGGCCCGGACGAGGGCTGCGGGCACTGGTACCGCCGCCGGCACGGCCGGTGAGGGCGTGCAGGCGGCAAGGCCCAGCACCAGCGGCCAGAGCCAATCAGGCGGCCGGATCGGGCGCACGGGCAGGTTCGGGCGCGCGTGCCTCGGTGATCATCTCCATCTGCCCGCTGATCTGCCCGCCGTCTTCCACCTGCAGGCGGCGGCAGCGGGCGGTGCCGATGACGCGGCCGGTGGCGCGGATGATCAGGTTACCGCGCGCGGTGACCACGCCGTCGATCGTGCCGGCGATCTCGGCATCCTCGACCTGCACTTCCCCGCGGAACATCCCGCCCTGGGCGACGGAGAGTTCGGTGGCGTGGATCATCGTCGCTTCGACGATGCCTTCAACCACCAGGCGCTCGGCGTCCTGGATCGTTCCCTGCACGCTGATGCCGCGGCCGACGACGAGCGTGCGCCGCTCGGCAGGCGCACGGCTGCCGGCCGGGCGGGGTGCGC
>CAMCJI010000275.1 GCA_945874805.1 Asaia bogorensis | reverse complement strand
GCGCTTGGCTTCCGCATGCACGACCTGCCGATGTCGCCGCCGAAGATCCGCGCCGCCGTCGACGCTGCCGGGTAATGCCGATTGTGACTATCGCTGGGGCCGCCGGTTTGCGTTTCACCGGCGGCCTCGCCGACATCCGCGTGGAGGCGACAACGATCCGTCGCCTCATCGCGGAGCTTGAGGCCCGCTTCCCCGGCCTCGGGCGCGAGGTGGATGATGGCATGGCGATCGCCATCAACGGAATCATCCACCAGGACGCCTACGGCACTGCCTTGCCGGAAGATGCCGAGATCGTGCTGCTGCCGAAGATCGGCGGCGGCTGACACCACAAATCCTGTTCGGGAGACATAGCGTGACGATCCACAAGGGCGTCTATCCCGTCGTGCCGACCATCTTCGATGCGTCCGGCAATCTCGACCTGCCGGGCCAGATGCGCGCCGTCGATTTCATGATCGACGCCGGCTCGCAGGGCCTGTGCATCCTCGCCAACTTCTCCGAGCAATTCGTTCTGACCGACGCCGAGCGCGACACGCTGATGCACGCCGTGCTCAAGCACGTCGCCGGGCGGGTGCCGGTGATCGTCACCACCACCCATTTCGCCACCCATATCTGCGCCGAGCGCAGCCGCCGCGCCCAGGATGCCGGGGCGGCGATGGTGATGATCATGCCGCCCTACCACGGCGCCACCTTCCGCGTGCCCGAAGACGCCATCTACGAGTTCTACAAGCGCGTGTCCGACGCCATCTCCATCCCCATCATGGTGCAGGACGCGCCGGTGGCGGGCACCCCGATGTCGGCCGCCTTCCTCGCCCGCATGGCCCGCGAGATCGAAAACCTCTCCTACTTCAAGATCGAAGTGCCGCAGGCCGCGGCCAAGCTGCGCCGCATCATCGAACTCGGCGGCGATGCCATCATCGGCCCCTGGGACGGCGAGGAAGCCATCACCCTGATGGCCGACCTCGACGCCGGCGCCACCGGTGCCATGACCGGCGGCGGCTACCCCGACGGTATCCGCCAGATCACCGACGCCTGGTTCGCTGGCAACCGCCCAGCCGCAATGGCCGCCTACGACCGCTGGCTGCCCCTGATCAACTACGAAAACCGCCAATGCGGCCTGCTCGCCTGCAAGGCGCTGATGGCCGAAGGCGGCGTCATCGGCTGCGAAACCGGCCGCCATCCCCTCGCGGCCCTGCATCCCGCCACCCGCGCCGGCCTGATTGAAATCGCCGCGCGCCTGGATGCGATGGTGTTGCGCTGGGGGAAGTAGGGGAGAGGCGTCCTCTCCCCCCCGCCCGCTCCGTTACTTCGGCCGCATCTCCAGCCCGAACTTCTTGTTCACGAAGGCCAGGGAGAAAGCCTTCTTCCAGTCCAGGTCGGCCTTGTAGAGCCCGGCGGCCACCATCGTGTCGAAGAAGTCCTTCCACCGCGCCTCGGTCATCGCGCCGAGGCCGAGGGTCAGCGAGTCGCCGGAATCGGCGATGCCGTACTGCTTCATGATGCGGATCGAGTAGTCGATCACGTCCTGCGTCATGTCCTTGTTCGCAGCCCGGATCAGCGCGTTGGCGGGTGCGGGGTCGCCGTAGAGGTAGGAGTACCAGCCCTCGGTGGTCGCTTCGATGAAGGCCTGCACCACCTCCCGCTTCTCCTCGGCCATCTTGCGGGTGACGAGGATGAGGTTGGAGTAGCTGGAATAGCCGTTGTCGGCGAGCAGATGCACCACCGGCTTGAAGCCGCCGGCGCGTTCGATCTGGTAGGGCTCGGAGGAGACGAAGCCCTGCTGGATCGCCGTTTTGTCGGCCAGGAAGGGCGCCATCGAGAAGTTGTACGGCTTGATCTGCGCGTCGGTGAAGCCGAGCTTGCCGGTCAGGAACAGCCAGTAGCCGGCCCGCGCAGCGGCCGAGACCATGATCGGCTTGCCCTTCATAGAGGCCAGCGTATCGAACCCGGCGCCGGGATGGGCGATCAGCACCTGCGGGTCCTTCTGGAAGTAGGAGGCGATGGCGATCACCGGCACGTCCTGCTGCACCATGAACAGCGGGCCGAAGCTGCCGGAGGTCATCTGCACGTCGACGACGCCGCTGGCGACGAGCTGGGTAGCGTTGGTGCCAGGCCCGCCCATGCGGATCGTCACGTCCAGGCCGCGCTTTTTGTAGTAGCCGTTGGCGACGGCCTGATAGAAGCCGCCGTGCTCGGCCTGGGCCAGCCAGTCGGTGCCGAAGGTGATTTTGGTCTGGGCCGCCGCTTCGCGGGCCCACAGCGGGGCGGCGAGCAGCAGGGCGGCGAGCAGCAGGCGAAGGGCAGTCATGCGGCGTCTCCCATCAGAGGTGGCGTCGAGCGAAGCAAAGCACATGCCAGGGGGCCGCGTCAGCCGATTCTCCGCAGCGGGATCGACCAGGCCATCACCGCGGCCATGGCCGCGAAGGCGGCGATGGCGAGGAAGGCGGCGCGGAAGGCGCCGGTGATCTCGGCCTGGATCACCGCTACCCGGTCCGGCGGGATGCCGGCCAGCGCCGTCTGGCCCTGCTGGATGATCCGGCCGAACAGGCTGGCGGCCTCCGGGTCGGTGGCTGCCAGGGCCGCGAACAGCACGGCGCCCACCACCGCCGTGCCCACCGCCGCCCCGATCGAGCGGGAGAACTGCACGGAGGCCGCCGCCGCCCCGAGCTGCTTCTGCCCCGCCAGCATCTGCACCGTCACCTGCACCACCGGCATGCCGCTGCCCATGAACAGGGCAATCCCGCCGAGCAGGAAGGGCAGATGCGACAGGCTGATCGTCGGCCCCAGCACCGCCATCACCAGCATCAGGCAGGCGACGACCGGCAGGGCGAGCGAGGGTATGATCGCCGTGCGCCCGGTGACGCTCATCGTCCGCCCCGTCACCATCGAGCCGACGGCGATCAGTGCGGTCAGCGGCAGCATCAGCAGCCCCGTCTCCCCCGGCGAGGTGCCGCGGGCGACGCTGAGATAGATCGGCAGGAAGGTGATCATCGAGACGAGCGAGGCGCCGAGGCAGGCTGCCAGCGTGTTCGTCCGCCACACCGCCGTCTGCCGCAGGAAGGTAACGGGCAGCAGGGGATGCGAGGTCCGCCGCTCCTGGCGCAGCAGCAGCAGGCTCGCCGTGGCCACGGCCGCCAAGCCGGCGGCCAGCGGCGCCTCGGCGAGGTCGAAGTGGCGCACCCGCTCCAGCGCCATCAAGGCGGGGGCGATGAAGCCGGCGAACAGCAGGGTGCCCAGGTAGTCGAACGGGGTGCGGCTGTCGCCCACCGGCTTGCGCGGCAGGCGGAAGGCCAGCAGCACCGCGAGGCAGGCCAGCGGCAGGTTGATCAGGAACACGCTGCGCCAGCCCCAATGCTGCGTCAGCCAGCCGCCGGCGACCGGCCCGAACATCGAGGAGCATACGAAAACCGAGGCCATGTAGCCCTGAAACCGCCCGCGCTCGCGCGGCGGGATGCTCTCGCCCATCAGCGCGTGCGTCAGCGTCATCAGCCCGCCGCCGCCGAAGCCCAGCAGCACACGGGCGGCGATCAGCATGGACACCGAGGTCGCCAGCGCGCAGGCGACATAGGCGATCAGCGACAGGCCCAACGCCACGAACAGCATCCGCCGCCGGCCGAGCGCATCGCCCAGCCGGCCGTAAACCGGGGCGGCGATAGTGGCGGCAACGAGATAGGCGACAACGATCCAGGACACCCGCTCCACCTCCCCCAGTTCGGCGGCGATGGCCGGCAGGGCGGTGGCGACGATTGTCTGGTCCACCGAGGCGAGGAACATCGGCAGCACGATCGAGGGGAAGATGCTGAAGAACAACCGCCGCGAGGAGGGGGCATCCGCAGCATCGGCCGGCTTGGCAGCGGGAGGGGGCATACCGCCTAGTGTAGCCAAATCCATGCCGCGGCAACCAGGGCCGCCGCATTGCAGCACGCCGTCGCCACCATGCCGGGCGCGCGGGCGAGCGGGGCGGCCAGATACCCCAGCCAGAAGGCCAGTCGGGCGGCGGCGAAGACGAGTCCGAGCGCCATCACCTCCGGCATGTGCCGCGCGCCCACCCCGGCTGCGAGTGCGAGCAAGGCCGGGGCAAACACCGAAAACTGCTCGATCGTATTGCTGATGCAGCGCTGATTGACCAGAAGAAAGGCAGGATCGGCACCGGATGTCGGGTCCACCCGTCCCGTCACCGCGCGGGCGAGCATTTGCAGCAGCGTCATCGCGAACAGCACGGCGGCGGTCGGCAGCAGGGCCATGCAGGCGTGGCCGATGCGGATGGCCATGCTGGTATCGCCGGGATTGATCGGGATCAGCGGCACGATCGCCCGCCACAACAGCACCGCCCCCGCCCCGCCGACCCCCCAGAGCAGTACCGTCAGCGCGCGATGCGGGGGGGCCGTCTCGCTCAGTCCGCGCATCCCGCGCGGCGGAGCAGGCCCAGCACCTCGCTCTCCGGCACGTCGCGCCGGGTGAAGGCTTGGCCGATGCCGCGCGTGAGCACGAAGGTCAGCCGGCCGTCGCGCATCTTCTTGTCGCGCTTCATGTGGCCGACCAGCCGGGCGGCGGAGAGCCGGCGGTTGAGATGCACCAGCTCGGCCGGCAGGCCGAGGGCCGCGAAATGGCTGATCACCCGCTCCCCGTCCGCCGGATCGGCCAGCCCCAGGGCGGCGGAGAGCTGGAAGGCGAGGCCGATGCCAACGGCCACCGCCTCGCCGTGCAGGACCGTGCCGTAGCCCAGCTCCGCCTCCAGCGCATGGCCGAAGGTGTGGCCGAGATTGAGCAGCGCCCGGCCGTCGTTCGGCTTCTCCTCGCGCTCGTCGTCGCCCACCACCAGCGCCTTGAAGGCGCAGGCGCGCAGCACCGCCTCGGCCTGGGCGGCGCGGTCGCCGGCGATCACGGCCGCGGCGTTGGCCTCGCACCAGGCGAAGAACGCCGCGTCGCCGATCAGCCCGGCCTTGGCGATCTCCGCATAGCCGGCGCGCAGCTCGCGCACCGGCAGGGTGGCGAGCGTGGCAGTGTCGGCCAGCACCATGCGCGGCTGATGGAAGGCGCCGACGAGGTTCTTGCCGTGGCGGGTGTTGATGCCGGTCTTGCCGCCCACCGAGCTGTCGACCTGGGCCAGCAGCGTCGTCGGGATCTGCACGAAGGGCAGGCCGCGCAGGGCGGTGGCGGCCACAAAGCCGCCGAGGTCGCCGACCACGCCGCCGCCGAGCGCGATCAGCGCCGTCTGCCGTTCGATGCCGAAATCCAGCACCTGGTCCATCACCGCGCCGTAATTCTCCAGCGACTTCGCCCGCTCGCCGGGCTTCACCGTCACCGTGTGGGTGGTGAAGCCGGTCTCCGCCAGGCCCGCCAGCAAAGCCGGCAGATGCAGCGGGGCGACGGATTCGTCGGTGACGATCACCGCCCGGCGCTGCGGCAGCACCGGGGCGAGCAGGGCGCCGGCGCGGGCGAGCAGGCCCTCACCCACCACCACGTCGTAGCTCGCCTGCGAGAGCGCCAGCGAGAGGCGGCGCGGCGGGCGATAGGCTTCCAGCGCCGCGAGCACGCTGGCCGTCGTGCCGTCCGCACTGTCATCGCCGCAATCGACGATGAGGTCTGCCTCGCCGTAGGTCGGGTTGCGCAGGGTGGAGAGGCGGGTGAGCACCTCCCCCTGGTCCTGGCCTGCGAGCAAGGGGCGGTTGGTGCGCCCGGCGACTCGGCGGATCAGCGTGGCGACGGGCACCCGCAGCCAGACGCTCACCGCCTCCCGCCTTGCGGTCGCCCG
>CAMCJI010000274.1 GCA_945874805.1 Asaia bogorensis | reverse complement strand
AGCGCGTTGGCCGCGAACAGCCAGTGGAACCCCATCAGCCCCAGCAGAGCCGCGGCCAGCGCCGGGCTTGTCAGCGACTCCAGGTCGTAGGCGAGGCGGGAGAGCGACAGCGCCTTGGTGTACTCGGCCTCGTTGGGCAGGATATCCGGGATGGTGGCCTGGAAGGTCGGGCTGAATGCTGCCGAGCCGGCTTGGAGCACGAAGATCAGCAGGTAGATCTGCCAGACTTCGGTCACGAACGGCATCAGCAGCGCGACTGCGGCGCGCATGCAGTCCAGCCCGACGAGCAGGCTGCGCCGGGGCACCAGATGCACGAAGGCGCTGGCGACCGGGGCGAGGCCGACATAGGCGATCATCTTGATGGCCAGCGCCGTGCCCAGCACCGCGCCCGCATCCGCGCCTGCGAGTTCATACGCCAGCAGTCCGAGAGCGACGGTCGCCAGCCCGCTGCCGAGCAGCGAGAGGAGCTGGGCTGCCATCAGATGGCGGTAGGTGCGGTTGGCGAGCGGGCTGAACATGTGATCCCGGATCATCTGGTGCAATCGTCGCAGCGACCATACACTTTGCGAAATCCGAGGAAACCGCCATGCCCAAGATCGTCTATGCCCCCGTCGGCGAGCCCGACAAGCCCTTCGCGCGCGACCTGCTGCCGGCCGGGTTCGAACTGATCGAGTCGCAGAACAACCGGGCGGCGATCACCGCGGCGGTCGGGGATGCGGAGTATCTGATCGGTGTGGGCGAGCCGTGGATGGACGATGCGTTCTACGCCGCGGCACCGAAGCTGAAGCTCGTGCAACTGCTCAGCGCCGGCTACGACCGCACGAATATCGAAGCGGCGCGACGGGCAGGCGTGCCGATCTGCAACAATGGCGGGGCGAACTCCACCGCGGTGGCTGAGCACGCGATCATGCTGATGCTGGCGATCTCGCGCCGGCTGACGTGGCAGCATGCCAACGTCTCCTCGGGCCGGTGGCGCAGCAACGACTGGCAGGAGAAGCATGTCTATGAGGTCGAGGGAAAGACGCTCGGCATCATCGGGCTGGGCACCATCGGCAAGAAAGTGGCGCGGATGGCGCGCGCGTTCGGGATGCATGTGCTGTATTTCGACGTCAACCGGCTGACCGAGGGCGAGGAGGATGCGATCGGCGCGCGCTTCCGGCTGATGGACGAGGTGCTGGCGCTGGCCGATGTGGTGACGCTGCATACGCCGCTGCTGCCAAGCACGCAGAAGTTCATCGGGACGCGCGAACTGGCGCAGATGAAGCCGGACGCGTTCCTGATCAACACCTCGCGCGGCGGGGTGATCGACGAGGCGGCGCTGTTCACCGCGCTCTCGACCGGGGTGATCGCCGGCGCGGGGCTCGATGTGTTCGATGTGGAGCCGCCGGCGCCGGACAACCCGCTGTTCGGGCTGGAGAACGTGATCCTCACCGCCCATATGGCCGGCCCGACCTATGAGAACCGGGCCAAGCGGTTCCGCAACGCCTACGACAATATCGGCCGTGTGGCCCGCGGGCAGGCGGCGTACTGGGTGATCCCGGAACTGCGCGGGTGAGCACGTGGTTCGAAACGGTGCGGGACGTGCTCAGGCGCAATGATGTGCGCCTGGTCACCTACGTGCCCGACAACGTGCTGACCCCGCTGATCCGCGCGATCGAGGCGGATGACTTCTTCACCGCGTTTTCCGCCACGCGCGAGGAGGAGGCGCTGGGCATCGTCGCCGGGGCGTGGATGGGGGGGATGCGGGGCATCGTGCTGATGCAGACCTCGGGGTTCGCGACGCTGCCGAACGCGATCGCGAGCCTCGCGGTGCCGTTTCAGATACCGGTGCTGATGATGGTCTCCGAACGCGGGACGCTCGGCGAGTTCAACGTCGGGCAGGCGCTGGTGGCCAAGACCATGCGCCCGGTGCTGGACGCGCTGGCGATCGAACATCATACGCTCAGCCGGCTGGATGAGGTGGATTTCATCGTCGACCGCACGATCCGCCAGGCGGTGGCGACACAGTTGCCGGCCTGCCTGATCCTCTCGCCGCTGCTGACCGGCGGCAAGGTGTTCCAGCAATGAGCACGCCCTTTTCCAACGCGCCGCAGACGCGCGAGGCCGCCGGGCTGATCGGGCGGTACGATGCGACCGCGGCGCTGGTTGCCAAGCTCGATCGGCATGAGGCGGTGATCGGCGGCATCGGCAACACGAATTTCGACCTGTGGGCCAGCGGGCGGCGGGCGGAGAATTTCTACATGCTGGGCAGCATGGGGCTCGCCGTGCCGATCGCGCTGGGAGTCGCCATCGCCCAGCCGCAGCGGCGGGTGATCGCGCTGGAGGGCGACGGGTCGATCCTGATGCAGCTCGGCTGCCTCGCGACCGTCGCCACGCGGCGGCCTGCCAATCTGCTGATCGTGGTGATGGACAACGGCATCTACCAGATCACCGGCGGCCAGCCGACCGCGACGGGGCTAGGGGCGGATATTGTCGGTATCGCCAAAGCCAGCGGGCTGGGGCAGGCGGCCTGGGCGGCGGACCTCGCGCATTTCGACGCGCTGGCGACGCAGGCGCTGGCCGAACCCGGGCCGTGGCTGATCGCCCTGCGCAATCCGGCCGAGAAGCCGCGCGAGCAGACCACGCGCGACCCCGCGCAGATCCGCGACCGCTTCATGCGCGGGCTGGGGGTGCGCCCGGCCTGGGGGGCCTAGCTCCTCCCTTGCCGGATGTGGTGGCAAGGAGGAGAAGGGGCGGCATCCAAAGGTAAGCCAGCATGTCCGGCGACGACGATTATGTGTTCGACGAGGCGACCGGCGAGTGGCGCCCGGCCGGCGCGGTTGCGGCGGCCGAGACCCTCGCCGTCGAAGTGCGCGATGCCGCCGGCAACCTGCTGGCAGATGGTGATTCGGTGGTGCTGGTGAAGGACCTGAAGGTGAAGGGCGCCAACCAGACGCTGAAGCAGGGGACAGTGATCCGCACGATCCGCCTCACCGACAACCCCGCCGAGATCGACTGCCGGCACGATACGATCAAGGGCCTGGTGCTGCGCACGGAGTTTGTGCGCAAGCGCTGAGCGGCTATAGTTACAGCCAGCCTTTGCGCTTGAAGAACAGATAGGGCAGCGCCGCCGAGGCGATCATCAGGCCGAGGGCCATGGGATAGCCGAAGGTCCATTCGAGTTCCGGCTGGAACTTGAAGTTCATGCCGTAGATCGACGCGACCAGCGTCGGCGGCAGGAAAACGACGGCGGCGACGGAGAAGATCTTGATGATCTGGTTCTGTTCGAGGTTGATCAGGCCCAGCGTGGCGTCCAGCAGGAAGTTGATCTTGTTGGCGAGAAAGGTCGCGTGATCGGATAGCGAAGCCACGTCGCGTTGCAGAACCTTGGTTTTCTGGCGTGCATCCTTGCTGGGCTTGTGGTTCGAGCTTTCCAGCGCCTGATGGTAGCTGATCAGCCGGGTCATGCTCACGAGGCTTTCACGGGCCAGAGTGAGTAGGTCGCCGCGGCGGCCGATCTGTTCGATGACGGATTGCAGGTTGGCTGTTTTTTTGTCGGCCTTCGCCGGCTTGGTGCGGAACACGCCGCGGGAGATGGCGTCGATCTCGTCGCCCGCGCGTTCCAGCACGTCGGCCAGTCGGTCCACCATGGTTTCCAGCAGGCCGAGCATCAGCATCTCACCGGTGGCGAGCGGCTGGCCGCCTGGCTTTTGCACCCGGGCGGTGAAGATCGCGAAGGGCTTCGGGTCGGCATAGCGGACGGTGACGAGGCTGTTGCCCTTGAGGATGAAAGTGATCGGGGTCTTGACCGGGTCTTCGGTGTCGAGTGCGGTCACAGCCGTCAGGGTCATGAATTCGGCGGCGTTCTCGGTGTAGAGGCGCGCGGAGGGTTCGATCTCCTGCATCTCCTCCATGGTGGGAACGGACACGCCGAGGCAGCGTTCCACCAGGCGGTCCTCGCCGGGGGCGGGGTTCAGCAGGTCGAACCAGGTGGCGGCGGTGGGGTCGAAGGCCGGAAGTTCGGTGCCGCCGGCGGGGATGGAGACGAGCGCGAGGCGATCGTCCTGTCGCGTGTAGATGCGCAGCATGGCCCCTCCTGAATTGCGGATTGCCTCGGGCGTGTGACGCTTATGGCTGGGCGGGTCAAGCTTCATCGGCGTGAAGAATCGGGCTTGCGCGGGCAGCGGTGGTCCGTGCAGGCTGCAGGTCCTGTCAACTTACTGAAAGGAGGTGATCCAGTGTCTCATTGTTCCCGACTGCGGACTGCTGAGTCGTGCTGGGTTGTCGTCTCCACCTTGGTGACGGCCTGACTCCCTAAATCGGCCGGCAACCGCCGTCTGACAATGGGAAGGCCTCGGCGTTAGCGCCGGGGCCTTCCGCATTTTTGGGGCAGGGTGACGTCTCACAGCGGACGTCGTTCTCCAGTTTTGTGTGATGCCGCCGGGTTCCCCCGCGGCAATTCTGCTCTAGTCCAGCGACGGCATGACCAGGGCTATCCACTCATCGAGGTGGGCCATGTCGATCCAGCGGAGGACGGCGACGAGGTCTTGGGAGGGGCATATCCAGGTGACGTTGCCGCCGGCGCCGATGGCGAAGGTGCTGTCCTCGGGGGCGGAGGGCTTGTAGGCCCGGTCGGTGTTTAGCCACCAGAGCAGGCCGTAGCCGGGTTTGACCGGGCAGGGTTTCGTGGACTCCGCGATCCAGGCGGGCGGGAGGATCTGGCCGGTGTTGGCGAGCATCATCTGGCCGATGCGGGCCTGGTCTTCGGCGTGGATGAAGACGCCGCCGCCCCAGTGGCCGCCGCCGGAGACGCTCTCGATCATCCGGCCGCCGACATCGACGGTAGAGTTGCGGTAGCCGTGCCAGCGCCAGGTGTTCGACGCGCCGAGGGGGCGCATGACGCGTTCGGCGAAGACGTCGGGCAGCGGGCGGGCGAAGCGGCGGAGCAAAGCGAGGCTCAGGCGGTTCACCCGGACGTCGTTGTATTCCCAGTAGGTGCCGGGGGCCTGTAGGGGGCGGGCGGTGCCTTTTTTGTTGGCGGGGGTGCCGGCGTCCTCGGTGGCGAGGCTGCGGTAGCGGTCGATCATGTCGGACTTGCCGAACAGCGTGCCTTCCCATTCCGAGGTTTGGGTAAGGAGGTGGCGCCAGGTGATCGGGGCGTTCTGCGGGGAGTCGAAGCCGCCATCGTGCACGCTGTCCGCGACGCGGGCGTCGAGGTCGGGGATCAGGCCGTCGGCCTGGGCGAGGCCGGCGAGGATGGAGAGGTAGGACTTGGCGACGCTGAAGGTCATGTCGACCTGTTGCGTGTCGCCCCAGGTGGCGATGGTTCTGCCGCGGTGGATGACGAGGCCGTTCGGTCCGCCGCGCGGGGCGGTGGGGCCGATGACCTCATTGTCCGGCGGGGGTTCGAAATTGCCGGCTTCGAGCTGGGCGGCGATGTCGCGGCGCCAGGGGGATTCGTGGGCGAGGGCGAAGGCGGTGGCGGCGGCGAGGGTCATGCGAGGAATTCCAGCACGGCGGCGTTGAAGTCGGCCGGGTTGTCGTGGTTGAGGCCGTGGGTGGCGTTGCGGATGACGACACGCTGGCAGTCGGGGATGAGGGGGGCCATCGCTTCGACGATGGTGATGAAGTTGGGTTGGGTTTGGTTGCCGTTGAGCAGCAGGGTTTTGGGTTTGAGGCCGGCGACGGCGGCGCGGGTGAAAGGTTGGCGGTTTTCGTTGATCTGCCCGAGCATGGTCATTGCGTTGTCGCGGTTGACCTGGCGGCGCCATTCCG
>CAMCJI010000273.1 GCA_945874805.1 Asaia bogorensis | reverse complement strand
TGCGCAGCTGCGCTGCCTCCATCGTGTCGTCGTTGGCCTCTCCCTCGGCGAAGATGGCCGAGGAGTAGGTCATCGTCGGGTCGAGCCACTGGGCGTAGAAATCATTGCCGAGGTCATAGTGGTCGGTGATGTTCTTGCGCGCGCCGCCGCGGGTGTTCGGCCGCAGCCGGTGCAGCAGGCGGGAGAAGAAGCGCATCCAGGGCGTGCCGTCGAGCGTTGCCACCCATTCCGCTTCGTTGGCTGAGGCGACGGCCATCACGCCGCGGATGTCCGGGCTCTCCCAGTCGCCATCGATGTAGGCCTCGGCGAGCCCCAGGCTGCCGCCCAGCAGCAGCCGGCGGGCGGCGCGGGGTTCCTTGAGGATGATCGTGGCGTGCGGGTGCTCGCTGCGGCGCACCACATGGGTGGTGCCGTCCGGCAGCACCACGGTCAGCGTGCCGGTGCGGATCGTGTTCGCCAGACGCAGCCCCAGGCGCAGCCAACGGTTGCGCGGCGGGGTGGCGATCTGCTCGTTCATCCCCTCTTGGCTGGTCAAGCTCTCGGCACCACTCATCGGGAGTCCTTTGCGGGCAGTTTCGGTTCAGGATGGAATGTTGCCCCACGCAGCCACAGGCGCAACGCTTCCCAGTGGATCGCGGCGAGGATCTTCATCGGCATCAGCGGCATCTCGACCAGCAGGCGGGCCAGCACGCCATCGGTGAGCGGGCGGGCATGCAGGTCCATCGCCGCGGTCATGCGCGGCGAGGTCTCATCGCCGTAGCGGATCGACAGGGTGAAGTGCCCCGTCGGATCGTCGAAATCCGGGCGGGAGAAGGCGAAGCGGTAGCCGCCCTGCATGTCGAAAAACGGCGAGACATGCATGGCCTTCGCCGTCTCCTGCACCACCGTGGTGCTGTTGCCGACCGGAAGCACATACTCGGTCTGCCCGCCGAAGGTGTTCTTCACCTGGTGGATCACCGCGCCGAGCGTGCCGCCGGCGTCGCGGCAGAAGAAGAAGGCGATCGGGTTGAAGCCGGCGCCGAGAATGCGCGGCACCACCATGATGCGAATGCGCGCGGCGTATTTGGACAGCCCTGCCGCCGCCAGCTTCGCCTCCGCCCAGGGGCGCAGCGCCGAGCCGTCGCGCGGGCCGTGGTCGCGGTCGCGCAGCATCACCGCGGCGCGCCGGTTGTGGCCGAACAGCCGGGCGGGAATGCTGTCGAGATCGTCCAGCTCAGCGGAGAACATCCACATCCTGTAGCTGAACTTGTGCAGGAACGGCGTGTGGCGCAGATGCATCACCGTGCCGGCGTGGAGCAGGGCGGCACTCATCGCTCGCCCCCGCCCCAAGGTGGCACGACGCCGAGCTGGGCGGCGACGCGCACGGCCGAGGCGATGCCGTCCTCGTGGAAGCCCCAGCCGGTCCAGGCGCCGGCGAACCAGAGCCCGCCCTCGCCCTGCAGGCCCGGCAGCATCTCCTGTGCGCGCATCGCCGCCGCGTCGAACTGCGGGTGGCGGTACTGGCGGGCGAGCAGCGTCCGCTCGGCTGCTGGCGCCCGGTCGGGGTTCAGCGTCACCAGCACCGGGGTTTGCACCGGCAGGCGTTGCAGGCTGTTCATCCAGTAGGTGAGGCTGACCGCGCGGCCGTGATCCGCCGTGCTTTCGGAGAGGTAATTCCAGGCCGACCACACCCGGCGGCGGCGCGGCATCAGGCTGGCATCGGTGTGCAGCACCGCCAGATTGTCCTGGAAGCGCACGGCGCCGAGCACCGATTCCTCCGCCGGAGTCGGGTTCTCCAGCATCGCCAGCGACTCGTCGGCATGGCAGGCGAGCACAGCGTGGTCGAAGGCCTCCTCGCCCAGCGCGTCGCGCACCCGCACCCCGCCCTCGACCCGGCGCACCCCCAGCACCGGCCGGCCGAGGCGCACGTCGCCGAGATCGGCCAGGACCTTGGCCACGTAGCTGCGCGAGCCGCCGGTCACGGTGCCCCATTGCGGCCGGTCCGTCAGTTTCAGCAGCCCGTGATTGGAGAAGAAGCGGACGAAATGCCGCGCCGGAAACGCCCGCATCCCCTCCACCGAAGCCGACCAGATCGCCGCGCCCATCGGCAGGATGTGATCCTCGGCAAACGGCCGCCCATAGCGGTTGCGGTCGAGATAGTCGCCCAGCGACTCGGTCGAACTGCCCTCGAGCAGCGCCGGCGCCTCGCGGTAGAAGCGCAGGATGTCGCGCACCATCGACCAGAATCGCGGGCGGGCGAGATTGAGCTTCTGCGCGAACAACTGGCCGAGCGTGCCACCGCCGTATTCCAGGCCGCCATTCTCGATCGACACGCCGAACGACATGTCGGTGTCCTGCACCGCCACGCCGAGGCTGCGGAACAGGCCGAGGAGGTTGGGGTAGTTGCGGTCGTTGCAGACGATGAAGCCGGTATCGACGGCCAGTTCCTGGCCCTCGATCGTGACGCTCTGCGTATCCGCATGCCCGCCGGCGCGCGGCTGCGCTTCGTACAGCGTGACCTCGAAGGCCTCGCGCAGCATCCAGGCCGCAGACAGCCCGGCGATGCCGGCGCCGATGACAGCCAGGCGCTGGCGGGTCATGCGGCATCCTTGAGCGAGGCGAACGCGGCGAGCGCGCGCTCGCGCCCCTCCATCAGCCCGACGACGGGGGTGGGATAGGTGACACCGAGCCGCACCCCCGCACCTTGCAGCACCAGGGCCGGCGCTTCCCACGGCGCATGCAGGCAGCGATCCGGCAGGGCGGCCAGCTCCGGCACGAAGCGGCGGACATAGGCGCCGTCCGGGTCGAACTTCTCGCCCTGCAGCACCGGATTGAAGATGCGGAAATACGGCGCCGCATCCGCACCGGAACCTGCCACCCACTGCCAGGAGGCGGCGTTCTGCGCCAGGTCGGCATCGACCAGCGTATCCCAGAACCACGCCTCGCCGTCCTGCCAGGGGATCAGCAGGTGCTTGACCAGGAAGCTGGCGACGATCATCCGCACCCGGTTGTGCATCCAGCCGGTCTGCCACAACTGCCGCATCCCGGCATCGACGATCGGCACCCCGGTCATGCCGCGCTGCCAGGCGCGCAGCCCGGCCGCGTCCTCCCGCCAGGTCATCCGCCCGAACTCGGCGCGCAGCGGCTGCTCCGGCAGGTGCGGATGGTGCCAGAGCAGATGGGCCGCGAACTCGCGCCAGAGCACCTCGTTGATGAACTTCTGCCGCCCCGCCCCGCCTGCATCCTCCGCCGCGTGCCATACCTGCGCGACCGACAGCTCGCCCCATGCCAGATGCGGCGAGAGCATCGAGGTGCTGGCAACGCCGGGAATGTCGCGCTCGGCGGCATAGCGGTCGAGCGCGCCGGCCACGAAGCCGGCCAGCCGGACCGCCGCCCCTGCCTCGCCGGGCACCCAGGCCTGCCGCAGCCCGCCTGCCCAGTCCGGCCGCGCCGGCAGCAGGCCCCAGTCCTCCAGCCGGTCCGACTGCACGGGCAGCGAGGCGATCGCGGCGGGTGCAGCCAGCGGCGGTGCGGGCAGGCCGCGCGCGAGGCAGGCGCGTGAGAAGGGGGTATACACACCGAACGGCGTGCCGGCCTGCGTGCGGATGTCCTCGGGGTGGAAGGCCAGCGTGGTCAGATGCACCTTGAACGGCACCGCCAGCGCCGCCTTGACGCTGTGATACGCCTTGCGCGACCACGGCTCGGTCGGCATGCCCGCATGCACCTCGGCCGCCCCGATCTCCGCCGCCAGCGCCGGGATCACCTGTTCAAACCGCCCGCGCCGCAGCACCAGCGACGCCCCGCGCGCCCGCAGGCCCTCCGCCAGCGCCGCCAGACTGTGATGCAGCCACCAGCGCGATGCCGCCCCCGACGCCCAGGCGCCGCCCGTGCTCTCATCGAGCACAAAGGCGACGGCCACCGGCCGCCCGGTGGCGATTGCCGCCTCGAGCGCCGGATTGTCGGCGAGCCGCAGCTCGCGCCGCAGCCACAACAGAACAGGAGCCGTCATCGTTGAGCCTTTTGCATCCTCGTCATCTACGCACGCGATTCTGCTGCGGATGCATCCATATGGGCACGAACGCCGGTTTGCCAGCCGTCACCCCTCGCGATGCAGCGCCAGGGCGGCGGCGCACAGGGCCCGCCACGTCTCATAGGGGCCGACCCAGGGGCGATTCGGTGGAAAATACCCAAACCCGCCGATGCCGCCGAGATAGCAGCCGGGCCGCACGCGCGCGACGGTTCCGGGCGGTGCGAGGCCGGGGCTGACGCAGAGCAGCCCGGCCGGGCTGGCCGCCTGGAAGGCCGCATGCAGCCGCTCCACCGCCGCCGCGTCCAGCCCGGTGGCGGTAAAGACGAAGATGCGCCGGGGATCGGCGAGGTCCGCCAGCAGTTGCCGGCGCAGCAGCCGCAGCATCGCGGCTGCATCCGCCGTCGCCTGCGCCTGGGCGGCGGCATCGGCGAAGGGCACGAAATGCCCTGAATGCATGCCGAGCGAGGGGGTGGCGCAGAGCCGGTACTCCCGCCAATCCGCCCGCCATTCCAGCCGCGTGCCGGCGGGATCGCCCACGCCCGCGAACCGGTCGGCCAGCACGCCCGGCAATGCATCGAGCTTGCAGCCACCATTCGCCAGCAGGGTGCGCGGCTTGCGCTGCGTCGCCCGCTCCTGAAAGGCGGCGAACTCGCAGTCCTCGCCGAGGGCCTGGAACACCGCCAGCACATCCGCGGGCGCCAGCATCACAGCGGCCTGCCGGCGAGCATCGCGCGGATCAGGTCGTCCACGGTGAGCAGGCCGCTCAGCCCGGCGGCATCGATCTCCACGCCGCAGGCGGCCTCCGTCAGGGCGATCGCTTCCAGCAGCCGCAGACTGTCGAGCGTGCCAAGCTCCATCAGGTCGTGCTCGCGCGTCACCGGCAGGCTGGGGTCGCCGGCCAGCCGGCGGACAACGCCGGCGAAGGCGGCCAGCACCTGCGCCTCGGTCATCCCGCCCACATCCTCAGCAGCGCCTGCACATCGACCTTGCCGGAGGGCAGGCGGGGCATCGCCGCCAGCATCGTGATCCGGGCCGGCCACAGGCTGCGCGGCAGGCTTGCGCGCACCTGGGCGAGCAGGCGCGGGTGCAACTCCGCCGGGCCGGCAACGAAGGCCTCCAGCCGTCTGTCCTCACCCGGGCCGGCCGCCAGCGCGATGGCCTCGCCCGCACCGGCAACCCGCTCCAGCACCGCCTCGATCTCGCCCGGCTCGATGCGCACGCCGTTGACCTTGATCTGCCGATCGACCCGCCCGGCGAAGTCCCACAGCCCGTCGCACCGCAGGCGGATGAGGTCGCCGGTGTGGAACATCCGCCAGCCCGGCCGCTCGGGATCGGCGCGCAGGCGCCCTGCGACGAGACGCCCCTCCACCCATTCGCCGATCGCCATGTCCGGCCGGCAGACGACGAGCTCGCCCAGCGCGCCCGGTCTGGCCGGCAGCCGCGCGCCGTCCTCGCCTTCCAGATGCCAGACGATCCCCGCCGTGGGCCGCCCGACCGGATAGGACGGACCGTCCGGCACGTAATCCGGCGGGATCGTCCATTGCGCCAGCATCATCGCCTCGGTCGAGGCATAGGTGTGGTTGATCGCACAGCCCGCCGGCAGCAGGCCGCGCAGGTTGGCAAGCCCCGCCGCCGCCAGCCCGGCGGCCCCCACCCGCACCACCCGCAGCCCGCTGAAGGCCTCGGGCGCCAGGCTGAGCAGCATATGCGCCACCGTGGGATGGCTGTTCAGCACGGTGGGCCGATGCGCCTGCGCCAGCCGCGCAAC
>CAMCJI010000272.1 GCA_945874805.1 Asaia bogorensis | reverse complement strand
ATGCTGCCGATGGCCGGGGAATACACCGCTTTGGTGCTGGGCGACGGGCTGCGGGCGTTCGTTTCGCAGTACCGGCCGGAGCTGATCGCCGGCAGCGCGCCGCCCGATCCGCGCCCGGTGCTCGGCAGCGCCGCGGTGCAGGCGTTGGCCACCACCGTGCCGCCGCGCCCGCCCAGTTTCTGCACCGGCTGCCCGGAGCGGCCGATCTTCTCGGCGATGAAGCTGGTGCAGCAGGAACTCGGCCAGCACCACATTGCCGGCGATATCGGCTGCCATCTGTTCGCGCTGAACGAGCCGTTCAACATCGGCTCCTCGACGATGGGCTACGGGCTCGGCTCATCCTCCACCTCCGCCTTCCAGGTGAAGGCGGGCAAGCGGGCGATCTCGGTGATGGGCGATGGCGGGTTCTGGCATAACGGCCTGGTGAACGGCATCGGCAACGCCGTGTACAACAAGCACGACAGCGTCACCGTGCTGGTGGACAACCACTACTCGGCGGCGACCGGCGGGCAGGACCTGCTGTCATCGCGCGCCCAGCCGGACGGGCGCAGCACCAACCACCCGATCGAGACCGCGGTGCGCGGGGTGGGGGCGACCTGGGTGCGGCGCGTCGACCACACCTATGACGTCGCGAAGATGCGCGATGTGCTGCGCGAGGCGCTGACCACAACGGCGCCGGGGCCGAAGATCGTCATTGCGTCGAGCGAGTGCATGCTCAACCGCCAGCGCCGCGAGCGGCCGCTGTTCAATGCGGCGGTGAAGCGGGGCGAGCGGATGGTCAAGCCGCGCTTCGGCGTCGATGAGGATGTGTGCACCGGCGATCACGCCTGCATCCGCTTGTCCGGCTGCCCGTCGCTGTCGATGAAGCCCTCGGGCGATCCGCTGAAGCCGGACCCGGTGGCGGCGATCGACAATTCCTGCGTGGGCTGCGGCAATTGCGGCGAGGTGGCGGAGGCGGCGGTGCTGTGCCCGAGCTTCTACCGCGCCGATATCGTCAGCAATCCCAGCCGGTTGGACCTGCGGCTGGGCCGGTTGCGCGGAGCGGTGATCGGTTGGCTGCAGGCCCGCCGCGCTGGCCGGGTGCTGGCCGTATCATGAGCGATCGCCCGATTGGCATCGCCGTCACCGCGATGGGCGGCCAGGGCGGTGGCGTGCTCGCCGACTGGATCGTCGCCGTGGCCGAGGCCGAGGGCTGGATGGCACAGGCGACCTCCGTGCCCGGCGTGGCGCAGCGGACGGGGGCGACGATCTACTATGTCGAGATCATCCGCCCGCAGGCCGGCCGCCAGCCGGTGCTGTCGCTGATGCCGGTGCCCGGCGATGTCGATGTGGTGATCGCGGCCGAGTTGATGGAGGCCGGGCGGGCGATCCAGCGCGGGCTGGTCTCGCCGGATCGGACGACGCTGATCGCCTCCACGCATCGTTCGCTGTCGATGGTGGAGAAGATCAAGCCGGGGGATGGCACGGCCGATCCCGCGCCGGTGCTGGTCGCGGCTGCGGCGGCCAGCCGGCGGTTTCTCGGCGCGGACATGCAGGCGTTGGCGGAGGCGCACGGCTCGGTGATCTCCGCCGCCCTGTTCGGGGCGCTGGCGGGATCGGGCGCCCTGCCCTTCCCGCGCGCGGCGTTCGAGGCGGCGGTGCGTGCGGCGGGTGTGGGTGTGACGGCCAGCCTCGCGGCCTTCGCGGCCGGGCATGACGCGGTGACTTCGCCGGCCGCGCCCCCTGCCCCGGCGCCGGTTGTCGCAGCGCCGGTGGTGGCGGGTCCTGCCGCCGAACAGGCCGCGTTTGCCGTGACGCTGGCCCGGCTGGCGGGCTACCCGCCCGAGGTGGCGGAGATGGCCGGGCACGGCCTGCGCCGCGTCGCCGATTATCAGGACGCCGCCTATGGCGCGGAGTATCTCGACCGGCTGGAGCAGGTGATCGCCGCCGACAACGCCGCGCATGGCTGGCGCCTGTCGATCGAGGCGGCGCGCTTCCTCGCCCCGGCGATGGCCTATGACGATCCGATCCGGGTCGCCGACCTCAAGACCCGCGCCAGCCGTGCCGCGCGCGTGCGCAGCGAGGTGGCGGCCAGCCCGGCGCAGATAGTCGAGACCACCGAGTTCATGCACCCACGGGTGGCGGAGCTTGCCGCCACGATGCCGCGCCGGCTCGGCCTGCTGGTCGAGGGCTCGGCGGCGCTGCGCTGGACGTTGAAGCGCCTGTTCGAGCGGGGGCGGCGGGTCCGGACGAGCAGCATCTGGGGGTTCGCCCAGCTCTGGGCCGTCGCCTCCCTGCGCCCGCATCGGCGCGGCCTGCTGCGGCATGGGCGGGAGATGTCGCATCTTGAGGCGTGGCTGTCGCTGGCACTGTCTACCGCCGCGCGGGACTACGCGCTCGCCGTGGAGATCATCGCCTGCCGGCGGCTGGTGAAGGGCTATTCGGACACGCATGCGCGCGGCATGAGCAAGTTCGACCGGGTGATCGGCGCCCTGCCGCTGCTCGCCGGGCGGGCCGACGCCGCCGACTGGCTCCGCCGTCTGCGCGAAGCCGCCCTGGCCGACGAGGACGGCACGATCCTCGACGGCGCCATCGCCACGGTGCGCACGCTGTGAGCCCGCAGATCTCCCAAGAGCGGCCGCGCCAGCCGGATGTGCTGGCCTTGCTCGATGCCTCCACCGCGTATTCCCGCGCGCTTTACCCGCCGGAGCAGATCCACCAGGTGGACATCCCGGCGCTGGAGTCACCTTCCGTGCGGTTTTTCGTCGCCCGCATCGGCGGGGTGGCAGTGGGTTGCGCCGGCATCCTGCTGTTCGGCGACGGCACAGCGGAGCTCAAGCGGATGTTTGTGGCCGAGCCGGCACGCGGCACCGGCACGGCCGGCACCTTGCTGGCGGCGCTGGAAACCGCCGCCCGGCGGGAGGGCGTGCATACGATGCTGCTGGAAACCGGGCCGCTGCACCATGCGGCCCAGCGGCTCTATGCCCGCGCCGGCTATACCGTCCGCGGCCCCTTCGCCGCCTACGAGGAAAGCCCCGGCTCGATCTTCATGGAAAAGTCCCTCGCATGAACCCCGCCGCCCTCATCCGCCCCGGCGAGGTGCATCGCGACGTCTATACCAGCGAGGCGGTGTTCGACCTGGAGATGGCGCGGCTGTTCACGCGGGCCTGGGTCTATGTCGGCCATGCCAGCCAGGTGGCTGGGATCGGCGACTTCTTCACCACCACCATCGGCACCGCCCCGGTGGTGATGGTGCGCCACACCGACGGCTCGATCCGGGTGCTGCACAACCGCTGCCCGCACAAGGGCACGCGCGTTGCCAACGAGATGTGCGGGAATGTCGGGAGGTTCTTCCGCTGCCCCTATCACGCCTGGAGTTTCCGCACGGACGGCAGCATCGCCGCCATCCCGCTGCCGGGCGGCTATGAGCAGACCGACTTCAAGGGCAGCGCGGCGGCGCAGGGCATGACGCCGGTAGGCGCGGTGCAGGTGTATCGCGAGTTCGTCTTCGCCCGCATCGCCGCCGAGGGGATCGGCTTCGAGGACTATTTCGGCGACAGCCTCTCCAGCCTGGACAACATGGTCGATCGCGCGCCGGGCGGGCGGCTGGAAGTGGCCGGCGGGGTGCTGCGCTACCTGCACAAATGCAACTGGAAGATGCTGGTCGAGAACCTGACCGACACCTGCCACCCGATGGTGGCGCATGAAAGCTCGGCCGGCACGGCGAAGGCGATGTGGGAGCGCGAGCCGGCGGGGACGCCGAGGCACCCGGCGGTCGAGATCTACGCCCCCTTCATGTCGCCCTATCAGTTCTACGAGGGCATGGGCATCCGCGTCTGGCCGAACGGGCATGGCCATACCGGGGTGCACCACTCGATCCACTCCGACTATTCCGCCATCCCCGGCTATTTCGATCAGCTTGCCGCGACCCACGGCGAGGCCCGCGCCAAGGCGGTGCTGGACGAGAACCGGCACAACACCGTCTATTTTCCCAACATGACGATGAAGGGCCCGATCCAGGCGCTGCGCATCTTCAAGCCGCTCGCCGCCGACCGGACGATGGTGGAAAGCTGGACGTTCCGGCTGGTCGGCGCGCCGGACCAGCTTTTGGCGCGCACGCTGATGTATTCGCGGCTGATCAATGCGCCGACCTCCCCCGTCGGCCATGACGATCTGGAGATGTACGAGCGCGCGCAGGACAGCCTGCACTCGGATGCCAACCCCTGGGTCAACATGCAGCGGTTGATGCAGCCCGGCGAGGCCGAAGCCACCGCCATCGAGAACGGCACCACCGAGCGGCAGATGCGCAACCAGTTCACTGCCTGGGCGAAGTTCATGGCCGATGCGTGATCCCGTCGCCCTGATCCAGCTCGAAGCCCGCCTGATCGACGAGCAGCGCTTCGATGAGTGGTTGGCCCTGTTCACCCCGGATGCGCGCTACTGGATGCCGCTGGAGATGGGGCAGACCGACCCGATCCTGCACAACTCCCTGTTCTACGACGATCTTCTGCTGCTGCGCATCCGCGTGGAGCGGCTGAAGGGGGCGAAGACCTACAGCCAGAAGCCGAAAAGCCGCTGCCATCATCTGCTGGGGGCCACCAGCGTCGAGGGCCTGACCACCTGGACGCCCTTCCACTATGTCGAAACCCGGCTGGACGAGCAGACGCTCTACGCCGGCTGGGCCACCCACACGCTGGTCCAGACGCCGGACGGCCTGCGCATCCAACTGAAACGGATCGACCTGGTGAACCCCGACTCCGCCTTCGGCAACATCCAGTTGTTCATGTGATGCGCCGCGTATCCGACGCCTTCGCCGAGGCCGCCGCACGCTGGCCTGACCGCCCGTTCCTGTGGGTGCTGGCGCAGACAGCCGGCATCTACGGCATTCCCGCGGGCGAGATCAGCTACGCCGCGGCTGCCGCGCGTATCGCGGCCCTGGCGGCGGCCTACCGCGCCGCCGGCTGGGGCGTGGGGCATCGGGTGGGCCTGCTGCTGGAGAACCGGCCGGACTTCATCCTGCACTGGTTCGCGCTGAACGAATGCGGTGCCTCGGTGGTGCCGATCAACCCCGATCTGCGCGCGGCCGAGCTCGACTACCTCATCGGCCATTCGGACATGGCGCTGGCCGTCGCCTGGCCGGGCTTGGGGGAGCGGCTGGAAGGCCGCGGCCTGCCGGTGATCACCCCGGACGACGCCCCTCCCCCTGCCCCGCCCGCCGCCGGGGACGGGGCGGAATGCGCGCTGCTCTACACCTCCGGCACCACCGGCCTGCCGAAGGGCTGCATCCTCAGCCAGGACTATTTCCATGAGGCGGGGGCCTGGTATCACGGCATGGGCGGGCTGTGTGCGCTCAGCCCCGGCACCGAACGGATGCTCACTCCGCTGCCGCTATTCCACATGAACGCGATGGCCGTCTCGACGATGGCGATGGTTCTGGGCGGCGGCTGCCTGATCCCTCTCGACCGGTTTCATCCGCGCAGCTTCTGGGACTCCGTGCACGCCAGCGGGGCCACCTGCCTGCATTATCTCGGCGTGATGCCGGCCATCCTGATGGCGGCCGACCCGCACCCGCTCGAACGCGGCCATCGCGTGCGCTTCGGCTTCGGCGCCGGCGTGGAGCGCAGCCTGCACGCCCCCGCCGAGGCCCGTTTCGGCTTCCCGCTGGTCGAAGGCTGGGCGATGACGGAGACCGGGGCCGGCGGCACAATCCAGCAGCACAAGGAGCCCCGCCTCGTCGGCGCCGGGTGCCTCGGCCGCGCGGATGGGGACGTGCAGGCGCGGATCGTGCGCGACGACGGCAGCGAAGCCGCCCCGGACGAGCC
>CAMCJI010000271.1 GCA_945874805.1 Asaia bogorensis | reverse complement strand
TGCGGGGATCGGGACGCGGCCGGAGGATCGGGTGACCGTGGAGCGGGTGCCGGTGGAGCAGTGGGAGCGGCTGATTTCGATCGATCTCACCGGGGTGTTTCGGATGAGCCGGGCGGTGGCGGTGCCGATGATCGCGCAGAAGTCCGGGCGGATCATCAATATCGCCTCGGTGGTGGGCCTGGTGCCGCTGCGGTTGCAGAGCGCGTATGTGGCGGCGAAGGCGGGGGTGGTGAACTTCACCAAGGGCATGGCGCTGGAGCTGGCGCCGCATGGGATTCTGGTGAACGCGATTGCGCCGGGGTCCACGGCGACGGACGGGTGGCGGCAGTGGATCAACGACGCGACGTCTGACGAGCAGTCGCTGCATGCGCGGTTGATGAGCCATATTCCGCTGGGGCGGCCGGCGGAGACGCATGAGATGGCGCATGCGGCGCTGTTTTTGTCCGATCCGGAGAGTGCCTACATCACCGGGCATGTGCTGGTGGTGGATGGGGGGTGGACGGCGGGGTTCTCGCGGGATTTTTAGGGGACGGAAGGGTCTTCTTTTTTTCAAAAATGGAAGACTCTTGCCTTCACCCACGGCGCTGCCGTCCGTTGCGGGCAGCCCGATGTTAAGGGGCGGTGGCAGGACCGGCCGGGCGGGCGACCGACAGGAGAGGTGCGTCCCGATGGCGGCCGGGAGTGCGGGATTCGCGTCGAACCGATGAAGAGGTCGCCGGTCACGTCGCGAACAGCGCGATCACCGAACCACCGGCGTTGCAGGCCGTCAGGAAACCGGGTTACCACTCAAGGCAGATGGCCGGATGAACTGGCCATGCCGGAAAAATCGGAAAAGTAAGGATATTGGATGAAATCGTCGATTCTGGCCCGGATTGTGATGGGCTGTATGTTTCTGTGGCTCGCAAGTCCGGCGCAGGCGGCGTTGCTGCAGATCAACTGGGGCAGTTACGTTTTCGAGGTTGATTCTAGTCCCACGGCGCTCATCGCCAACGGTCTTGTGGTGCAGCATGCGATCCTTCCGGGAACCGCGACCGGCCCTTCAGGCAGTTTCACCGGGACTTTCAACTATGCGCTTCCTAATCTTGGCACAATCGTGTTTATCCAGCCGGACACAGGCTCCCTTTTCGCTGACTATCAAGACCCTACCCTCGTGTTATACGGACCGAACTACGAACTGATGCCGCAGCAGCTCACGCTTTATTACGGGAGCACTCTGACAATGACAGCCGTGGAGACAGTCGTGGAGACGCCGGAGCCGGCGAGTTTCGCGTTGCTGGCGTCGGGGCTGGTGGTTGGGGCGATACGGCGCTGGCGGGGCGGCAGCCGCCGCGCGGCGTAGCGTCGGGGCGGGTGACGTCGTCGCGATCCTGCTCGCTCCAGGATTCTGCGGGTTCGCTGTGTTCGATTTGAAAGTTGGTTGAAGGACCCCCCGATGACCCCAGACGATGCCATCTACCCCAGCCTACGCAACCGCAGCGTGTTCCTTACCGGCGGCGCCTCGGGCATCGGGGCGGAGACGGTCCGCCGGTTTGCAGCCCAGGGGGCGCGGGTTTCGTTCGTCGATATTCAGGCGGAGGCGGGGGCGGCGCTGGCGGCGGAGTTGCCGGGGGTGCGGTTCAACGTTTGCGACCTGAAGGATATCGCGGCGTTGCAGGCGGTGATCCGGGCCGAGATCGCCGTGCTCGGCGGGCTGGATGTGCTGGTGAACAATGCGGCGCATGATCAGCGGCATGACTGGCGGGAGGTGACGGTCGAATACTGGGAGGACCGGCTGGCGGTGAATCTGCGCCATCAGTTCTTTGCCATTCAGGCGGCGGCCCCGGCGATGCAGGCGGCGAAGCGGGGGTCGATCATCAATCTCGGGTCGATTTCGTGGCAGCTGGGAATGGGGGGAATGCCGGCCTACACGACCTCGAAAGCGGGGATCGAGGGGCTGACGCGCAGCTTTGCGCGCGATCTCGGGCCGGATGGCATTCGGGTGAACTGCATCATCCCGGGCTGGATCATCACCGAGCGGCAGAAGGCGCTGTGGCTGACGGATGCGGCGCGGGAGGAGACGCTGGGGCTGCAATGCCTCAAGGAGATGCTGCAGCCGGATGCCATCGCGCGGATGGCGATGTGGCTGGCATCCGACGAGAGCCGGATGTGCACGTCGCAGACCTGGACGGTGGATGGGGGCTGGCGCTAGGCGCGCCGGCGGCGGGTTGCGGCGGCGCCGAGCAGGCCGAGGCTGAGCAACGCCAGGCTCGCCGGTTCCGGCACGGCCGCGGCCCCGCGGGCGATGCGCACGTCGTCCCAGTAGGTGCCGTCGCCGGTGCCGGAGAAGGGGTCGGTGACCCTGACGGAGCCGATCTCGTCCAGGCTGGAGCCGACGCCGAGGAAGAGGTGGTAGCCAAGCTGGAACGAGTAGGCGGGCATGGCGAAGCTGCCGAGCGAGGTGCCGGTGGCGTTCGGGCCGGAGAAGGCCTCAAGGACGGTGGCGTCGGTGCCGTTGGGGTTGAACTTGTCGCCCAGGAAGAAGCCGAAGCCGGCGACAGCGGTGTCGAAAGTGATGATCGTGGTCGATTGGTCGCCGTAGATCAGCAGGCGGGAGAACGGGCCAGCGCCCTCGCCGGTGGAGCAGGGGCAGACGAAGCTGCCGCTGGGGGTTGAGGTGTAGTCGAACACCTGCGGCTGGCCGTTGGGGAAGGTGAAGGTGACGCCGTTGATGGCGCTGTAATAGGTGCCGGCGAAGAGGCCGAGCGGGACGGTGGAGAAATTGATCGCGCCGTCGATGCTCTTGCCGTTGCTGGTGAGGAAGTTCGCCCAGTCCGACGAGTTGCCGGTGACATTGTTGACGAAGCCGGTGACGGCCGCGGCGCCGGGGCTGCTGAATGCGAGGGCGGCACCGAGGCTCAGGGCGGCGGCGAAGCGGAAGCGCATGAGGGGTGTCCGATCGTCAATTCGTTTTGTTATCAGATAATTATGAGTTTAGAAAGCGGCGTGCCGCCTGTCCAGCCGGACTCAGCTTTCGAAGGGCGGCTCGGCGATGTGGCGGGCCATCAGGAAGGCCTCGGCCGTGATTTGCAGGGGGAGCGTGTCGATCTCGCTGCTGGCGGTGCGGATGAGGTGGGCGAAGCGGGCGTAGAGCATCGGGTATTCGCGGCGTTCGGCGGCGACGATCTCCGCATCGTCGATCAGCAGGCGGCCGCCGCTTTGGAGCAGGGTGACGGCGTGGCCGTCGGTGGTGGTGATGCGGATTTCGCGTTGTTCGGGGCCGGTGCCGCGCCAGTCGAAATGCGCTTCCATCGGGCCTTCGCTGTCCAGCGTGGCGAAGCGCAGGGTGGCAGCCAAGGGCGCTTCGTGGTTGGCGGCGATGTGGAATTCGGCCGCGCGCAGGAAGGGCGGCTGGGCGAAGAGGCGGCTGAGGATCGACAGGCCGTTGATGCCCATGTCGAACACGCCGAAGCCGCCGGAGCGCCAGATCCAGTCCTGGCCGGGGTGGTATTTGCGGAAGTCCTCGTTCCAGTCGATGCGCATGCTGGCGAGCGTGCGGGTGGCGAGGAAGTCCCGCGCGCGATCGACGGCGGTGTTGAACTGGGAGTGCCAGGCGGTGAAGAGGGTTCGGCCCTGGCGTTCGGCGAGGCGGGCCAGTGCGTCCACCTCCGCCGTGCCGAGGCCGGGGGGCTTTTCCAGCAGAACGTGCTTGCCGGCCAGCAGGGCGTCGCGTGCCACGGCGAAGCGATGGGCGGGCGGGGTGCAGATGGCGACCGCCTCGATCTCGGGCGTGGCCGCGAACAGGGCGGCGTGGTGTGCGTGGACGGGCAGGCCGGATTCGGGCGGCGGGGCGTCGGCGCTGGCGAGGCCCGCGAGGGTGAAGTCGGGGCTGGCGGCGATGCTGGGCAGATGCTGTTTGCGGGCGATCTGGCCGAGGCCGACGAGGGCGATCTTGCAGGTCATGTGGAGGTGAATCCGTCATCGGCCGATATCACGGCCCCGTTGAGGAAGCGCGACTCGCGCGCGCAGAGCAGGCGGAGCACGCCGTCGAGGTCCTCCGGTGAGCCCATGCGGCGGCGCGGGAGGGAGGCGACGAATTTGGCGCCGGCCTCGGTGGTGAGGAAGTCCGCGCTGATTTCGGTGGCGATGTAGCCGGGGCAGATGGCGTTGGTGTTGATGCCGTGCCGGCCCCACTCGCGGGCCATCGCATGCGTCATCTGGATCATCGCGGCCTTGGACATGCCGTAGGTGGAGAGCTGGCCGATGGCGCGCTGGCCGGCGACCGAGGCGATGTTGACGATGCGGCCCTCGATCTTTGCTGCCAGCATCTGCTTCGCCGCGGCCTGGGCCATGAAGAAGGCGCCCTTGAGGTTGATGTCCATCAGGGTGTCGTAGTCGGCCTCGGTGACGTCCTCGATGCGGGCCTGGCGGCTGATGCCGGCGTTGTTCACCAAAATCTCGATCGGGCCGAATGCGGCGGCGACGGTGGCGGCCGCTTCGTGGATGGAGGCGAGGCTGGCGACATCCAGCACCACCGCCATCGCCTGGCCGCCGGCGGCACGGATGGCGGCGACCTCGCGGTCCAGCAGATCGACGCGGCGGGCGGCCAGCGCCACCCGGGCGCCATCCGCCGCCAGAATCCGCGCGAACCGCAGGCCGAGGCCGGAGGAGGCGCCGGTCACCAGAGCGGTGCGCCCGGTCATGCCCGCGCACTCGCCATTTCGTGAAGTTGCTGCCGCTGTCTGGCCATGATTGCCGCCCATACTGAAGTTATCGATTGGAGAAGGAGGTTCTTGTGACCCACTTTCGCACTGCTACCACGACCCTGGCCCTGGCCGCGACCATCGGCCTGTTCGCCGCGCCCGGCACGGCCCTGGCCGACCGCGACGGATGGCGCGGCGGCCCGCCGCACGGCCGCGGCGGCTGGGAAGGCCCGCGCCACGGCGGCTGGCACGGCCCACGCTACGCACCCCCCGTCTACGCCCGCCCGCACTACTACGCCCCGCCACCGGTGTACTACGCCCCGCCGCAAGCCTACTACGCCCCGCCGCGCGCCTATTACGCACCCCCGCCCGTCTATTACGCACCGGCGCCGGTGATCTCGTTTGGGTTTCATTTGCGGTAGGTCGCCGGTAGGCAAGTGGCAGGAAGGCAAGAATCTTCTTTTTGTGAACAAAAAGAAGCAAAAAAACTTTGTTCGTTTGGGAGTGGCTGGCCGCGATAGTTGTGGTGGCCGCGATGGGGTTTTTGGGCTTCGCCGGTTTTTCTACCGACTGTCCGGCTGGGCGGCGAAGCCCGTATAAAAGTTTTTTGCTTCTTTTTTCCAAGAAAGAAGATTCTTCCTTGCTCCCTCCCCTACCCCGCCGCCAACCCGAGGCGCGCCCGGGCGGCGTGGTACTCGCGGCCGAGGCGGGCGATCAGGTCGGCGGCGGGGAGCACGGATTTGACCGCGCCGATGCCTTGGCCGGCGCCCCAGATGTCTTTCCAGGCGCGTTTGCGGTCGGGCGCGAAGTTCATTTGCGATTTGTCGCCGGTGGGGAGGTCGTCCACGTCGAGGCCGGCGCGGGCGAGGCTGGGTTTGAGGTAGTTGCCGTGCACGCCGCTGATGAGATTAGTGTAGATGATGTCGCCCGCGGCTGAGTCGACCACCATTTGCTTGTAGGCTTCGGCGGCGTTGGCTTCCGTGGTGGCGATGAAGGCCGAGCCGATATAGGCGAGGTCGGCGCCCGCGGCCTGGGCGGCGAGGACGGCGTCGCCGGTGGCGATCGCGCCGGAGAGGGCGAGCGGGCCCTGGAACCATTCGCGGATTTCGCCGATGAGGGCGAAAGGGGAGATGGTGCCGGCATGGCCGCCAGCGCCGGCGGCGACCGCGATCAGGCCGTCCGCGCCGCGCATGATGGCTT
>CAMCJI010000270.1 GCA_945874805.1 Asaia bogorensis | reverse complement strand
CAGTTGCTGGGCGTCGGCCGGCAGCCCCAGCGCGGCACTGGCGACGGGCAGTGCCACCAGCAGCGCCATCGCCAGCACCGCGCCGAGCATCGTCGCCAGCGTCATGCCCAGCGCCATCGCGTTGAAGCGCAGCATCCCCCGCGATTCGGCGCAGCCATGCACGAGGTTGAGCGCGGAGAGGAGCGCCTTGGTGGCCGCCGAGGCGCTCCACAGCGTCATCCCCAGGCCGATCAGCAGGCTCAGCCCCAAAGTGCCCTGCGGCTGGGCGATCAGGGCGGTGACCTGGCGGGCGATCAGGCCGAACGCGTCCGGCGGCAGCAGGCCCTCGACGAGGCCGAGCTGCACGGCCACGCTGGTTGGATCGAAGGCGAGGCCGTAGAGCGAGACGAGCATGGAAAGTGCGGGAAACAGCGCCAGCGTGCCGTAGAACGCGCAGCCGGCGGCGACCAGGGAGCTGCGGTCACTGCTGATGCGCATGCCGACATGGCGCAGCAGACGCAGCCAGGTGGGCGACGCGATGGGGAAATCCATGCGCTGGATATGGGGACGCCGCCACCCCCGTAAAAGCAGCAGGTTGGGCATGAAAAAAACCACTTGCGCCGGGGGAGGGGGGGTCTTATGTCCCCCCTCACGCAGCAACGCACGTGCCTCTGGCCCCTTGGGGTTACGTAACGACGTCAAGCGTTCTGGCACTCCGGGTCCCGATGCCCGGCTGAACCCCGCAAGGGGGGAAAGCCGACGCACACGGGCCACTCCGTCTGGTCGCTGGTTCGTTCGACCGTTTCGCAATCTTACGTCCGTCGCCTGGTTCAGGCGGACGCTTCATAGGGGCAACCGTGCGATGACTCCCAAGATCGCCCGCTACCTTGTTGACCACCAGCCGGCCACGCCGTGCCTGGTGCTTGACGTTGATCGTGTGGAAAGCAATTTCCGCGCCATTCGTGATGCGCTGCCGCTGGCACGCATCTATTACGCCGTGAAGGCGAATCCGGCGCCGCAGATCCTCGGCCGGCTGGTGCAGCTCGAATCGAGCTTTGATGCCGCAAGCTTCGAGGAGGTTCAGGCCTGCATCGAAGCCGGCGCCGATCCGGCCTCGATCAGCTATGGCAACACGGTCAAAAAGGTCTCGGCCATTCGCGCCGCCGTCGAGGCCGGCGTGGACATGTTCGCCTTCGATTCCGATGAGGAACTGGAGAAGCTGGCCGCCCACGCGCCGGGCAGCCGCGTGTATTGCCGTCTGCTCGTCGAGAACGAGGGGGCGGAGTGGCCGCTGTCGCGCAAGTTCGGCACCACCATCGAACATGCCCGCGCGCTGATGATCCGCGCCGGCGAGCTCGGCCTCGATGCGTTCGGCCTGTCCTTCCATGTCGGCAGCCAGCAGACCTCGACGTCGAGCTACGAGGCCGCGATCGGCCGGGTGGCGATGCTGTTCACCGACCTGCGCGACGCCGGGGTGAACCTGCGCATGGTCAACCTCGGCGGCGGGTTCCCCGTGCGCTACCGCGACGAAGTGCCGGAAATCGGCCAGTTCGCGGACGCGATCATGGGCGCGATGACCGAGCATTTTGGCAACGCCCTGCCGGATATGCTGATCGAGCCGGGCCGTTCCATCGTCGGCGATGCCGGGGTGGTCAGCGCGGAAGTGGTGCTGGTGTCCCGCAAGGGCAGCACCGATCCCGTGCGCTGGGTCTATCTCGACATCGGCCGCTTCGGCGGGCTGGCGGAGACCGAGGGCGAGGCGATCAAGTACCGCTTCGTCACCCCGCATGACGGCGGCGAGACCGGACCGGTCGTCATTGCCGGGCCGACCTGCGACGGGGCGGACACGCTGTACGAGCGCAGCAACTACCGGCTGCCGACGGCCCTGGCCTGCGGCGACCGGGTGGAACTGCTGGCCACTGGCGCCTACGTGACCACCTACGCCAGCCAGCGCTTCAACGGCTTTGCGCCGCTGGCCGAACACTACGTCTGAGCCTATCCCTCGCGCGTAGCCGCCGCCCGCCGCAGCCGTGCTTTCGGCTGGCGGGCGGTGGCATCGAGCAGGGCGTGCAGGGCGGCCACCGTCTCCGGCGGCAGGCGGTGAATGGACTGCGCCAGCCGATTGGCGAGTGCCGTCTGCTCCGGAGTCATGCCCGCCGTATCCACGACCACGCGGGGATGTGACAGCCGGGCCAGCGCCGCCAGCTCGTCCGCCTGATCCCAGATGAGGCCGAACAGGTCGCACACCTGATGCACCAGCCCGTCGCTCGGTGCGCCGCGGCGGCCGTGTTCCAGTGCGGAGAGATAGGCGGCGGAGACCTGCAACTGCGCCGCCAGCTCCTTCAGCGTCATCTCCTGCGCGGCCCGCAGCGCGCGCAGCCGGGCGCCGAAGGGCGTCATCGCGCCCGCCGCAGCAGCACGCGCACCGAGCCGGGGTTGGCGGCATGCGGGTGGCTTGCCGCCAGCACGAGGCGGCGGAGGTCCGGCAGGTTGAGCCACATCGGCAACTCGCGGCGTAGCACCCCGCCGCCCTCGCCGGCGCCGCGGCCGGTGATGATCTCCACGCAGCGGACCTGATCGGCGTGTGCGGCCTGCAGGAAATGCTGCAGGGCGTGATACGCGCGCTGCGCCGTGCGGCCGTGCAGATCGAGCGTGCGCTGCGCCGTCAGCTTGCCGCTGCGGAAGCGGTTCCATGACGAATTGTCGAGCCCGCCGGGCTGCAGGCCGACCGCGAGCGGCCCGACGGGCGCTCGCAGTTTACCCACCGGCGCCGGGTGCGGCTTGGCCGCCGGCGGTGGGTCCAGCGCGGCCGGCGCTTCGGGCAAGGCCGGGCGCTGCCGGCCGGGCAGGGGGGTGAGGGACTGGGCGTAGCTCGCCCAGATCGCACGGTCGGTCTCGCTCAGGCTCTTCCGGCGTGGCCCCGCCACGTCACGCGGCTTGAGTCAGCGCGGCCGGATCATCCTCGATCAGCACGATATGCAGCCGTCGCGGGCCGTGGGCCCCCAGCTCCAGCACCGACTCGATGTCCGCCGAGCGGGACGGCCCGGTGACCAGCATCACGTTGCGCGGCATGAACCCGCCGGAGACGGGGTCCTCGCGGCCGCGAAGGCGGTCCCACGCCTCCTCATAGGCGCCGACGATGTTGCTCGTGCGCAGCACCACAATTGCGGTATCACCCAGCAGATTCAGCGTCGTCGGCCGATCCGGGGCGGAGGGCAGCATCAGCGTGCCGGTCTCCGCCACCGCCGCCCAGCCGTGCTGGATGCACACCATGTCGGACGGCTGCGCCCGGCCCTCGCGCAGGCTGAGCATCGGCCGCTCGCCCCAGGGGATGGCGCGCAACTCCTCGTGCGGGGCGATCGCCAGGTCCGTCGGCAGGTTCTGCGCCGCCAGATAATCCGCCACCGCCGCCGGCACGCCGGCCGGATCGGCGACGCGGGTGACGGTGCCGAACTCGCGCTCCACATTGGCGACGAACAGCGCCACCTGCGCCGGGCGCGGGACCTTGCTGCGCGCGGGGATCAGATGGCGCGGATGGGCGGCCATGCGCGCCCGCAGCGCCATCGCCTGGTCCTCCGGCAACGGCCCCCGCCGCAGCCCGCGGCGGATGGCGCCGAAAACCGCCTCCCGGCTCATACCCCGCCCTCGCGCTGGGCCTTGGCGTAGCGGGCGAAGAAGGTCTCGCCCTCTGGCGCCGGCAGGTCGCGCCCCGCCGTCCAGCCGCCGGCGAACGGCAGCGAGCGGAATTTTCCGGACTTTCCAGCCAGCAGGCGCAGCCCCCAGGCTGCCGCGCGCGTCGCCAGCCGGTAGGCCGCAGGGCGCTTGGCGAACCAGGCCCAGATGCCCAGGTTGGTCCGCGCCGCCGTTGGCGACAGATGCCGCTCGAACTCCCGCTCGCGCCAATGCCGCATCAGCTTCGGCAGCGGGATCTTCACCGGGCAGACGCTCTCGCACTTGCCGCAGAACGTCGAGGCATTCGGCAGATTCCCCGCCTTCTCCACCCCGATCAGCGCCGGCGTCAGCACACTGCCCATCGGGCCGGGATAGACCCAGCCGTAGGAATGCCCGCCCACCGTGAAATACACCGGGCAGTGGTTCATGCAGGCCGCGCAGCGGATGCAGCGCAGCATCTCCTGGAACTCGGTGCCCAACATGCCGGAGCGGCCGTTATCGACCACCACGACATGATATTCCTCCGGCCCATCCAGATCGCCAGGCCGCCGCCCGCCGGTCGAAAACGTCGTGTAGACCGAAAACTCCTGGCCCGTCGCCGAGCGCGCCAGCAGCCGCAGCAGGCTCGTCGCATCCTCCAGCGTCGGCACCACCTTCTCGATGCTCGCCAGCACGATATGCACGCGCGGCAAAGTCTGCGTCAGATCGCCATTGCCCTCGTTGGTGACGATCACGCTGCTGCCGCTCTCGGCGATCAGGAAATTCGCCCCCGTGATCCCCACATCCGCCGCCAGGAACTTCTCGCGCAGCTTCGTCCGCGCTTCGGTCATGATGTCCTTGCGCTCGGCAAACACCCGATCCACCGGCAAATCCGTATGGCTCTTGCGGAAACTCTCCTCCCAATCCTCCCGATTGAGATGGAAGGCCGGGCCGATGATGTGGCTCGGCGGCTCGCCGCGCAGCTGCAAAATATACTCGCCGAGATC
The DNA here is from genome assembly GCA_945874805.1 of Asaia bogorensis. Lineage (GTDB taxonomy): Bacteria > Pseudomonadota > Alphaproteobacteria > Acetobacterales > Acetobacteraceae > CAIRTN01. Next base: position 1,310 of record CAMCJI010000270.1, on the reverse strand, counting down.
CGTCTCCACGGGTGCTATGCCGTGCTTCTCCAGATGCTCGTTGATCGCCAGCTCCTCGGACACCATCGACTTGCCCTTGGTGACCGTCTTGGCACCCACCCGCTGACAAATCGCCAACACCGCCGCCCGAGCATCATCCGCCGAGGAGGCCCAATGCACCTGGCCCCCCGCCTTCAGAACATTCGCCTCCCACGTCTCCAGGTAAAAATCCAGATTCGCCAGCGTGTGATTCTTGATATCCCGCGCCACATCCCGCAGCGCCTCAAACTCCGGCAACGCCGCCTTTACCGCGGCCCGCTTCGCCGGATGCTGCGGCTTGGAGCGCCCCAAAGCCTTCTGCAACCCAGCATCCCGCATCGCCCCCGCCGCATTGGCCTTGAACGCCGGACTCGTGGCTAGCATCGGGTGGTGCTCCTTGAAGGGTAGTGAGCAAGGCGGAGGGCCTTGCCCCCTGAATCTTCCTTTACTGCGGTATCGAGCCAGTTGGTAGGGCTTGCGCGGGGTGGAGGTTGAGCGCCGCCGGGGTGGAGCAGGGCGGGTAGGTTGGCGGTAAGGTCGATTTGGGGCGGGTCGCCTTCTTCGTCGCAAGGGTTGATGACGATGCGGTGGACGAGGGTGCGGGCGGCTTCGAGGGCGGCGTTGCGGCGGGCCCGCAGCGCGCTGCGCTGGGTCTCGAGGTCGCGCGAGGCCTGCGCCACCGCAACGCCCCTCTCCTTGATCAGCCGAACTGCCTCAATCTTGAACTCTCGCGAAAACTTCCTGCGTTGCATCGCCATCCTCCAACTCCTGTGAACAACCTATCTCGGTGTCCACCGAACCGGCAGCAGGCCAGATCTAGTCATCCTCGATGAGCTTCGCTATCTGCCGTTCAGTGCATCGGGCGGCGCCTTGCTGTTCCACCTGCTGAGCAAGCTTTACGAGCGCACCAGCGTCGTCATCACCACCAATCTTAGCTTCTCCGAATGGGCCGATATCTTCGGCGACGCCAGAATGACCACAGCCCCGCTCGATCGGCTGACCCGCCACTGCCACGTCCTGGAAACCGGAAGCGACAGCTTCCGCCTCAAGGCAAGTGCCAAAGCCACCAAACGGGAAAGGACCAAAGCAGTGATTTGACCCAATCCGGCTCAAGGGGAAAATTCCCCTCAAGGCGGGCCACTTCTCAGAACCCATCCCGGAAGTTTGAATCTACGTTGAGCACCTTGCCTGCCTGCGCATCATGATTCGGATCATGGCAAGGCGGACGAAGGCTGCGGCGCAGCGGACAAGGCGTTCGAAGTCTCGGGCCAGCCTGCGGTGGTGACTGATCC
>CAMCJI010000269.1 GCA_945874805.1 Asaia bogorensis | reverse complement strand
TCGGCCGGCGAGGGGAAGCCGCACGCGGCCGACATACCGACCAGTGGCACGGTCTGGCGCACGCCCGCCTCGATATCCAAGAATTCGTTGATATCACCAGCGCGCAGGGTGCGATCGGCAAGCCGCCGCGCGAGGTTGGCGATCGGCAGGGGTATGCGCACGACTGTTGTCGGCGGCCCCTTGGGTCGGCCGCCTATGCCTTTTCGGGATTGTCCGCGTGCTGACACCGTCGAACCTCTGGGTTTTTGTAACAGATACTCAGGATGGCCGAAACCAGAGCCGGACGCAATCGGCATGCGAGACCGACATGCGGTGCGTCGCCAAGAGCGGCTCGGCACAGGACGCGGCGCAGATGGCCGCCATCGAGATCGCGGCCACCGGGGCGGCAATGCCGCAGCGTCCGCAGAATTCCCAACCGCAAGGCTGAAATGATGACAGACAGCACCGATCCGGGCCGGGGCAATCCTGCGCCGGATGCCACGCCATTGTCGCCAGCGGGCATGCCCTCCGCGGAGAATGTCGTTCCGCATGATCTTCCCACCGATGGGCACACCATGACCGCGGCCCGTGCGCTGGCATCCCCGGCCACGGTCGACCATGCCGCGCGCACTGTCGAGGTGGTGTGGTCGACCGGCGCGCGTGCCCGCAACTTCGTGCCACCGCTCGGGATGATCACCGAGGAACTGGATATGTCGCCCGCCGCCGTCCGCATGGATGGTCTGCGCGGTGGCAGTGCGCCGGTGCTGAACACCCATCGCAAGGCCGACGCCCGCGACGTCGTCGGGCGGGTGACCGCGGCACGGCTGGAGGGTGGGCGCGGCTATGCCACCTTGCAGTTCTCCTCCGCCGCCGATGTGGAACCGCTATGGCAGCGGGTGGCGGACGGCACGCTGCGCAGCGTCAGCGTCGGCTACCGCGTGCATCGCTACCAAACGATCGCCGATCCCGTTGCCGGCACCGTCCACCGCGCGGTCGATTGGGAACCCTACGAGATCTCTGTCGTGCCGGTGCCGGTTGATCCGTCCGCCGCCGTCCGGGCGGACCCGGGGCTAGGTGCCACAGCCACAGCCATCGAACCAGATTTGCCCAACTCCACTCCCTGCTCACCCGAGGAAGCCACCATGCCCGAGACCACTGTCGCCGCCGCTCCACCCGTCCAGGAGACCGTACCAGCCATGCCGACCTCCCCCGCCGCTCCCATCGTTCCCCCTGCCGCTGCCAATGCCGCTGCCGCCGTCGCAGTTGCCGACGCCGGTCGCGCCGCGTCCCCAAACCCGCCGGCCGACGCGGCCGCCGAGGCGACCCGCGCGGAACGCGCCCGTGTCGAAGCGCTCGGCCCCATCGTGCAGTCCGCCCGCGCTCTCGTCGCCCCTGCGGTGGTCGATGGCCTGCACCAGCGGGCCATCACCGAGGGCTGGGCACCCGAAGCCCTGCGCGGTGCCCTCTGGGACGTCATGCTCCAGCCCGGCGCGCGGACCGTCCCGGCCAACCCCACCGCCAGCACGGGTGCCAGCGAGAACCCGGCCACCATCCTCGACGCCATGGCCGAGGCCCTCGCCGTGCGCGCCATGCCCGGCTATCAGCCCACCGCCGGGGCCGCCGGCCGGCACAGCGAGTTCGTCGGCTGGCGGCCCTCCGAGATGGTCGCCGAACTGCTGCGCGTCCGCGGCGAGCGCAACATCCCCCGCGGGTCCGCCGCCCTGGCCGATCGAGCCCTGCACACCACCAGCGACTTCCCGCTGCTGCTCTCGGCCGCGGCCAACAAGATGCTGCTCGCCGCCTACCAGCCGGCCCAGCCGAGCTATCGCGAGATCTTCCTCCGCCGCGACTTCCGCGACTTCAAGCCGCATCGCCACCTGCGCGTCGGTGACTTCCCCACCCTGATGCAGCTCTCCGAGAACGGCGAGATCCAGGCCGGCACCATGTCCGAGAGCCAGGAAATCGTCAGCCTCAGCACCTTCGCCCGGCGCATCCGCGTCACCAGGCAGATGCTGGTCAATGATGATCTCGGCGCCTTCACCGAGTTCGCAGCCATGATCGGCCGGCGCGTGGCCGACTTCGAGAACGCCACCGCCTACGGCCTGGTCAACACCGCGAGCGGCTCCGGCCCGACGCTTGCCACCGGCAATGCCGCGGTCTTCGCCACGGGTGCGACGCGGGCGAACCAGGCCGCGGCCGGCACCGTCCTCGACCAGACCAACCTGGCCGCCGGGCGGGCAGCGGTGATGAAGCAGAAGACGCTGGATGGCCTGCCGATCTCGGTGGGCAACATGATGCGTCTCGTGGTCGGGCCAAACCTGGAACTGGCCGCCCGGCAGCTGACGGTGAATGTGGCCGCGACGCAGACCGCGAACGTCAACGTCTATGCCGGCTTCGTCCAACCGCTGGTGGAGCCGCAGATCCAGAATAATCGCTGGTATCTCTTCGCCGAACCGATGGCCGCCCCGGTCTATGTCTATGGCTACCTCAACGGCGCCGAGGGGCCGCAGGTCACCACCGGACCGGTCTCCGGGGTCGATGGGGTCGAGGTGCAGGTGATCTTCGACTTCGGCGTCGGTGCCATCGACTGGCGCGGCGCCTGGTTCAACCCGGGCACCTGATTGGCTGTTAGAGCCGCGCCCGGCTCAGCGTTCGTAGAGGTCGTCGCGGCGCCAACGGACAACAGCAGCAACGGGTTGGGCGTGGAGCCGCCTCAGCAACCGCCGCCTTGCAGCCTGGCGCGCAGCATCCCCGGTATGGCGCCGCAGATATCCCAACACTCCCCGCTCGATGATCGAGGCAAATATCAAATGAAGACGCCGCCGCATCACGCAAACCCCAGGAAAACTGCGAGGCTCCGCTCCAGCACGAGCATCTCCTCGCGCGTCATCCGGCCGATGACGGATTTCGCGCGATCGCGTCGCACGCTGGTGATCTTTTCCACCATCGCCCAGCAGGAATCGGTCAACGGCAGGTCCTTGCTGGGTGACACCAGCACCCGCAACAACGTCGCATCGCGCTCGCGGGTTGTCAGCGGGCACACGACGATGCTGTCGGTGCCGCCAAACATGTCGGACTGGATGACGACCGCAGGGCGGGGCTTCGCAGCGTAATCACCACCCGCACGATCGGCGATAACAACGACATCACCGCGCTGCATCGGGCGCCGCGGTATCGTCCTCGTCGAAGACAGAGACGTGTTCAATGAAGTCCATGATCTCCTCGAACTCCTCGTCTCCATCCACCAACCGCGACTGACGCAGCGCTTCGGCCGCAAAGCCCGGCGCACGCGTATCGGGCACCCAGATCTGTACTGGCCGCAGACCCTTGGCACGCAGCTGGGCACGGTGTGTCGCAACACGCTTCCGGCTTGTCGATCCGCTCATCTGACCCTCCACGCAAGTGTTACATGTAACACATCAGAGGTCGGACCTCAAGTCCCGCGCATCATGCGGGACCTCCCCATCCCCATGCCAAACGGAGACCATCGATGGCGAAGAACTATGTCTACAGCGGCGATCGTATCACCGTGGCTGTGCCCTATGCCGGGGGTGTCCTCTCCGGCCAGGGCGTCCTGGTCGGCGGCATCTTAGGGGTGGCGGCCTATGACCAGCTCACCCAGGGTGGCAATGTCGAGGCGGTCACCGAGGGGGTGTTCGACCTCACCAAGGAGCCGGCTCTGGCCATCGCCCAGGGGGCAAGGCTGTTCTGGGATACCACCAACCGGCGTGTGACGACCGTCTCGAACGGGAACTTCCCGATCGGGGCGGCTACCGCCGCGGCCGCGGGTGCCGACACCACCGTCCGTGCCTGGATCGACGGCCAGGCCGCGTTGCAGCCCGGCGCGCTGGCGGGACGCACGATCTCGCTGGTGCCGACGGCGGCTGTCAATACCGATCTCACCATCCCCATCCCCGCCGGGCATGTGCTGCGCATCCTGCAACGCACCACCACCGCCTATACCGGGGCGACCGCCACCGTGCAGGTCGGCACCACGGCGGGCGGTGCCGAGGTGGTGGCCGCCGCCGACATCAAGGCGGTGGCATCCCGCGCCCTCACCCTGGTTGACGCCAACACCGCCAGCTTCACCCCGCTGGCGGCCAGCACTCTCTACGTCCGCATCGCCCAGACCACACCCACGGCCGTGGGCGCCGGGCTGCTGATCATCGAATTTCTGCCGACCGTATGATGGTGGACATATTCGACGCGGCAGTCGCCGCGACCATCGGCCGGGAGGGGCGGTATTCCGCTGACCCGGCCGACCGCGGCGGTGCTACGGCCTGGGGCATCACCGAGGCGACGGCGCGTGCGGCGGGCTACCTTGGGCCGATGGCGTCCATGTCGCGCGACGCGGCGGTCGATATCTACCGCCGCCGGTATTGGGCGGCGCCCGGCTTCGACCGCATCGCCGTCCTCTCGCCCTCGCTGGCGATCCGGCTGTTCGACATAGGGGTGAATACAGGCCCGCCTACCGGCATCCGGCTACTCCAACGGGCATTGAATGCGCTCAACCGGCAGGCGAGCGACTTCGCGGATATCACCACCGACGGGGTGTTCGGATCGGGCAGCGAGGCCGCTTTGCGCGCCTTTCTCGCACGGCGCGGGGCCGACGGGGAGCGGGTGCTCCTCTTCACCATCGCCGCCCAGCAGGCCGTGCACTACCTCGAAATCGCCGAGCGCGACCCGACCCAAGAGGCGTTCGTGTTCGGTTGGCTGCTGAACCGCGCCATGGCCGGGCAACCCACCCCCTGACATAGACGGAGGCTTTCATGCTCGCAGCATTGCTGCCGGCGCTTGTCCCGATCCTCGGCGATGCGCTCCGGCGCCTGTTCCCCGATCCCGCCGAAGCGGCGAAGGTGCAGGGGGAATTGTCGATGGCCCTGCTCGCCAACGCCAATGAGATCGAGAAGGCCGCGGCAGGAATCATCGCGGACGAGGCGAAATCCGAGCATTTCCTGGCGGCGTCCTGGCGCCCAATCGTCATGCTGACCTTCACCGCGCTCATCGTCGCCCGATGGCTCGGCTATTCCGCGCCGGGCATCTCGGAAGCCGAAGTCCTCAAGCTCTGGGACATCGTGCAGCTGGGTCTCGGCGGCTACGTCATCGGCCGGACGGCGGAGAAGATCATGCCGCAGATCGTCCAGGCGGTGGCCGGTGGCGTTGGTGCCCGGCGATGAGCGCCTTCGCCGGCGCGCTGGCGGCGCTGCATGCCGACGCCAACATGGGCGTCGATGCGGCGTTCCGCCGTCCGCCGGGCGACTGGATCGCCCTGCGCATCCTGCTGACGCGGCCGGCCGACGAGGTGCCAGGCTTTGCCGGGCCCGGCGGTCGGGCCGGTACGGTCGAGGCGACGCTGCTCGCGGCGGACTGCGCGCCGTTGTCGCCCGCGCGAGGCGACGAACTGCGCATCGGCGAGGTCGTGCACCGCGTCGAGGCCGCCGATCCCGACGCGCTCGGCCTGTCCTGGCGTCTGACTCTGGGGGCGCCATGACAATCCCCCTGCGCGAGGCCGCCCTGGCGGCTATCGCCGCGCGTCTGGTGGCGGTGCTGCCAGACGTTGTCGTGGAACGCGCCCGCCGGGCGCCGGTGGATACCGACACTGAGGCACTGCCGCGCTTGATCGTCCGCGGGGAGGATTGGCAGGCGGATACCTCCCAAGAGCCAGGCACAACCCACTGGACCATCGGCGTCTCGGTATCCGGCTTCGCCCGCGGTGCCTCCGATCTCGCCGCCGAGCAGGCGCTATCCGACCTGCACGCCCGCGTGGTGGGCGCCCTGGCTGCTTGGACACCGGATACCGCTGGTCTCGGCGACCTCGTGGAGGAGAATGCCGATCTGCGGCTTTACGAAGCCGATGAGAGTGCCAAGCCAGCCGGTGAGTTCATCGCCCGCTTCTCTCTGCTTGCCGTAGGCGCCAGCGCCGCACCTTGGGTGCCGTAGCACCCCGCTTTGCTGTCGCTGCGGTCCCCTCGACGCCGCCCATCGCAGCCACCCATTCCCCCCTGCCTG
>CAMCJI010000268.1 GCA_945874805.1 Asaia bogorensis | reverse complement strand
TAGCATTACAGTTGCGGATTTCTGAGAAGTCTGAATCACTGGGCAACCATGATTTGGAGGTCATGGGATGTCTGGTGCTTCGATTGAGGCGACGCTGGAGTTTTGGGCGTCTTCGCTGCGGGATGTGAAGATGCGGATGAGGCCGTTGTTCACGCAAGACCGGGTGGCGGCTTCGGCGGGGAGGTTCCTCGACGGCTTGCTGGGTGATGAACGGCGCAAGACGGGTTGGATGCGCGCGGAGGCGGCGGGCGATCCTGGCCCATGGCGTCAGCAGGCCATTCTCGGCCGTGGGCGATGGGATGCCGATGCGCTACGCGACATCGTGCGCGAGTATGTCGTTGAAAACCTTGCTTCCGACAATGCTGTTCTGGTGATAGACGAAACTGGCTTTCTCAAGCAGGGCAAGGCCTCCTGCGGTGTTGGCCGGCAATATACTGGCTCTGCCGGCAAGATTACGAACTGCCAGATCGGCGTGTTTGCGGCCTACGTATCGCGTCGCGGCCATGCCTTCATCGACCGGACGCTGTATCTGCCGAAGGCCTGGACCGGCGATCTGGCGCGGATGGCGGCGGCGCATGTGCCTGATGGAACCGGCTTCGCGACCAAACCAGCGATAGCCGTGCACATGATTGAGCGGGCGATTGCGGCTTGCGTGCCGTTCGCCTGGGTCGCGGCAGACAGCGTCTATGGTGTCGGTGATGTCGAGCAGGCGCTACGGCGCGCCGGCAAGGGTTACGTTCTTGGCGTCAATTCCAACCACCACTTCGGCTCCTGGGGCGCCAAGCCGGCGGTCGCCGGCACCGCCGGGGCCATCGCGCGCGATCTCGATGCTTCAGCATGGCAGCGCCTGTCGGCGGGCGACGGGACGAAGGGCGCGCGCCTCTATGACTGGGCCTATTGCGAACTGGCAGACCTCGACGCCGCTGAATACGATGGCCAGCGCACGGGCCTATGGACCCGCGGCCTGCTGATCCGTCGAAACATCGGCGATGGCGACTTGGCTTTCTTCTCTACCTGGTGCCCGGCCGGCACCGGCATCGCAACCCTGGTGACGGTCGAAGGACACCGCTGGGCGATCGAGGACAGCTTCGAGGCCGCCAAGAACGAGTTGGGGCTTGACCACAACGAAACCCGTTCCTGGCACGGTTGGCATCGGCACGTCTCGCTGGTCATGCTGGCCTTCGCCATGATGGTAGCAATCCGACACCACGCGAACGTCACGCCACCCCCAAAAACGATGCGCTCAATCGCACGGCCAAGGATCAAAACGCCCCATCGCCGCTGATCCGCTGGTCAGTCCAGGAAATCAGACGCATCGCCATCAGGCTCGCCCAACGGCATATCCAACCAGCCCATGTTATCGCCTGGTCACTCTGGCGACGCGCCCACCAAGCAATCGCCCAACAGGCATATCGCAAGCAAAAACCGCAACTGTAATGCTAGGAGACCATCATGCCCGACGTCGAGGAACTGGCTCGGCAAATCGCCGTGCATGAGGCGGTCTGCGCCGAGCGCTGGAAGCACGTAAGCGCACGGCTGGGGCGTATTGAGGCTGTGCTCGCGGTCATCGTGCTGCTCCTGCTGATCGGTGAGGGGTCGGTGATCGATGTGCTGAAGCGGGTGTTGGGGGGATAGCAGTGAACGCATTTTACTTTTTTTGACGATCACTGCGGCATGCGCGTGTAACGCAACATAGTCATTAGCGCGATGCGGCGATGGCCCCGCTCTCAAAAGCAGCCGCTATGCTGGAGGCTACCAAAGGCTTTCGTCGCCTCAAGGTCCATCACCAACTGCCGATCCTCAAGGCCGCACTGGCCGCCCATGGCCCCAGGCACACCATCAAACCAGTTCTTGAACGGCAGAGCGCCGCAGCATAACGTCCCCATCTAGCGACGCTCGATCGGCCAATTTCAACAGAGATCGGGGCATCCCCTAGGGACATGGCGGGCGGCTCCTGGACTGTGTTGGGCCGATGATCGCAGAAGCGCCGTTGCCGGCAAGGGGGGGGCGGGCGCAGACTTCGCCGCGCAAGAAGATGGAGGCGGAAATTCCCACCAGTTTCGACCGCACAGCGATTGCGGGTAAGAAGTTCCCCCTAGCGGGCCAAGTGCAACTGGCGGTGATCGGCGCTGGCCCGGCCGGCATCGCGGCGGCAAGCGAGGCGGCGCGGCTGGGGCTTTCGGTGCTGCTGGTGGATGAGCATCCGCTGGCGCCAGGGCTGATCGGCCTTGATGTGCCCTACATGTTCGGCGAGCGGCTGGGTGCTGCGGTGCAGTCTCCCGGGCGGATGATGGAGCGGATCGTCGCCGCCCGGCCGGGGCTGGCCGAGGCGTTCGATGCCGGGGTGGATGTGCGGCTCGGCGTGGCCGCCTGGGGCGCTTTCGTCGAGGGGCCGACGAGCCGGGCGCTGCCCTGCCGGATGCTGGCGCTGGCGGATGCGGCACGATCCTGGCTGGTCGGTTTCGAGCGGATCATCGTCGCCGCCGGGGCGCGCGATCTCGGGATGGCATTTCCGGGCTGGGACCGGCCGGGGGTGATGGGGGCGCAGGGGTTCGGCGCGGCGGTGGAGCTCTATGGGGCCATTGCCGGGCGGCGGGTGGTGGTGCTGGGCGGCGGGGCGGCGGCCTTGCGCTGCGTGCGGCAGGCGCAAGCGGCGGGGATCGAGGTGGTGGCGGTGGTCAGCCCGTCCGTCGTGTTGCCGGAACTGGCAGGCTGCGGCTGCGAGGTGTTGGCGGGTTGGTCGATCGTATCGGTGGAGGGCGGCGGCGAGGTCGCGGGGGTGCGGGTGGCAGCCCCGGGTGGGGCCGCGCGCAACCTTGCCTGCGACACCATCGTCTCGGCGGTCGATGTGGTGCCGACGGTGGAGCTGTTCGATCTGCTGGGCTGCCGCATGGGGTATGACGCGACGCGCGGCGGGCATCTGCCGGTGCTCGACGCGGCCGGGCGCTGCTCGGTTGCCGGTGTGTATGCGGCGGGCGACTGCGCGGGCATCGGCGATGCGGCGTTGCTCGACCCGGCGTTCGCGGTTGCCTCCGGCCTACGGGCCGCATGGGCGGCGGCGGGGGATTCGGGGCTTGCGGTGCAAAGCAGCGCGGCGGAGATGGTGGCCGGCCCAGACCGGGACGGCTGGCGGCGGGAGTGGCTCGCCGCCCATGCCGCCGATGGCAGCCTGACCCTTTGCCGGTGCGAGGAGGTGGCGGTGCGCGATGTGCTGGGCGTGCGCCCGCCGCGCTATCTCGATTTCGACGCGGCGAAGTTCGCGGGCCGGGATGTCCGCACGCTCGCCGCCGAGGGGCCGCTCAACCAGGATCAGATCAAGCGCCTCACCCGCGCCGGCATGGGGCCGTGCCAGGGGCGGCGCTGCCGCGAGCAGGTGCAGACGCTGCTGGCGATGCAGGGCAACGCCGCACCGGCGGCTATCCCGATGCCCAGCTACCGCGCGCCGCTGCGGCCGATCCCGCTTTCGGTGCTCTCGGCGGATGACGAAACTGCCGATGTGCGGGCGAACTGGACCGGCTGGTTCGGCATCGCCGCGCAATGGCTGCCGCATTGGGAGAAGGTGCCGGAGAACCCGGAATACTGGGGCGGGCGCATCTTCTCGGGGGCGGAGGAATGAGCTTCCGCGTCATCGTCATCGGCGGCGGCGCCACCGGCCTGTCCACCGCCTTCTGGCTCCGCCGCGAGGGGGTGGAGGTGGTGCTGGTCGAGCGCGGCATCGTCGGCTGGGAGGCATCGGGGCGTAACGGCGGCGGGGCGACGCATGCCTACTCGCCGCTGTTCCGCGAGGAGCAGCGGTTGTGGCCGATCATGGACGAATTGCTGGGCTACCCCACCGAATACCAGCCGGTCCGCATCCGCATCGCGCTGGATGCGGCCCAGCTGGCGCAGTACTGGCGCGTGACGAATCTCGCGGTCCAACAGGGCTTCCGCGCTGAGGCGATCGACGCGCAGAGCCTGCGCGAGTTGGTGCCCTGGGTGCCGGACGATGTGCATGGCGGGCTGATCTGGCATTTCGGCGGGCATGCGAACCCGCAGCGCACGGTGCAGGCCTATGCCTGGGCGATCCAGGATCTCGGCGGCACCATCCTGCAGCACACCGCGGTCACCGGGCTGCCCCGCGCCGGCGGGAAGATCGTCGCGGTGCAGACCGATCAGGGGGAGTTGGGGTGCGACGCCGTGGTGATCGCCGCCGGGCCGCATACCGCCGCCCTGGCGGCAATGGCGGGGGTGCGCGTGCCGATGGCCTCAGCGCGGGCGGAGATGATCGTCACCGAGGCACTGCCGCTGCTGCGCCATGGCGGGGCGGACGGCAACGGGCTGTATGGCCGGCAGACCCTGCGCGGCAACCTCGCCTATGGCGGCGGGCCGCATGAGTGGATCGACCTGCCGGACGCCACCACGCCCAGGGCAGTCAACTCGCCGGTGATGCGCAGCGTGGCGCGGCGGCTGGCCGAGCTGTTCCCGAAGGTGGCGCATGCCCGCGTCATCCGCGCCTGGTCGGGGGTGATCGAAAACACGCCGGACGGGCGGCCGATCCTCGACCGGCTGGATGATCCGGAGAATCTGGTGATCGCCAGCATGTCAAGCGTCGGCTTCGGCCTGTCGCCTGCCTCCGGCCGGGCGCTGATGCAGTTGGCCACGCGCGGCGCCTGCGACTTCGCCGACCTTTCGCAGCTCAGCCTGTCGCGCTTCGACGGGCTGGCGCCAGATTGGCAGGAGAGCATGGGATGGGTGCCGTGGTTGCCGGCCGCTGCTTGATGCCAAGTAGATCCGGCAAAGGAAAGAAAGAAGTTCTTTTTAAAAAAAGAACCAAAAAACTTTTATCCACTTAGCCTGAATTATGCTTGACGGGTGGCGGACATGGGGACAACTCAGCTGATCTGATGTAGGATTTGGGTGTCGATACCAACCCGATCCGATCACGGACGCGCCATGCCCGCCAGTTACGACGCTACTCCCGCTTTGCCCGGCCTGTCACCGATCTGCGGACGGCCGATCAAGGCGCGCTTCGACGGCGGGCTGATGTCCTCCGATGGAGGCCTTCTTGTGCTGCGGCAGATCGAGCAGCGGCTGGGGATCGCCCGGCGTCTTGCCGCCTGCATTTTCGATCCGCGGGCGCCGGAGCGCATCGCGCACGGGCTCGACGAGATCATCCGCTTCCGCATGCTGATGATCGCCGCCGGCTACGAGGACGGCAACGACGCCGACAGTCTGCGGAGCGATCCGCTGTTCAAGCTGGCGATGGACCGCCCGCCCGAGCATCGCGACCTGTGCTCGCAATCCACGGTGTCGCGCGCCGAGAACCTGCCGGACCGGCACGCCCTGCTGCGCATGGGCCGCGCCATGGTCGACCACTACTGCGAGAGCTTCCGCCAGGTGCCACGCCGCTTCGTGCTCGACATCGACGACACCTTCGATGCCGTGCATGGCGGCCAGCAACTGCGACTGTTCAACGCCCATTACGATGACTACGGCTTCCAGCCAATCGTCGTCTTCGACGGCGAGGGCCGCATGATCGCCGCTCTCCTGCGCCCCGCCTGCCGGCCGACCGGGCGACAGATTGTCTTCTGGCTGCGCCGCCTGATCGCGGCTGTTCGTGAGAACTGGCCACGCACCGAGATTCTGTTGCGCGCTGACAGCCACTTTTGTACGCCCGAGGTGCTGCGCTTCTGCCGCGCCGAGCGGCTCGACTACGTCCTCGGCGTCGCCCCGACCACCACGCTGCGCAAACATGTCGCAGCACTCGAGGCCGGCACGATCGCGCGCGCCGCCAAGGCCGGCGGCGAAAAGCTGCTCCGGTTCAAAGAGTTCTACGACGGCGCCGCAAGCTGGGATCGCGTCGAACGCATCATCGCCCGGGTCGAGGCCGGGCCGAAGGACAGCGACACGCGCTTCATCGTCACCAGCCTCGACGGGGTTCGCGGCCGCACCGTCTATGAGGAGATCTACTGCGCCCGCGGCCAGGCCGAAAACCACATCAAGTCCTGGAAGACCCATCTCGCGGCCGACCGCACGTCGTGTTGCCGTGC
>CAMCJI010000267.1 GCA_945874805.1 Asaia bogorensis | reverse complement strand
CGGCCCCGAAGTGGACGCCACCCCCCGCCCGCTCCCCGCCCGCGTGAAGATCGCCGGCACCCATGTCACCCTCGAACCCCTGCACGTCCGCCACGCGCCAGACCTCTGGCAGGCCGCGCAGGGGGCCGACGACAGCTGGGCCTATCTCGGCGCCGGCCCGTTCCCCAACGAGGCCGCGATGACCCGCTTCATCGGCGACTTCGCCGCCGGCCATGACCCGATGGTCTGGGCCGTCCGCCCCGTCGCCAGCGGCCGCGTCACCGGCTGGCTCGCCCTGATGGACATCCAGCCGAAGAACGCCGCGATCGAGCTCGGCAACATCTGGTTCGCGCCCGCCATGCAGCGCACCCGCGCGGCGACGGAGGCGATGTTCCTCCTCCTCCGCCTCGCCGCCGACGACCTCGGCTACCGCCGCCTCGTCTGGAAGTGCAACTCCCTCAACGCCCCCTCCCGCCGCGCCGCCGACCGGCTGGGCTTCACCTACGAGGGCCGGCACCGCACCCACCTCATCATCAAGGGCCGCCAGCGCGAGACTGACTGGTACTCGATCATCGAAAACGAATGGCCGGCCTGCCGCGACGCCATGCTGGCCTGGCTCGCCGCGGACAACTTCGCCCCCGACGGCACCGCCCGCGAGGGCATGGCCGCCCTGCGCGCCCGGATCATCGCGGCATGAGCGCCAACCTCCCGCTCAGCGGCACCCGGCTGTGGGAAAGCCTGATGCGCCTGGCCGAAATCGGCGGCACCGCCAAAGGCGGCTGCAACCGCCAGACGCTCACCGACCTCGACGCCGAGGGCCGCGCCTTGCTGCAAACCTGGGCCGAGGCAATCGGCCTCACGCTGCGGGTGGACCGGCTCGGCAACATGATCTTCACCCGCCCCGGCCGCGACCCCACCCGCAAGCCCATCGCCATCGGCAGCCATCTCGACACCCAGCCCACCGGCGGCAAGTTCGACGGCCCCCTCGGCGTCCTCGCCGGGCTGGAGCTGATGCGCGCCTTGCAGGAGGCGGGGGCGGAGACCGAAGCGCCGCTGATGCTGATCAACTGGACGAATGAGGAGGGCGCCCGCTTCGCCCCGCCGATGATGGGCAGCGGCGCGGCGATGGGCCTGTTCACCGAAGCCGAGGTGCTCGCCAAGCGCGACGCCGCCGGCGCGGAATTCGGCGCAGAACTCCGCCGCATCGGCTGGCAGGGCAGCGCCGACCCGGCGGAGCTGCAGAACCTCGGCGCCTATTTCGAACTGCACATCGAACAGGGCACGCAGCTGGAGAACGAGGGCCTGGACCTCGGCATCGTCACCCACGCGCTCGCGCAAAGCTGGTACGAGGTGACGGTGCAGGGCGCCGAAGCGCATGGCGGCAGCCTGATGGCCGGCCGCCGCGACGCCCTGATGGCCGCCGCCCCGCTGATCGCCGCGGTGGAGGAGATCGCACTGACCGCCGTCTCCTCCACCGGCGAGGTGGGGCGCGGCACCGTCGGCGTGGTGGATGTGCAGCCCGCCAGCCGCAACGTCGCCCCCGGCCGGGTCTGGTTCAGCATCGACACCCGCCACGGCGACCCCGAACGCCTGGCCTGGATGGGAGCCGAGATCAAATCCCGCGCCGCCGCCCTGGCCGCCGAGCGCGGGGTCACGATCGATGTGCAGGATTTCTGGCACTCCCCCCTGACGCCCTTCGCCCCCGACCTCGCCGCCCGGCTGCGTGCGGCGGCCGGTGCGCGGGGCTACCGGCATAAGGACATGCCGACCGGCATCGGCCACGACGCCGTCTACCTCGCCCGCAAGGTTCCCAGCGTCATGCTCTTCTGCCCCTGCCACGGCGGCATCAGCCACAACGAGGCGGAAAGCATCACCCCCGAATGGGCGACGGCGGGGCTGATGGTGCTGGCCGATGCGGTGCTGGCGACAGCCAACGCACCGGCCTGACCCAGGTTCAGCCGCGCCCTTCGAACGGCATCTTGCTCGCCTTGACGACGACGAACAGCGCATTCGCATCCGCCCCAAGGCCGGCCATATAGACGATGGTCTTGCCGACATTGTCGGCATCCATCGTCGGCTCCACCTTCATCGTCCCGTCCGGCTGCGGCACGCCGCGGGCCATGCGGGCGGTCATCGGGGTTGCCGCATTGCCGATATCGATCTGCCCGCAGGCGATGTCGAAGGCCCGGCCGTCCAGCGCGATCGACTTCGTCATGCCGGTGATCGCGTGCTTGGTCGCCGTATAGGCGGCCGAGCCCGGGCGCGGCGTATGGGCGGAGATCGAGCCGTTGTTGATGATCCGCCCGCCCTGCGGCGTCTGGCTGCGCATCATCCGGAAGGCGGCATTGGCGACCAGGAAGCAGCCGTTGAGGTTCACATCGACCACATGGCGCCACTGCTCGAACGTCATGTCGCCGAAGTTGGTGCTGGGCACGTTGCCGCCGGCATTGTTGAACAGCACGTCCAGCCGGCCGTACTTGTCCCGGATCATCTGAAACAAGGCATCGACGGCGGCGGGCTGGGTGACGTCCGTCGAGACGGCGAGCGTGCGGGCGGCATCATTGCCGGCCATGCCGATCGTCTCCTCCATCGCGTCCTGCCGGCGGCCGGCGAGCACGACAGTGTAGCCCTCGCGCAGCAGCGCCAGCGTGGCGGCCCGGCCGACGCCGCTGCCGGCACCCGTGACCAATGCGATTTTTCCGATGCCGCTCATTTTGATACCCCCCTATGGTGCCTCCAGTGTGACACGGCGGTTGACGGTTGTCCCCTGGTGCGCTGCGATAGTGCAACACAGGAGAGCTGCCATGAATGTCTCGCGCAACATCACGCTCGACGCAGCCTTGGACGAGGCCAAACAGGAATACACCGACCGCAACCCCGCAAGCCTGGCCGGCCACCAGCGCGCCGCCGGGGTGATGCCGGGCGGCAATACCCGCACCGTGCTGTTCTACGACCCCTTCCCGGTGATCTTCGCCCGCGGCGAGGGCGCACGGCTGTTCGATGTGGACGGGCATGAATACACCGACTTCCTCGGCGAGTTCACCGCCGGCATCGCCGGGCACAGCCACCCCGCCATCCGCCGCGCGGTGACCACCGCACTCGAAGCCGGCATCAACATGGGCGGGCACAACACCTACGAGCCGAAATTCGCCGAGCTCGTTACCGCCCGCTTCCCCTCGATGGAGCTGGTGCGCTTCACCAATTCGGGCACCGAGGCGAACCTGCTGGCGATCAGCACCGCGATCGCCAAGACGAAACGCTCGAAGGTGATGGTGATGCGCTCGGGCTACCACGGGGCGGTGTTCACCTTCTCGCCCGGCATCAACATCAACGCGCCGTTCGACTACGTGTACGGCATCTACAACGACATCGACGCGACGCTGGCCGAGATCGAGGCCAACGCGGGCGATCTCGCCTGCGTCATCCTCGAACCCATGCTTGGCGGCGGCGGCTGCATTCCGGCCGATGTCGCCTTTCTGCAGGCCTTGCGCGATGCCACCACGAAGCACGGCATCGTGCTGATCTTCGACGAGGTGATGACCAGCCGCCTCTCACCCGGCGGGTTGCAGGAGCGGCTGGGCGTGATCCCCGACATGACCACGCTCGGCAAATACATCGGCGGCGGCATGTCCTTCGGCGCTTTCGGCGGGCGGGCCGACCTGCTCGGCCTGTTCGATCCCCGCCGGCCGGATGCGCTGCCGCATGCCGGCACCTTCAACAACAACGTGCTGACGATGGCGGCCGGCATCGCCGCCCTGACCGAGGTCTATCCGCCCGCGGAATCCTTCCGCCTCAACGCCACCGGCGACGCCCTGCGCGACCGGCTGAACGCGATCGCCGAAAAGCATGACGTGGCGATGCAGTTCACCGGCATAGGCTCGATGATCTCGGCGCACATGATGCGCGGCCCGATCAAGGCCCCCTCGGACGCGGCGCGCGGCAACAACAAGGCGCGCGACCTGCTGTTCTTCGATCTCGTCCGCTCGGGCTTCTGGCTCGCCCGGCGCGGCATGATGGCGCTGTCCGTGCCGCTGACCCAGGCCGACCATGACGGCTTCGTGGCGGCTGTGGAGGAGTTCGCCTCGGCCCGCGCGCCGCTGCTCACCTGAGCGACCTGCCGCCGGCCAGCCGCGATCCGCGGCTGGCCAAGATGATCCCGATTGTCGTCGCCTTCTGCTTTTTTCTCGAAGGGCTGGACTCCACCATCGTCGCCACCGCCATCCCCGCGATGGCGCGTGGCCTGGATGAGACGCCGTTGCGGCTGGGCCTCGCGCTGACGGTGTATGTGCTGGCGCAGGCGGTGTTCATCCCGGTGTCCGGCTGGGTGGCGGACAGGTTCGGGATGCGGCGGACATTCTGTGCGGCGATGCTGATTTTCGCGCTCGGCTCGATGGCCAGCGGCCTGGCACCGGATTTTCCCAGCCTCATCGCGGCGCGGGCTTTGCAGGGCTTCGGCGGGGCGTTGATGACGCCGGTCGGGCGGCTGATCCTGTTCCGCAGCTTCGCGCGCAGCGATTTCGCGCGCGCGATCAGCTACATGAACATCCCCTCCGTGATCGGCCCGACGATGGGTCCGTTGCTGGGTGGGGTGATCACGACCTATGCAGACTGGCGCCTGATCTTCTTCGTCAACGTGCCGTTCTGCCTGATCGGTGTGGTGATGGCCTGGCGCTATGTGCAGGACGTCGATACGCCGCCGCCTGGGAAGTTCGATCTGCCCGGATTCCTGCTGGTGGGCAGCGGCATGCTGCTGCTGCAACTCTCGCTGGAGGAACTGAGCCACGGCTGGATGCCGCGCTGGACGGCGGTGCCGCTGCTGATGGCCGCCGCCGGCGCGCTCGCCTGGTACGCCGTGCATGCCCGCAGCCGACCGAATGCGGCACTGGATTTGACGCAGTTCTCCGTTCGCACCTTCCGCATCTCGCTGCTGGCCGGCGGGCTGACACGGATTGGCATGAACATGGTGCCCTTCCTGCTGCCGCTGATGCTGCAACTGGCGCTGGGGCTGAGCCCGATGGAGTCGGGCTCGCTCACCTTCATGATGAGCGTGGGCACCCTGGTCTCACGCACCATCTCGGTGAAGCTGCTGCGGGCCTGGGGGTTTCGCACCCTGCTGCTGATCAACTCGACGCTGTGCGCGGTGGGCATCGCCGGCTTCGTGATGATCGGGCCGGGGGTGCCGCACTGGGCGATCGTGCTCTACGTGCTGCTGTTCGGGGCGGTGCGGAACATGCAGTTCAACAATCTGCAGACCATGACCTACGCCGACATCAACCGCGCCGGCCTCAGCCGCGCCACCAGCCTGGGCGGCGGCATCCAGCAGTTGACGATGGGCCTCGGCGTGTCATCCGCGGCGACAATGCTGGGGGCGGTCGCGGTAAACCCGGAGGCGCTCGCGGTGGGGGATTTCCACCTGGTGTTCCTGATGGCGGCTGTGTTTCCGCTGCTCGGCCTGCCGGGCTTCTGGTCGTTGAAACGGGATGACGGGGCGCAAGTCAGCGGGCATCGGACGGGTGGTGGAGAGACGGAAGGGAAGGGGTAGGAAGGGTCTTCTTTTTTTGGAAAAAAGAAGCAAAAAACTTTTGTCCGATGGGTTGGGGCTTTACTGGTTGAGTGCGGGTTCGGCTTCGTGGAAATTTTTTGGCTTCACCGTCTTGTGCCGCGTCTGTGCGGTTATCGGCGAAGCCAGTATCAAAAGTTTTTTGCTTCTTTTTTCCAAAAAAGAAGACTTGCCTTCCTGCCCCTTGCCTTACCTGCCGACTGCAATCGTGCGCATCGGGAAATGCGTCACCGGCCCGCTGAAGGGCGGGAACAGGTGGTAGTCCGCGCGCATTTCGTGGCGGACGGGGGAGGCCAGAGCGGCGGTCAGGGCCTCGGGGCTGTCGAACACCACTTTGTTGCGTTGCATGTGGGCGACTGTGGGGACGGGGAGGCGGCCGCACCAGTCGAGGCGGGTGCAGATTTCGATGCCGCGGATGGCTGGGAATTTCGCCATGATCGGCGGGTGGTGGGCGATGTAGTGGGCGAGCCAGGCGTTGAGGTCCTCGGCGGTGCCTTCGTAGGCGACAAGGTAGGTGCAGTGGACTG